>JADGOM010000066.1 GCA_017882925.1 Acidimicrobiia bacterium | reverse complement strand
CCTGCGCGCCGGCCGCGTCCATCTCCTCGCGCACGATCTGCTCGATGCGCCGGAGGACCCGCTGCCCGAGCGGCAACCAGGCGTAGATCCCGGCCGCGACGCGCCGGATGTACCCGGCCCGGACGAGCAGGCGGTGGCTGTCGACCTCGGCATCGGCCGGGTCGTCGCGCAACGTGCGCAGGAACAGTTGCGACATTCTCATTCCCCATTGTCGCATGTGCGGGTACTTCGAACCCTGACTTGGGGGGTCAACAAATATTCCCGACTTGCGTACTGGTAATTAGCCGCGGGCCTCGGTAGTGTGCGCACTCGTGATCCGACAGCGCGGCGCCAACAGCATCTCGACGGGGCGGACGTCCCACGAGATGCACGACGAGCGCAGTCGACCCTCCACCAGCTGAGCCGGCGTCCCTCGCGGACCTGCTCATCTGCGGCCCGGCTCCCGGGCGGCACTCCCCTGTCCTGCTCCCCCGACCGTGGAGCTCATCATGGCCATCGACGTATCCGAACTCACCGGGCGAGTGCTCGATCCCGAGATCGAGGAAGACGTGTTCCGCGTCTTCCGGCTGAACCAGGGCATCTACGGCCAGCGCCAGGGTGGGCACCACCAGATGGTGCGGGTGAAGATCCCGTACGGGCGGATCGAGCCCGACCAGCTCGAGGTGCTCGGCTTCATCGCCGAGACCTACTCCCGCGGGTGGGGCCATCTCACCACCCGCCAGAACGCGCAGTTCCACTTCGTGCCGCTCGAGCAGACACCCACGGTGTTGCGCCTGCTGGCCGCGGCCGGCCTCACCTCCCGTGAGGCGTGCGGCGACACCGTCCGCAACGTCGTCGGCTGCCACCTCGCCGGTGCGTGCCCGCTCGAGGTGCTCGACATCACGCCATGGGCCGAGGCCACCGCCCGGTACTTCCTGCGCAGCCCCTACGCGCAGCGCCTGCCCCGCAAGTTCAAGATCAACTTCTCGGGCTGCGCCACCGACTGCGGCCAGGCGATGTTCAACGACTTCGGTGTGATCGGGGTCAGCCGCCCGTTGCCCGACGGCACCGTCGAGCCCGGCTTCCGGGTCGTGATCGCCGGCGGTCTCGGCGCCAACCCGCACCCGGCGCAGGCGCTCGAGGAGTTCACGAGCCGCGAGGACCTGCTCCCCACGATCGAGGCGGCGCTCCGCACCTTCGACCACTACGGCAACCGCGACAACAAGCTGCGGGCTCGGATGAAGTGGCTCGTCGACACCATGGGCATCGACGAGCTGCGCCAGCGGATCCTGAAAGAGCGCCGCCTCCTGCGCGCCGCGTCGGGCTGGCCCGGTGGGCTGCCCGAGCAGGTCGTGGAGCACGGCGACGCGCCGGCCGGCCTCGCGAGCGACGGCGTGCTCAGCGGCGCGCCCGGCACCTCGCCGGTTCGTCTGCTCGCCACCGATCCCTACCAGCGCTGGCTCGAGGCCAATGTCGTGCGGGGCCGGGCCAACGGCACGATCAGCGCGTACGCCTCGTGCACGCTCGGCGATATCACGGCCGAGCAGTTCCGTGCGCTCGCGGCGATCCAGCGCGACTTCGTCCTCGACGTGCGCATCACGAGCCGCCAGAACCTGGTGCTGCGCGACCTCACCGATGCCGACCTGCGCGGCCTCTACGACCGGCTCTCCGAGATCGGGATGGCCCAGCCCGGCGCCGAGCTGTCGCGCGACGTCGTCGCCTGCCCGGGGGCCGACACCTGCAACCTCGCGGTGACCCAGAGCCGGGGCCTGGCCTCCGACATCGGTCGCGCCCTCGACGAGGCCGGCCTTTCCGACGTCGGCGGCGTGAAGGTGAACATCTCCGGCTGCACCAACTCGTGCGGCCAGCACCACATCTCCGACATCGGCTTCTACGGGCTCGAACGACGCGCGCACGGCCGGGCCGCGCCCGGGTACCAGATGCTCCTCGGCGGGGGGCTCGGCGCGATGCAGGTCGACTTCGGCAACAAGGCCGTGAAGTTGCCCGCCAAGCGGGCGGCCGAGGCCGTCGTTCGGGTGGTCGGCCGGTTCGCCGGCGAGCGTGAGGCGGGCGAGGCGTTCGCCACCTGGCTCGCCCGGTCGGGCGGCGCGGCCGCGGTGGGCGCCGGGTTGAAAGACCTCGACGACTTCCCCGCCCCCGACCTCGCCCCCGACCTCTACGTCGACTTCGACGAGACCGGGCCCTACGTCGCGGAAGTGGGTGAGAGCGAGTGCGCGACGTGACCACCACGGTCGACCGCACCGTCGAGCGCGCCGTCGACCTCCGCACCGGGGAATCGCCGCTACCCGAGGTCGACCTCGCCGAGCTCGCGCGCGTCGCCGCCGATCTCGAACGTCGGCCCGCGAGCGCGGCCATCGCGTGGGCGTGGGAGCGCTACGGCAGCCGCATGATCCTCGCCGCGTCGTTCCAGGACTGCGTCCTCATCGACGTCGCGATGCAGGTCGCCCCGGAGATCGAGGTGGTCTTCCTCGACACGCAGTACCACTTCCCCGAGACGCTCGAGTACGTCGAGACGGTGCGGCGGCGCTACGACCTCAACCTGCGCGTGATGGAACCGCTCGTGGAGCCCGACGACCTGTGGAAGATCGACACGACCGAGTGCTGCGCGGTCCGCAAGGTCGAGCCGCTGGCCCGTGCCCTCGCGGGCGCCGACGCCTGGATGACCGGGTTGCGGCGCGACGAGGCGGCCACCCGCACCAAGGCCCCGATCGTCGGCCTCGACGTCGGGCGCGGGATCGTGAAGGTCAACCCACTCGCGCCCTGGACGCACGACGACGTCGATCTCTACGTCGCCGACCGCGGTCTCCCGGAGCACCCGCTGCGCAAGCAGGGGTACCCGTCGATCGGCTGCGCCCCGTGCACGAATCCGGTCGCGGCCGGCGACGATCCGCGCTCGGGCCGCTGGGCCGGCACCGGCAAGCTGGAGTGCGGCCTGCACGGTTGGTCGACGCCCTGATCGGATAGTTG
>JADGOM010000065.1 GCA_017882925.1 Acidimicrobiia bacterium | reverse complement strand
CGGCGCCGAGGGTCCAGTACCCGCGGCCCGACGCCGCGAGCGGGTGCGGGGTCGGGTTCGACGGCATGCGGCAGCGGTTGCCGGCCGGGAGCCCCTGCGCGAGCCGGAGGCTCACGTACGGGTTCGCAATCTTGCCGTCGGGCGTGGTCATCTCGAAGTGCGCGTGCGATGCGGTGTCCTCGGCGTTGCCGCTGTCGCCGACGTACGCGAGGAAGTCGCCCGCGTTCACGTGCATGCCGGCCACGACGCCCGGGGCGAAGCGCCACTCGGGCGGGTTCGCGCCGTCGTCGGTGCCGGGCGTGTCGTTGTTGATGTGCGCGAAGAAGTACTTCCAGCCGTCGTCACCGGTGAGGAAGAGCTCGTTGCCACCGATGCCGCCGACGCCGACCTGCAGGCGGGTGACGGTGCCCGACGCGGGGGCGACGATGTGCTGGAGCTTCTTCGCCATGATGTCGGTCGCGTCGTGGCGGGTGTCGCCGCCGCGCACCCCGTCGAAGTCGTTGCTGTACGACACCGGGCCCTGCACCGGGAAGGTGATCGCGTGGATCGGGGTGTCGTTGATGCTGTCGGCGTAGATCGGCGCGACCGTGGCCGACGCGCCGGTGGGCGCGGCCCCCGCGGCGGCCCCGAATCCGAGCGCGACGAGTGCGGACAGTGCGGTGAGGCGGCGAACGAACGACACGAGACTCCCGGGAACGATTGCGGGGTGAGGGCCCGACAGGCCCTCTATCGGCCCCTCCGCCCACTCCCTTGACCCACGTGCGTCCAGGGACCCCCGGTGCGGGTTCCGTGGACGCACGTGGATGCCGCTACCGTCGGCGGCCTGATGGAACTCGATCTCCTCGTCGTGGGCGCCGGGCCGGCCGGCACCGCGGCGGCGATCACCGCCGCCGGCCGGGGCCTGCGGGTCCGGGTGGTCGACAAGGCCCGTTTCCCCCGGGACAAGACCTGCGGCGACGGCCTGACCACCGGCGCGTTGCGCCGGCTCGAGCGGCTCGGTCTCGACGCCCGCGGGCTGCCCTCCTACACGCCGGTGCGCGACGTCGTCATCGTGGGCCCCGACGGCAGGAAGATCGACCTGCCGCTCCCCGAGCACGGCGAGTACGCCGCGGTCGTCCCCCGCGTCGAGCTCGACCACGCGCTCGTGCAGCTCACGCGGCGCCGGGGCGTCGCGGTCGACGAGGGGCTCGCGGTGGAGACGCTCGAGCTGCGGCCCGACTCCGTGGCCGTGGGTCTCGACGACGGCGAGACGGTCGAGGCCCGCTACGTGGTCGCGGCCGACGGCCACTACTCCACCGTGCGCCGGTTGGCCCGGCCCGACGCCCCTCCCCAGCTCGGCACGTGGCACGCCTTCCGGCAATACTTCCGCGGCGTCGACGACTCCCGACTCTGGGTGCTCTTCGAGGCCGATCTGCTTCCCGGCTACGCGTGGGTGTTCCCGCTCGGCGACGGCCGGGTCAACGTCGGCTACGGCGTGCTCCGCGACGAGCACACCACCGGCAAGCAGCTGAAGGCGCTCTGGGCCGACGTGCTCGCGCGACCTTCCATGCAGGCGGTGCTCGGACCCGACGCGGAGCCCGAGGGAACCGTCCGGGCGTGGCCGATCCCGGCCGAGCTGCGCCGCGACGAGCTGGCCGCCGGCCGCGTGCTCTTCGTGGGTGACGCGGCGTCGGTCGTCGACCCGCTCACCGGTGAGGGCATCGCGCAGGCGCTCGAGACGGGTTCGCTCGCGGCGGAGGCCGTCGCCGACGGTGGCGACGTCGGCGCGCGCTACGCGCGTGCGGTCTCGCGCGCGCTCGGCGCCGACCTCGCGATGGCGCGCGGGCTGCAGCGGGTGATGGGCGGCCGCCGGGCCACCCAGCTGTCGATGTCGATCCTCGGCCTCACGCCGTGGACCCGGCGCAACTTCGCCCGCTGGATGTTCGAGGACTATCCGCGGGCACTGCTCCTCACGCCCCGCCGGTGGACCCGCGGCGCGTTCACCGCCCCGGGTGCGTACGTCCACCCGGTCTCCCCCACCGAGGATCCGGTCGCGAACGCCTGACGCGGCCCCGCACCAGTCCGCCGTGAACCCGGCCCCCACACCGCCGGGACCCGGAGGAGCCGCGATCTCCGCCGGATTCTCGCGATTGCCATGATTCTCTGACCGGACTGCCAGGTGCGACGGGGACACTCGTTCCATGTTCCGGGTCCTCGCCGCCGTCACCGCTGCCATCGGCATGCTCACACCCGTGGTGGCCATCGGCGCGGGCGTCCTCCCGACGGGCAGTGCGCCTTCCACCGCCCCTGCGGTGACGACCCCCGCCGCAGCCGCGACCTCACCGGCCGGTTCAGCCACCGCCACCCCCGTGGCCCCCACGACCCAGGTCCTCGAGGTCCCGGTCCCGGGAGGGACGCGAGAGGTGCGCATCTACCGGCCGGCCGTCGCCGACAGCGCCTCGCTTCCGATCGTCTACTTCCTCCACGGCGTGCCCGGGTCGGACCTCGAGCCCGAGCAGGCCGGGGTCCTCGCCGACCTGACCACGGCGTTCGAGTCGGGCTACGAGCCGTTCGTGCTCGCGGTTCCCGACGGCAACGGAAGCCGGGCCGACACCGAATGGGCCGACTCGCTCGACGGCGTCGACCACGTCGAGCGCGACATCGTCGACGACATCATCCCGGCGGTCGAAGGCACGAACGTGCGGGACCGGGCGCACCGGGCGATCGCCGGTTTCTCGATGGGCGGCTACGGCGCCGCGAACCTCGCGTCAGGGCACCCCGAGCTCTTCGGCCAGATGGTGAGCATCGAGGGGTACTTCCACATCGACGACCCGTCGGGCGTGTTCGGGCAGGACCCGGCGACGGTGGCGGCCAACTCGCCCGACCAGCACGCCGACGAGCTGGTCAACACGCGCGTGATGATCCTCGACGGCACCGAGGACAGCGAGCCCGCGTGCATCGGGGAGGCCGCCCGGTACTCGAAGATCCTCGACTCGGCCGGCGTCTACCACGAGGACGTGATCGACAGCGGCACGCACAGCTGGGACTTCGTCCGCGCGGAGGGCAGCAGCTGGATCGGGTTCCTCAACGGCGGTTGGCCCGACGATGCGCCGACCACCGCCGTATCCATCACGTGACCGGCTGGATCTCCCCGCCGGGGAGCGCCGGGTCCACGAGGACCTTCACGTGCCCCTCGGGATCGCCGAGCGCGGAGAACGCGCCGGCCACGCCGTCGAGGCCCACGTGCCCGGTGACGAGCGGCTGGACGTCGATGAGGCCCTCGGCGATCGCGTGGAGCGTGTCGGCGAACTCGTCGGCCTCGTAGTACACCGCGAAGTTGATGTTGAGCTCCTTGATCACGCCGATCATCGGCAGGATCGAGTCGCGCTCCATGCACACGCCCACGACGAGCACCCGCGCCTTCGACGGCGCGCTGCGCATCGCCTCGTCGATCATCCCCGGGACGCCGACGGCCTCGAAGACGACGAGCGGGCGCAGTCCGTCGATCCGCTTCCACGCGTCGACCGGGCGCTCCTCGCGCGGGTCGACCACGACGTCGGCCCCGAGCTGCACGGCCAGCGCGCGCCGGCGGGGCGAGAAGTCGGACGCGACGATCGGTCCGATGCCGCGGGCCTTGAGCCAGACGATGAGCGACAGCCCGATCGGGCCGCAGCCGAGGATCAGCGCGGCGTCACCCCGCTCGATGCCGCTTCGGTTCACCGCGTGCAGGCCGACGGCGATCGGCTCGGTGAGCGACGCCATGTCGGCGCTGAGGCCGTTGGGCACCTTCAGGCACATGCCGGCGTCGAGGAGCATCTCCT
>JADGOM010000064.1 GCA_017882925.1 Acidimicrobiia bacterium | reverse complement strand
TACGACGTCACGGAGACGCACGCCGTCGTCGTCGACGCAGACACGGACCTCACGTGGCAGGCGGTCCGGCGGAGCGACCTGTCTCGTTCCGCGGTGGTACGGGTGCTCCTGGAGCTGCGCAGCCTCCCCAATCGGCTGCAGGGGGTCCGGAAGGGCCGGCCCTCGGGAACTCCCCGCCCGCCGTTGACCCTCGACGACATGGAGCGCGCCGGGTTTCTGCTCCTGGGCGAATGCTCCGGCCACGAGATCGTGTTCGGCACGGTCGTGCAGCCGTGGAAAGCGGTCACCGACGACGAGCCCGCGCCGCAGGTCGAAGCCGATCGATTCGCCGCGTTCGACACCCCTGGGTACGTCAAGGTCGCCTTCAACCTTCGGGTGGAGCCCTACGGCAGCGGGCGCGCCCTCATCACGACCGAGACACGCACGGCGGCCACGGACCCCACGAGCCTGCACCACTTCGCCCGCTACTGGATGCTCGTTGGCCCGTTCAGCGCGCTGATCCGCCGACTGATGCTGCGGATCGCGAAATCCGATGCCGAGCGACGACCTGGCCTCACGAGCAACGCCCGCCCACCCTCCTCGAAGCCCGTGTCGCCGGCGAGAGTCGCTCAGTCCGATTCTTCGTACGGCAGGTCCTCGGGCCGGCAGCTCTCGTAGTCGGGATCGGGCTGCACCGCGAACCGAACCGCGGCGATCGTGATGTCCCCTTCGAGCAGTGCGCGAGCGACACGGTGCATCCCGTCCATCACGCGCCCGTCGACGTCGAGGATGATCGGGTACGACATGTCGACGGCCTCGATCAGGCCGACGTGCTCGACGACCTTGCGGACCGTGGCCCGTTCGTCGCTGTCGGCGAACCAGTACTCCTCGTCGAGCTCCCGGATCGAGTCCAACGGGACCTGCTCGACGGGGAGGCCCGTCGCGAGCCGGACGAGCCGGTCGACGTCCCACGCGTCGAATCCGTCGCGGCCCGGTCGGAAGCTGTACTGCTTGCGCACGTGCCGACCTCCTCGGGCCATCAGCAGCTCCGCGAGCTTGTCAGGGGCCGCGGCGCCCGTTGGTCACGGCGCCATCGTCGACCGGCGGCAGACTGCGCCCATGACGTTGCGGGAGGCGTGGGCACCGAGTCGTCGGCCTGGACGGCTCACCGACCCTGGCCGGCTTCGCCGCGACCCACGCCGACGCCCAGCCCGTCGCGGTCGCCGACGCGGCCGCGCTCCCGCTGCGCGACGGGATCGCCGACCTGGCGATCGCCTTCATGGTGCTCCAGGACGTCGACGACCTCGACGACGAGCTCGTGCGCGACATGCCGCGGATGGAGCGGCAACGAACCGTCCCTTGGTTCCTGCATGTCCGGGCCCGCCTCGCCGCAAGCTCCTGAGCCCCGAACCCGCAGCGTCAGAGCAGGAGCGGGGCGGTGCTGCGGCCGGCGGAGTCGCGGGCCTCGCGGTAGACGGCGACCTGCTCGACCGAGATCATCGCGATGCGGTGCTCGCTCGCGAAGAGCTCGAGGAACTGCATGCGCGCGGGCGAGCCGTCGTCGTGCAGGACCTCGCAGATCACCGCGACCGGCGGGAGGCCGGCGAGGCGGGCGAGGTCGACCGCGGCCTCGGTGTGACCGCGGCGCTCGAGCACGCCGCCCGGCTTGGCCCGCAGCGGGAACACGTGGCCGGGGCGGATGAAGTCGGCGGGCGCCGAGTCCGGGTCGAGGACGGAGCGGATCGTGAGCGCCCGGTCCTGGGCCGAGATGCCGCTGCCCGCGGTGACGTGGTCGATGGTGACCGCGAAGGCGGTGTCGCAGGTCTCGCTCCCGGCGGGGAGCATGGGGTGCATGCCGAGCTCGTCGAGGCGCTCCGGGGAGCACGGCATGCACACGAGCCCGCGGGCCCAGCGCAGCATGAAGTTGACCGCCTCCGCAGTGGCCCAGCTCGCGGCCATCGTGAGGTCACCCTCGTTCTCGCGCTCCTCGTCGTCGACGACGAGGACCATCTCGCCTCGGCGGATGCGCTTGAGGGCTTCGTCGATCGTGGCTAGGGCCATTGCTCACGTTCCTCCGGGATGGACCGGCTCCCTCACGGCGGTTGCCGTGCGGGCTCCGGGCAGGGTCACGACCATGCGGCAGCCGTGAGGCTCCCGCCGTTCGGGGTGGATCTCGCCTCCGTGGAGGTCGACGATCCATTGCGCGATCGCGAGGCCGAGCCCCGCGCCGCCGTCTCGCGACGATCGGGCCGAGTCGGCCCGGTAGAACCGTTCGAAGATCCGGGGCACCTGGTCGTCGGGGATGCCGGGGCCCTCGTCGGTGACCTCGATGGTGATGCCGGACGGCTCCGCTGGGAACGCCCGCAGCTCCACCGTGCCGCCGATGGGCGTGTAACGCAGCGCGTTCTCGAGCAGGTTGGCAACCACCTGGTGGAGCCGCTCGGGGTCGGCGTCGGCGGTGAGCCCGCCGGGCTCCACGTCGACCGAGACGATCGCGTTCGGCGAGTGGAGCCGCGTCTCGCGGGCCGCGTGCTCGAGCACGGCCTCGATCTCGAACGACTGGCGGTCGAGCGGCATGCTGCCCGACTCGAGCCGGGAGAGGTCGAGGAGCTGCGCGACGAGGCGCCCGAGCCGCTCGACCTGGGCGAGCATCGTGCGCATGGTCTCCGGGTCGGCCGGCTCGACGCCGTCGATCATGTTCTCGAGCACGGCCTGGAGCGCGGTGATCGGCGTGCGCAGCTCGTGGCTCACGTTGGCGATGAGGTCGCGGCGCATGCGCTCGGTGGCGTCGAGCTCGGCGGCCATCTGGTTGAACGACGCCGCGAGCTGGCCGATCTCGTCCTTCGAGGCCAGGTTGACCCGGCGCTCGTAGTCGCCGCGCGCCATCGCGGTGGTCGCCTCACTCATCTCGCGCAGCGGCGAGGTGAGCCCGCGGGCGAGGTAGCGGGTGATCACGAGCGCGCAGATGCCCGCGATGATCCCGCTGACCGACGGCCAGAGCCCGACCTTGGTGCCGGCCCAGAACACCACGATGGTGACCCCGACCGCGGCGAGGATGATCGTGCCGATCTTGAGCTTGATGCTCGGCAGCGGTGCGAGGGGGTGCATCGGGTGGGTCATGTCGGCGCCTCGAGCGAGTAGCCGACGCCGTGGACCGTGCGCACCACGTCGCTGCCGAGCTTGCGTCGCAGCGCGCGCACGTGGGAGTCGACCGTGCGCGGACCCGAGCCGTCGCGGTAGCCCCACACGTCGGCGAGGAGCTGCTCGCGCGTGTAGACGGTGCCGGGCCGGGTCATGAGGAACGCGAGCAGGTCGAACTCGGTGGGCGTGAGGTGCTCCTCCTCGTCGCCGACGTGCACGCGGCGGGTGCGGACGTCGACCGAGAGCGCGCCGATGCGCACGAGGCCGTCGCCGGAGGAATCGGCCGCGAGCTCGGCGGCGCGGTCGACGCGGCGGAGCAGCGCGTGCACCCGCGCCGCGAGCTCGCGCGTGCTGAACGGCTTGGTCATGTAGTCGTCGGCGCCGACGGCGAGGCCCACGAGCAGATCCGTCTCGGTGTCGCGAGCGGTGAGCATGAGCACCGGCACCGGCCGGTCGGCCTGGATGCGCTTGCACACCTCGAGCCCGTCGATGCCGGGGAGCATCAGGTCGAGCACGACGAGATCGGGGTGCAGTTCGGCGCACCGTGCGACCCCGGTGGGGCCGTCCGCGGCGATCGTGACGTCGAAGCCCTCGGAGCGCAGGCGGGCCGCCACGGCGTCGGCGATCGGAGCCTCGTCCTCGACGACCACGATGCTGCGGGGTATCGACCCGACCGGTGACTGCACGTCCTCAGGATACGGACGCCCCGGAGGGGGAGTCCCCCCGGACATGTGCGGATCCTGTGCAGCCGGGCCCGGATCCGCCCATAGCAGCGGTCGCGAGCCGGATTCCCGCCGGAATCAGGGCTCCGGCGACCGGGAACGGCGGCCCGGGAGCCCCGTCACCGCAGGAGATGGCGCCCGGGGGTGACCGGCAGATCGAGGGTGGAGAGCAGTCCGGGCGGCGCCGCGACGACGGCCGGGACCGCGTTGAGGAGCCGCATCGCGGTGCAGATCAGGCCGCCGGTGTTCTCGTCGCCGTCGCTCGCGGTGATGCGGAGCTCGCACTCGAGGCTCGGCTCGCCGTCGATGCGGATGACGTAGCCGCCGTGCTCGCCGCCCGGCTGCGGCCAGTCGGGCGCGACGTCGTCGTGGATGCGGGTCACGTGCTCGACGATGATGGCCGGTCGGCCGGCGACGATGCCCTGCACCTCGAACCGGAGGCCCGCCACGGTGCCCGCGTCGACGTGACCGAGCGCGATGTCGAACGCGTGCTCGGTCGCGCGCCGCTCGTGCACCTCGCGGATCTCGTCGAGCTCGATGTCGAGCGCCGCCGCGATCATCCGGACGACGCCACCCCAGGCGAGGGTGAGCACGCCGGGGAGGAGCAGGAGCGGGGTGTGGTCCATGGGCTTCGCGAAGCCCATGGTCTCGAACAGCACCTCGGGCTGCATGTAGGTCGCGTAGTTGAGGATCTCCTGCACCCGGATCGTGTCGACCCGCTGCACGAAGCCCGACAGCACGATCGGCAGCAGGTCGTTGGCGAAGCCGGGATCGATGCCCGACGTGAAGCACGACGAGCCGCCCTCGGCGCACGCGGCCTCGAGCCGGGCGACCGCGGCGGGATCGGCGGACGCGGGGTGCACGAGGGAGACGACGGACGTCGACAGCACGTTGGTGCCGGCCTCGAGGAACCGGCACATCTCCGCGACCGCTTCGTCGGGCCGGAGGTCGCCGGTGGCGGTGTGCATCACGACATCGGCCTGCAGGGCGAGGATCGCGTCGAGGTCGTTGGTGGCGAGGATCCCGACCGGGCCCACGCCCGCCAGCTCGCCCGCGTCGGTACCGGCCTTGGCCTCGCTGTGCACCCAGAGCCCGACCAGCTCGAGGTCGGGATGCTCGATGATCGCCCGCAGCGCGAGTCTTCCCACGTTGCCGGTGCTGAACTGCACGACGCGGTACGTCACGACGGCCCCCTCCGATCGGGATCCGGACGCTACCGGGTCCCGTACGATCCCGGCCGTGGACCCCGCCGCGCTCGCCCTCGTCGACGACTGGCCCGTCGAGCACGTGGCCGTGGGCGTGATCGACGGCGACGGCCGCGTCCACACCCGCGGCGACGTCGACCGCGTCTACCGGTGGGCCTCGGTCACGAAGCTCCTCGCCGCGAACGCGGTGTTGGTTGGCGTCCAGGAGGAGGTGCTCGGCCTCGACGACCCGGCCGGGCCGCCCGGATCGACGGTCCGCCATCTCCTCGCCCACGCCTCGGGCCTGCCGATGCTCGCCGGCGCGCCGATCGCCGCGCCCGGCCGGCGTCGCATCTACTCCAACGTGGGGTTCGAGGTCCTCGGCGACCTCCTCGCGGCCCGCGCGGGCATCGACGCCGGCGACTACGTGCGCGAGGCCGTGCTCGAGCCGCTCGGTCTCACGGGCACGACGGTCACCGGTTCGATCGCCGCGTCCGCGCGCGGTCCGCTCGCCGACCTGCTCGGGTTCGCCCGCGAGTGGCTCTCGCCGCGCGTGGGCGTGCTCGGCCCCGACCTCATGGGCGCGGCGACATCGGTCGTGTTCCCCGGGCTCCCCGGCGTGCTCCCCGGGTTCGGCCGGCAGCGGCCCAACGACTGGGGCCTCGGCTTCGAGATCCGCGGGCACAAGTCGCCGCACTGGACCGGCACCCGCAACTCCCCGGAGACGTACGGCCACTTCGGCCGCTCGGGCACGTTCGTGTGGGTCGACCCGGTGGCGAGGGTCGCGTGCGCGTGCCTCACCGACCGCGAGTTCGGCCCGTGGGCCGCCGAGGCCTGGCCCCCATTCGCCGACGCGCTCCTCGGAGGCGCGTGACGCCCGGGCTCAGCCGGGCGGGAGCACGGTGACCGCGGCGGGGTCGACGGCGAAGCGGACCTGGGTGCCGGGCTCCGGCCGGGCGTCGATCGAGGCGAGCGCGATCGTGAGCGGCGGGCCGCCCGCGTCGGGCTGCACGGTGACGAAGCGCCGGTCGCGCCGGTAGCCGACGGCCACGACCGCCGCCGCCACGCCGTCGCCGGTCTCTCCGACGACCAGACGGAACGCGTCGGGTCGGCTCGCGAGCTGCACTGGTCCGTCGGGGGCCGCGACCGGGATCCCGCCCCACGGGCCGACCGCGCGGCCGCTCGTCACCGTGGCGTCGCAGAGCGCGCAGCCCAGGAACCGCGCGACGGAGGCCGAAGCCGGCGTGCGCCAGACCTCGGCCGCGGGCGCGGCCTGCTCGACCCGGCCGTCGCGCAGCACCACGATGCGGTCGCCGAGCGCGAGCGCCTCGTCCTGGTCGTGGGTCACGAACACCACCGTGAGCCCGAGCCGGCCGAACAACGTGCGGAGATCCACCAGGAGCCGCTCGCGCAGCTCCCGGTCGAGCGCGCCGAGGGGCTCGTCCAGCAACAGGACGCGAGGTTGGGGCGCGAGCGCTCGTGCGAGCGCGACCCGCTGCTGCTCCCCGCCGGAGAGCTCGTCGATCGCTCGGCCTTCGAAGCCGGCCAGGCCCACGAGGTCGAGCACCTCGATGACCCGCGACCGCGTGGCGTCTCCGCTCGCGCCCTGCATCCGGAGCCCGAAGGCGACGTTGCCGCCCACGTCCTGGTGCGGGAACAGTGCGTGCTCCTGGAACATGAGGCCGACGCCCCGGCGGTGCGTCGGCACCTTGGTCACGTCGTCGCCGTCGATGCGGACCTCGCCCGCGAACGCGGGCTCCAGGCCGGCGAGCACCCGGAGCAGCGTGGTCTTGCCGCTCCCGCTCGGGCCGAGCAGGCAGGTGATCTGCGCGTCGGGCGCATCGAGGTCGACGCCGTGCAGCGCGACCCGGTCGCCGTAGCGGACCTCGATGCCGCGTGCCTCGACGCCCATCAGCCGCGCGACCCGCGCGCGCCCCGGGCCGCGAACCGGCCCGGCACCGCCTCGACCGCGAACACCACGACCAGCGTGAGCGCCATCAGGATCGTCGTGAGTGCCATCGCCGCGTGGTAGTTCTGCGCGCCCGGCACCCCGAGCAACCGGAAGATCGCGATCGGCAGCGTGGGGTTGTCGGGCCGGGCGATGAGCGCGGTGGCCCCGAACTCACCGAGCGAGATCGCGGCCGCGAAGCCGGCGCCGAGCGCGAGCGCGGGCCCGAGCACCGGGAGGTCGACCGCGCGCCACACGCGCGCGGGCGCGGCGCCGAGGACCGCGGCCGCGTCGCGGAGTCGCGGGTCCACCCCGCGGCCCAGCGGGACGACGGTGCGGACCACGAACGGGATGGCCACGAGCGCCTGCGCGATCGGCACCAGCCAGGGCGACGTGCGCAGGTCGACCGGGGGCCGGTCGAGCGCGATGAGGAAGCCGAAGCCGAGGGTGACCGCCGACGTCCCCAGCGGGATCATCAGCGCGCCGTCGAGGATCCGGCCCGCGCGTCCCTCGCGCCGGAGCGCGGCGAGGGACGCGAGCCCGCCGATGATGACCGAGATGACCACCGCGCCGAGCGCGTAGCGCAGGGATGTGGCGATCGCGTGCACCGGGGGCACGAACAACGCGGACCCGGGCCCGGTCGCGTCGAGGCTGCGGTAGGCGTCGAGCGTGAGCCCGTGGTCCGAACCGAACGAGCGGGCGACGAGGATCGCCATCGGCCAGGCCAGGAAGCCCAGCACGCCCACGAGTACGACCGCGAGGGCGATGCGCTCCTTCGCGGTGCGGGCCCGGCGCGCGACCGCGTCGGCCGGCCGGAGCGCGAGCGCGACGGCGCGGTGGCCCTGCAGCTTCCCGGCGACGAGGAGCATCGCGGTGACCGCGAGCAGCTGCACGACCGCGAGCGCGGCGGCCACGCCGAGCTGGAGCTGGTCCGCGGTCTGGCGGTAGATCTCGACCTCGAGCGTGGCGCGGGTCGGGCCGCCGAGGATCAGCACGATCCCGAACGAGGTGAAGCAGAAGAGGAACACGATCGCGCCCGCGGCGACGATCGCGGGGCGAAGCGCGGGCAGCGTCACGTGGAGGAACGCCCGCACCGGCGACGCGCCGAGCGCGCGCGCCGCGTCCTCGCTCCGGCCGGCGAGCTGCGACCAGAGGCCGCCCACCGTGCGCACCACCACCGCGGTGTTGAAGAACGCGTGGGCGAGCAGGATCGCGAGGAGCGAGCCGTCGGTCCCGAAGATGGTGGTGAAGGCCGCGCCGACCACGACCGTGGGCAGGACGAACGGCACGGTGACGAACGCGCGCGCCGCCCGCCGGCCGGGGAACGCGAACCGGGAGAGCGCCCATGCGCCCGGGATGCCGATCGCCAGCGTGAGGAGCGTCGACAGCGCGGCCTCCCACACGCTGAACCAGAGCACGCCGCGCAGCCCGGCGTCGGTGAGGACCCGGCCCACGGGCTCCGGGTCGAACGACCACCGCGGCACGAGGCCGCGACCGAGGATCGCGAGCACCGGGTAGACGAAGAAGACGAGGAGGAACGCGGCGGGGATCGCGACCGTCGCGAACCGCCAGACGCGCCCGCCGAGCCGGGGGCCGCGACGCGTCGGGGGCTGCGGCGACGTCACCGCAGCACGGTCGACGTCCACTCCTGGATCCACCGGTCGCGGTCCTGCGCGATGCGGGCGGGTGCGACGTCGAGCGACTGCGTCGGGATCTCGGAGAACTTCTGGAAGACGGGCGGCAGCGCCACGCCGTCGACGACCGGGTACACGTACATCTCGAGCGGCATGTCGGCCTGGAACCGCTTCGACAGCATGAAGTCGACGAATGTGCGCGCGGCCTTCGGGTGCTTGGTCCCCTTCAGCACGCCCGCCAGCTCCACCTGCCGGAAGCACGTGTCGAGCAGCACGCCGGTCGGCGCGACCGTCGGCTCCGGCTTCGCCGCCAGGACCTCGGCCGGCGGGCTCGACGCGTAGCTCACGACGAGCGGGCGCGGCCCCTTGCCCGCGCTGCCGCTGAAGTCGGTGTCGTACGCCTGGTCCCACCCCTCGTCGACCTTCACGCCGTTGGCGCGCAGCCGCTGCCAGTAGGGCTGCCACCCACCGACCTTCGGGTCGCCGTCGCCGTTGGCCGCGACCGTCGCGATCAGGAACGCGAGCCCGGTCGACGACGTCGACGGGTCCTCGACCACGAGCTGGTTCTTGTACTGCGGCTTGGTGAGGTCCTGGAGCGACGTGGGTGGCGTGATGCCGTGATCGGAGTACCAGGCCTTGTCGTAGTTGACGCACACGTGGCCGTAGTCGATCGGGACGGCCCGGTCCTTGGTGTCGAGCTGGTACGTCGCGGGCACCCCGGCGAGGGCCGCGGGCCGGTACGACTCGAAGATCCCGGCCTGCAGCGCCCGGGTGAGCAGCGTGTTGTCGACGCCGAAGAGCACGTCGCCGAGTGGCTTGTCCTTGGTGAGGATCGCCTGGTTCACCATCTTCCCGGCGTCGCCCGCGTGCAGGACCTTGACCTTGATGCCGCTCTGCTGCTCGAACTGCTGCAGCACCGGCTTCGACACCGCGAACGAGTCGTGGGTGAGCAGGGTGATCGTGGCCCCGCGGCCGTCCTGGGTCGTGCCGCCGCGGCCGCACGCCGCAGCCAGGCCGGCCAGCGCGACGACGGCCGCGACGCATATCGTCCAACGCTTCATGATTCGGCTCCGGGGTGGATCGCGAGGAGGACGCCGCCCGACACCCGGACGGTCGCTTCGTGGCCGAGCAGCTCGTTGCTCACGCCGCGTGGAGTGCCGGCCGGGAGCGTCTCCGCGTGCAGCGGGTAGCGCAGGCCGGTCGTGAGCACGCCCGACGCCGGGCCGCCGACCGGGAGCAGCGTGAGGAGATCGCCGGGCGCGCCGGTGATCGCGGCTTCCGTGCGCACCACCCACACGTGGGCCGGCCCGATGCGGGCCTGGATCTCCAGCCCGGCCCACGCGTCGGATCCCAGGAGCAGGAGGTTGCCGAGGAGGTGGTCGAGGCGCCGGCCCGCGCCGCCGATGACGAGGACCCGGCGCGCACCCGCGTCGCGAGCGCTCGCGAGCGCGAGCTCGAAGTCGGTCTCGTCCTTGGCCTCGGGATGCTCGTCGACGCGGGCACCGGCCGCGACCGCGGCGTCGAGCTCGGCCCGGTCGACCGAGTCGAGGTCGCCCACGACCACGTCGACGACGAGCCCCCAGGGCGCGGCGTGGGCGAGGCCGGAGTCGGCCGCGATCACGAGCGCCCCCGCGGGGAGGATCGACCGGTCGACGTGCGCCGCGTCGGTGGGTTCGCCACCCACCAGCACGATCACATCACGGCCGGGGCCGGGCACATCACGGCCGGGGCCGGGCACATCACGGCCGGGGCCGGACACGTCACGGTCGGCCGCGGATCCCTTCGGTGGTGGTGCCATGACCCGTCCCTCCGCCGGCATTACCCGGTTCAGGTTCTTCGGGTCGA
This sequence comes from Acidimicrobiia bacterium, assembly GCA_017882925.1. Classification (GTDB taxonomy): domain Bacteria; phylum Actinomycetota; class Acidimicrobiia; order IMCC26256; family Chersky-534; genus Chersky-534. The sequence goes on along the minus strand of JADGOM010000064.1, from coordinate 2,876 downwards.
TGGCCGGTGGTGCGCGGGCGCACCGATGCCACCCTCTCAGCCCGGTGTCCGCCGAGCTCCCCTGGGATGCAACCCGCCGATCGTAGCGAGCCGAGCCGGGGCGCGGCGATCCGTTGCTGCGGGCTACGCCGGCCCGGGTGCCGGCCGGAGCGCCCGCACCGCGGCGGTGACGAGCACGCGGATGCCGACGGCGATGGCGCGCTCGTCGATGTCGAAGTCGCTCGAATGCAGGTCGAGGCGGCCGCGGTCGGACTCCGGGTCGTGCACGCCGAGGCGCGCGTAGGTGCCGGCGACGTGCTCGAGGTACCAGGAGAAGTCGTCGCCGCCCTGGCTCTGCGGGGTCTCGACGACCTTGGACGGGCCCAGCACGTCGGTGGCCGCGGCGGCGAAGATCGCGGTAGCCGCGGCGTCGTTGTCGACCGGCGGCGCGCCGCGGCTGTAGCCGATCTCGAACATGGCGCCGCGCGGGGTGGCGATCGACTCGATGATCTCCTCGAGGAACGCCGGGGCCTGGTCCCAGGCGGCACGGTCGGGCGAGCGCACCGTGCCCCGCAGCTCGGCGAGCGCGGGGATGACATTGGCCGCGTCGCCCGCGTGGATCGCGCCGAACACGAGGTTGAGCGCGCCGAGCGGTGCCGCGCGCTCACGGAGCGCGCCCGGGAGCACGGTGACCACCCGCGCCGCGACGTCGACGAGGTCGGCGGTGAGCTGCGGCCGCGCGGTGTGGCCACCGGGACCGCGGAGGCGGATCGTCACCAGGTCGGCCGCGGCCGTGATCGCGCCCGCCCGCACCCCGACCCGCCCGACGTCGAGCTTGGGGTCGCAGTGCACGCCGAACATCCAGTCGACGCCGTCAATCCCGCCGTCGGCGATCACGTCGAGCGCGCCCCCGGGCACCGCCTCCTCCGCGGGCTGGAACACCAGCCGCACCGTGCCCGGCAACGCGTCGGTCGCGAAGAGGTGCGCGAGCGCGAGGCCGCTCCCGAGCACGACGGTCGTGTGCACGTCGTGCCCGCACGCGTGGGCGACGCCGGGGACGACCGACCGGTAGGGCACGTCTTTCGTGTCGGCCATGCCGAGCGCGTCGAGGTCGGCGCGCAGGGCCACGGTGGGGCCGTCGATCGCGCCGCCCAGGTCGCAGAGCGCGCCGGTGCCGCTCGCGAGCACGCGGGCGTCGAGCCCGGCGACCTGCAGGCGCTCGACGACCGACGCGGTGGTCTCGAACTCCTTGCGGCTGCGCTCGGGGTGCGCGTGGAGGTGACGCCGGAAGGTGATGAGCTCCTCCAGGTGCGCGTCGAGGAACGCGTCGAGGCCGCGTGCGATCGGGTCCGGGTCGTTGGTGCCGAGGGGAGGGGCTTCGGAGGTCATGGATCCTCAGGCGAGGACGGGGACGTCGGTCGCGAGCTCGCTCACCAGCGCCTGCACGACGTCGGGCAGGGTACCCCCGGCGGCGACCACCGCCCGCTGCCGTTCACAGCTCGGGCCGTGGGCCAGGATCCGGTGCACGTCGGCCAGCTCCGGGCCGCAGCCGAGCTCCTCGGCGAACGGGGCGACCTCCTCCAGCAGCTCGGCGATCGCCTCCCGGAGCGGGCGGCGGGTGCCGGCCTCGTCGACGATCAGCGCGGCGTCGAGGCCGAAGCGGGTGGCGCGCCACTTGTTGTCGCGCAGCACCCACTCGCTCGGGAAGGGGAGCGTTCGGCCCGCGGCCAGGCGGCGCTCGAACATCAGCACCATCGACTGCGCGAGCGCGGCGATCGCGCCGACCTCGTGGAGGGTGGGCATCCCGTCGCAGATGCGGAGCTCGACCGTCCCGAAGTCGGGATGGGGCCGGACGTCCCACCACACCTCGCGGATGCTCGCGATGGCCCGTGCGTTCTGCAGGGTGGCCATGAACCGCTCGAAGTCGGACCAGTCGTCGAGGCGGTAGGGGAGTCCGGCCGTCGGGAGGCCCTCGAAGACCTTCACCCGCGCCGACGCCAGGCCGGTGTCGTGGCCCTCCCAGTAGGGGCTCGACGCGCTCAGCGCGAGGAAGTGCGGGAGGTAGCCGGTGAGCGCGTTTGCGATGGCGACGGCCGGCTCGGGCCCGCTGACCCCGACGTGCACGTGCACGCCGAAGATCTGCAGGCGCTCGGCGAGCCACTGCATCTCCCGCACCAGTGCCTCGTAGCGGGGATCGGGGCTCACCCGCCCGCGGCGCCAATGGGAGAACGGGTGCGAACCGGCGCAGAAGAGCCGGAACCCGCGTGCCCCGGCGACCGCATCGAGCTCGCGCACCGTGCCCTGCAGGTCGGCCTTGGCGTCGGCCACGGTCTCGGAGACGCCGGTGACGATCTCCACCGTGTGCTCGAACAGCTCGTGCTTGGCCTTGGGGTGCTGGGTCCCTCCGGGGCCCTCGAGGTCCCGGAGGAGGTCGGAGGCCGCGTTCTCGAGCTCGCCGGTGTCGCCCCGGACGATCGCGAGCTCCATCTCGACGCCGACGGTCCGGCGCGGTGACGCGTGGAACGGAATGCGCAACGGTCCCTCCCGGTCGGCGGTGATGGTACCGGCGGTCGGGGCCGGCTCCCGCGGTCGGGTATCCGCACGCAGCCGCCCACGCCGTAGCCTCGGGGTGGGAGCCGAGACGGAGAGGCGAGTGGAAGCAGTCGAGGACCAGCCCATACCGAGTGCCGGCTTCCCGCTCCGCGTCGTCATCCGGGTCGCCTTCCAGGTGCTCGCGATCGGCTTCGCGCTCTATCTGATCTGGCCCCGGATCGCCGGCTTCGAGCGGGTGGGCAAGGAGCTCGCCAAGGCGGAGTGGTGGCAGCTCGGGGTGCTCCTCGGCTTCGAGGCCGGGAGCCTCTTCTGCTACGCGATGCTCATCCGCCAGTCCATGACGT
>JADGOM010000063.1 GCA_017882925.1 Acidimicrobiia bacterium | reverse complement strand
TTCGAGCGCTACGGCGACCAGGAAGTGTCGCAGTTCCGTGCCGCGGAAATGATCGCCGAGAAATGGAGCGTCACGCGCGACGAAATGGAAGCATTCGCCGTGCAATCGCACGAACGCGCGATACGTGCCCGGGTCGAGGGACGCTTCGACAACGAGATCGTGCCGGTCCGCGATGTCGCGTTCGACGAAGGCCCGCGCGAACCCAACATCGACAAGATCCGTTCCTTGCCGCCCCTCGTCGAGGGCGGCCGGCTCACCGCCGCGGTGAGCAGCCAGATCTCCGACGCCGCGAGCGCGATGCTCGTCGTCTCCGAGCGGGCGCTGCGCGACCACGGGCTCACCCCCCGGGCGCGGGTGCACCACATGAGCGTGCGGGGCGACGACCCGATCATGATGCTGAGCGCGCCGATCCCCGCCACCGCCTACGCGCTCGAGCGCACCGGGATGGAGCTCGACGACATCGACCTCATCGAGATCAACGAGGCCTTCGCGTCGGTCGTGCTCGCGTGGCAGCGCGAGACCGGGGCCGACCTCGCGAAGGTCAACGTCAACGGCGGCGGCATCGCGCTCGGTCATCCGCTCGGCGCCACCGGCACCCGCCTGATGGGCACGCTGCTCTGCGAGCTCGAGCGCACCGGCGGCCGCTACGGCCTGCAGACCATGTGCGAGGGCGGCGGCCAGGCCAACGTCACCATCATCGAGCGCCTGGGCTGAGGGTGCGCTTGGGGTGGCGGCCGTCGACGTAGCCGAGGAACGGGAAGTGGACGTCGTAGCCGAGCAGCTCCTGGAGCCGCTCGGGCAGGGTGCGCACGATCTCGGGCGGCACCGCGAGCGAGTGGTTCTCCTGGGTCCGGAGCCAGCCGGCGACGTAGAGCATCGCGAGGCCGAGACGGGGCCGGTCGGTGGTGTTGGCGCCCCCGCCGTGCCAGACCGACCCGACGTAGAAGGCCGCGGAGCCGGCCCGCATCTCGACCGGGACCGTGGGTGTGGTCGCGTCGGCGTGGCCGAGCGCGCCGTGCTGGCTGCCCGGCACCATCCGGGTCGCGCCGTTGGCCGCGGTGAAGTCGTCGAATGCCCACAGCACGTTGAACGCGAGGTCGCGGGGCGGGTCGGGGATCGGGTACTGGTCCTCGTCCCGGTGCAGCATCTGCGCGACCTCGCCCGGGTCGATGCGGATCCCGGTCGGGCCCCCGAGCAGGTAGTGCTCGCCCAGGACGCGGTCGAGCACGCCGAGCACGAGCGGGTGCACCGCGAGGTCGTCGATCACGCGGGTCTTGGCGAACAGCGCGTAGATGCGCTTGGTGTGGAACCCCTCGAAGAAGTTCCGGCCGTCGGGGACGTCGGCGAGGATCGTGTCGAGCTCGGCGTGGATGGCCGCGACCCGCTCCGGGCTCAACAGGTCTTCCACCACCACGTAGCCGTCGCGGCCGACGCACGCGAGCACGTCGTCGACCGTCGGGTGCACCAGCGCGGTCGTCACGCCGGAGAGCCTACGCGCCGGTAGGTCGCCCGGCCGACGGCAGAGGTGCCCGGACCCGCGGCGGGCCGCGGGAGCGGCACCAGCGTAACGTTCGACGATCCAGGCTCACCGGTACCCGGGAGGGGCAATGCGGAAGGTGTTCGGAACCGTGGCGTTCTCGGCGATCGCGTTCGGGACGACCGCGATCGTCGCCCTGGCCGGTGGAGCGCTGCCCGCAGGCGCGGCACCCGAGGCGAGGCCGGCGAGGACCGCGGCCAGAGCACTGCCGAAGCCGTGCTCGTTGGTGACGGGTGCCGACGTGACCGCGGCGCTCACGAAGCTCGGGGCTGATCTCACGCCGACCACGGTCGGCACGCCCGCGCCGTCGAAGCCCACCAACCAGGGCGGCTTCGGCCTGCAGACGTGTGTGACATCGTTCCAGCTCCCGAACTCCGTCGGCGGCAGCGTCAACGTGACCGCGCTCAAGACGGACGCGAGCTCGGGCTGCCCACCCAAGGGGCAACCGGGGAAGAAGGCCAAGCTCGGCAAGACCAAGGCGCTCCTCGAGCCGCTGCCGAGCACACCGACGGCCGTCCGCGACATCGCATTCCCCAAGGGCAAGTTCTGCGTGACGATCGCGATCTTCCTGAGCGGAGGGGGGACCAAGGTCCCGGCCGGCGGCTTCGTCGACCTCGCGAAGGCCGCGCTCGCCGCGAAGGGCTAGCGGCGCGCGGCATCCGCCGTGTTCACCCGCCGGCGAGCGGGCGACGGCCGTCGCCCACGAAGTCGACGCCGCCCGGGTACCACTCCGGCGGGCGGTGGGCGGTCTCGAACCGACCCGGCGTGATCGTGAAGCAGACCGGGCGCGTGCCGGCGGGAAGCGTCATCGGCACGACGGTGAAGTCGTTGGGGTGCAGGTCGATGTTGCGGCAGAGGTCGCACGCCCGCCGCAGCACGCCCGCGGCTTCGGCGCCGTCGAGGTCGAGATGCTCGTCGGCCCAGCGGAAGAACCCCCCGCGCAACGGCACCCCGGTGAACGGAGGCGGGCCCGAGAACACGTCGCCGTCGAGATCGAGCGCGAGCACCTGCTCGCCGTCACGCCAAAGCGTCGCCGGCGCCCGGCCCTCGATCCGGGCCGCGACCGACGCGTCGTAGCGACGCGATCCCCCGCCGCGCGTGGCGTGCGCGACCGCGAGGCCGGCGAGGTCGAAGAGGTGGGTGCACTGCGAGTGCGCGTCGGCGGCCTTGCCGACGGTCGCCGCGCTCGGCGACAACGCGGTGCCGACGAGCGCCTGCACCGCGAGCTCACTGCCGCGGCACGTGCTCCACGGGAAGCGGACGGCCTCACCTTCGAGCGCGGTCACGTGCTCGCCGTCGTGGTGCACCGTCACCCGGAAGTGGTGGTAGTCGTCCTCGAGCTCGCCGGTGACGACGCCGGGCTCCGGCGTGTGCAACACGATCGCGCGCCGGAACTCGTGGCGGACGATCTCGCGACCCGACAGGTCGTCGCCGTCGTATCCGGGCACCCGGTTCACCCCACCCCGTCGTCGTCCGTGCGCGCCGAGGTCGCACGTGCGGACGTCACGTCACCAAGCCGGCGTACGCATCGAGGAGCGGCAGCACCGCGTCGGCCGGTCCCGACGGCAGGCGCAGGACGACCTCGTCGATGCCGAGGCCCGCGTAGTAGTCGATCCGGCCGGGGTCGGCGATGATCCCGAACGGCACGACCCGGAGCGTCGCGGGATCGCGGCCCGCGGCCTCGGCCGCGCGGTCGAGGTCGGGCAGCGCGGCGCGCACGCCCCCGCCTCCGATGGGCATCCAGCCGTCGCCGTACTCCGCCACCGCGGCGAAGAGCTTCGGGCCCGCGGCCCCGCCGATCAGGACCGGGGGCGCGGGCCGCTGCACCGGCTTGGGCCAGCTCCAGCTCGGCCCGAAGTCGACGTACTCGCCGTGGAACTCGGCGACGTCGTCGCGCCAGAGCGCCCGCATCGCCAGCACCCGCTCGCGCACCACCGCTCGCCGCTCCGGGAGGTCGAAGCCGTGGTGCGCAAGCTCGTCGGCGTTCCAGCCGAAGCCGACACCCACCACCGTCCGGCCGGCCGACAGGAGGTCGAGCGTGGCGATCGCCTTGGCCGTCACGATCGGCTCGCGTTGCGCGGGGAGGATCACCCCGGTACCGAGCCGGATCCGGTCGGTGACCGCCGCAGCCGCACCCAGCGCGACCAGGGGATCGAGCGTGCGGCGATAGAAGTCGGGGAGCTCGGCCTCGCCGTCGGGCGGAGGCGTGAGCCGCGACACCGGGATGTGGGTGTGCTCGGGCGCGAACACCGACGACAGGCCGCGAGCCTCGGCGGCGCGGGCCAGGTCGGGGATCGGCATGGTCAGATCGGTGGCGAACATGATCACGCCGAGTTGCACGGCGGTACCGTACCTGACCCGGCATCAGGTTCCGCTCGGCGGGTCTGTGGGGGCCGGCTCGACAAGGGGGAACGAGTGGGCATCTGCGACGGGCGCGTCGTCATCGTCACCGGGGCCGGCCGGGGGCTGGGCCGGGAGCACGCGCGGGAGTTCGCGCGCCAGGGCGCGAAGGTCGTCGTCAACGACCTCGGCGCCGAGCTCGACGGCACGGGCAGCAGCGACGGCCCGGCCGGCCAGGTCGTCGACGAGATCCGGGCCGCGGGCGGCGAGGCCGTCGCCAACGGGGCGGATGTCGCCGACTGGGAAGGCGCGCAGAGCCTGGTGCGCAGCGCGCTCGACGCGTTCGGCCGGCTCGACGTGCTCGTCAACAACGCCGGGTTCCTGCGCGACCGCATGCTCGTGAGCGCGAGCGAGGAGGAGTGGGACGCGGTGATCCGCGTGCACCTCAAGGGCCACTTCGCGCCGACGCGCCACGCCTGTGCCTACTGGCGCGAGCAGTGCAAGGCGGGCGAGCCGGTGGACGCGCGCATCGTCAACACCAGCAGCGGCGCGGGGCTGCTGGGCAGCGTGGGCCAGGGCGCCTACAGCGCGGCCAAGGCCGGGATCGCCGCGCTCACGCTCGTGGAGGCCGTCGAGATGGGCCGCTACGGCGTGACCGCCAACGCGATCGCGCCGGCGGCGCGCACCCGCATGACCGAGGTGGCATTCGCGGAGTCGATGGCCGCGCCGGCCGAGGGCTTCGACGCCAAGGCGCCCGGCAACGTGTCGCCGCTCGTCGTGTGGCTCGGCAGTGCCGACTCCGCCGGCGTCACCGGCCGGGTGTTCGAGGTGGAGGGCGGGCTGATCTCCGTCGCCGACGGCTGGCAGCACGGCCCGCGGGTGGAGCGCGACGAGCGGTGGGACCCGGCCGAGGTGGGCGACGCCGTCCGCGCCCTCATCGCCGACGCCCCCGCCCCGGCGCCCGTCTACGGCGCCCCGGAGTAGGCCCGCGGCATGACGATCAAGGGCGTTCAGATCTAGGGCGGGTCAGGTGAGGCGCTCGACGATCATGGCCATGCCCTGGCCGCCGCCGACGCACATGGTCTCGAGGCCGTAGCGGGCGCCGGCATCGTCGAGGCCGTTGAGGAGGGTGCCCATCATCCGGGCCCCGGTCGACCCGAACGGATGCCCGAGCGCGATCGCCCCCCCGTGCACGTTGAGCCTCTCCCACGGGATGCCGAGCTGCGCGGCCGACGGGATGACCTGGGCCGCGAACGCCTCGTTCATCTCGACCAGGTCGATGTCGTCGATCGTGAGGCCCGCCCGCCCGAGCGCCTGCCGCGACGCGCCCACGGGTCCGAGCCCCATGATCTCGGGGTCGATCGCGCTGACGCCGCTGCTGACGACGCGTGCGAGCGGGGTGATGCCGAGCTCGGCCGCCCGGGTGTCGCTCATCACCACGACGGCCGCGGCGCCGTCGTTGAGGGGACACGCGTTGCCGGCGGTCACGCGGCCGTCGGGCCGGAAGACGGGCTTCAGCGCGGCGAGCTTCTCGACCGTGGTGCCGTCGCGCGGGCCGTCGTCCACCGACACCGTGTCGCCCGCCGGCGTGGTGACCGGCGTGATCTCGCGCTCGAAGAACCCGTTGCGCTGCGACTCGACCGCGAGCCGCTGCGACCGGGCCGCGAGCTCGTCCATCGACTCGCGGCTCACGCCTTCGAGCTGGGCGACGTTCTCTGCGGTCTCCCCCATCGCGACGTAGATGTCGGCGAGATCGGGCTCGGGGGCCCACATGGGCGCACCACCGCCGGCCCGGGCCGCGCTCCGGGCCATCGCCGCCGCGAAGCGGTCGTTCTTGGTGTCGGGCATGCCGTCGGCCTTCCCGGCGCCGAAGCGGCTCACGGTCTCCACGCCCCCGGCCACGAACACGTGGCCCTCGCCGGCCCGGATCGCGTGGGCGGCCATGCGGATCGTCTGGAGCGACGACGAGCAGTAGCGATTCACCGTGGTGCCCGGGGAGCCTGGCAGCCCGGCCAGGAGGGCCACCACCCGGGCGATGTTGTAGCCCGACTCGCCCGCGGGTTGGGCGCAGCCGATGAGCACGTCCTCGACGAGCACCGGATCGAGGGCGGGCACCTTCTCGAGCGCGGCCCGCACGATCGTCGCCGCGAGGTCGTCAGGCCGGACGTCGACCAGGGAGCCCTTGTACGCGCGGCCGATCGGGCTGCGCGCGGTGGCGACGATGACGGCTTCGGCCATGAGGCCTCCTCGGTGGGCACGCCGGGTGCGGCGGTGGCGACGGGCGGGCGGTGCGGTCGGTGGCGTGGCGACGGGTGCGCCCGTGACGAACGCATCATGGCGGCTTCACCAACCCTTGACCAAGCGCTCGTAGCGTGCAGGCATGTTCCTCGTGCGGATCGCCGTCGGCCTCCTCCTGGTCGGCTTCGCCCTCGGGCCGATCGAGAAGCTGTGGCCCGCGGTCCGGGGCCAGCGGGCCTTCCGACCCGGGTGGACGACCGACGTGCTCCACTTCGGGCTCAATCCGCTGTTGGTGCAGGTCGGGGTGGTCGTGGCGGTGGTTCCCGCCTACCTGTTCGCGCAGACCCAGCCGTGGACCTGGTGGCAGTCGGTGGTGGGATCCCAGCCCGACGCGCTGCAGTTCGTGGAGGCGGTGCTGGTGGCGGAGCTCGCCGGCTACTGGGCGCACCGCGCCACCCATTCGATCCCCGCGCTGTGGCGGCTGCACCGGGTGCACCACTCGTCGGAGCGCATGGACTGGCTCGCGGCCGGCCACCTCCACCCGCTCGACTCGGCGTTCGTCCGGGCCTGCGCGGTGACGCCCCTGCTGTTCCTCGGCTTCAGCGCGGAGACGTTCGGCGTCTACCTCGTGCTGGCCCAGTTCCACGCGATCGCCCAGCACGCCAACGTCCGCACCGACCTCGGACCGTTCCGGTGGATCGTCGGCTCGCCCGCCTGGCACCACTGGCACCACGCGGCCGACGCCGAGGGGCGCGACACCAACTTCTCGGGGATGCTGCCGCTCCTCGACGTGCTGTTCGGCACCGCCCACCTCCCGCGGGACCGGTGGCCGGCGGCCTACGGGATCGACACGCCCCTCCCCCGCCACTGGCCGGGGCAGATGGCCTCGCCGTTCCGGCGCGACCCGGTGCCGGTCCCAGGTGAGCGCACCGCGTCGGGCGCCGCGGCCGGGGCGCTCCCCACCCCGGCGGTGCCGGTGGGCGCGCCGCCTACTTGTTGAGGCGGTGGATCAGGTTGAAGGTCTCGGTCACCACGGGGGCGCCCGACGCGGCGTCCTTCCAGGTGGTCTCGATCACGATGAAGGTCATGACGGCCTTCGGCGTGTCCTTCTCGTAGAGGTTGGTGACCACGCCCGTGCCGTCGAGCACGTCGCCGACCACGATCGGCCGGTGGTAGGTGAACTCCTGCTCACCGTGCAGGACCAGGCCGCCCTTGGAGAACAGGGCGCCCATCAGGCTGTGCATCGGGTTCTGGCCGCCGGTGGGGTCGGGCGGCTGCTGCTCGCTGAAGCTGCCCCAGTAACTCTGGGCGAACGAGAAGGTGGGCGGCACCGGCACGTTGTCGAAGCCGGCGGCCTTGGCGGCCCCGAGGTTGGAGTAGATCGGGTTGTCGTCGGTGACGGCGGCGGCGAAGCGCTCGGACGGCCCGCGTTCGACGGTGACCTTCCAGGCGCCGGTGGGCTTTCCGATCACGCTCGTGTCCACGGCCATCGGTGACGACTCCCCCTGTATCGGCTCTCGATTCCCGTCGCTCACGCTGACCGGGGCGTCAGTCTCCACGCGCGCCGGTGACCGTGCAAGACGGCTCGTCTTGACCCGCGGCGATAGCTCCGCGATACGGTGACGAGAACGTCAGGTTTCAGAACATTCGTATCGGAATCATCGCAGGGGGGACGAGCCCATGGGGCTGCTCGACGGCAAGGTCGCAATCGTCACGGGCGCCGGCAACGGCGTCGGTCGGGGTGAGGCGATCATGCTCGCCGACCACGGCGCGAAGGTGGTCGTCAACGACCTCGGTGGCTCGGTGTCGGGTGAGGGTGGCGACAAGCGCGCCGCCGACTCCACCGTCGACGTCATCAAGGCGCGTGGCGGCGAGGCCGTCGCCAACTACGACTCGGTCGCCGACTACGACGGTGCGGGCAACATCATCCAGACCGCGATCGACTCGTTCGGCAAGCTCGACGTGCTGGTCAACAACGCCGGGATCCTCCGGGACAAGATGCTGTTCACGATGACCCCCGAGGACTTCGACGCGGTGCTCAAGGTCCACCTCTACGGCACCTTCAACACCATGTCGCACGCCTCGCAGTACTGGCGGGCGGAGAGCAAGGCCGGGCGCCAGCCGAGCGCGGCGATCGTCAACACGATCTCGAGCGGTGGCCTCCAGGGCCAGGCGAGCCAGACCAACTACGGCGCGGCCAAGGCCGGCATCTGGGCCACCACGGTGATCGCCAGCCTCGAGCTCGCCAGCTACGGCGTGCGCGCCAACTGCATCGGCCCCGGCGGCTTCACCCGCATGGTCGGCGTGGCCATGGCGGTCGACCTGAAGAACCCCGAGGAGTACACGGAGTTCGACGGGATGAACCCGGGCAACTCGGCGCCGGGCGTCGTGTGGCTCGCCTCCGACGACAGCAAGCCGATCACCGGCCAGGTGCTGCGCGTCGTGGGCAACAACGTGTGCGTCTACAAGCCGTTCGAGATGGGCGAGCAGTACCTCTCGGTCGACGGTGAGGGCAACCCCACCCAGTGGGACCCGGCGCAGCTCGGCAAGACGCTCCTCACGTACCACTTCAAGATGGTCAACCCCGGCATCACCACGCAGGTGAAGCCGCAGACCTTCGAGATCCGTCCCGGCCGGCGCTAGACCCGGCCGAGGCTCGCAGACCGGCGCCGCCGGGCCACAGCGTGGCCCGGTCGGCGCCGGCTCTCATCTGAAGGGGAGGTCGCGTGAAGACCGACTTCGAAACCGTCGACTACACGCAGCAGGACAACGGGGTCGCGGTCGTGACCCTCAACCGTCCCGAGGTGCACAACTCGTTCAACTCGCTGATGCAGCGGGAGCTGCGCGAGATCTGGCGCAGCCTGCGCCGCAACGACGACGTGCGCGCGATCGTGCTCACGGGCGCGGGCGAGAAGGCCTTCTGCACCGGCATCGACCGGATGGAGCAGATGGGTGGCCGCACCGACGACTCCACCGACCCCAGCGTCGTGGGCTCCGGCTCCACGCCGTTCATGTTCAACGACCCGGGCGACAACATCGGGCCGAAGAGCTGCGACCTGTGGAAGCCCGTCATCGCCGCGGTCAACGGCATGGCGTGCGGCGGGGCCTTCTACATGCTCGGCGAGACCGAGTTCATCATCGCGGCGGAGCACGCCACGTTCTTCGACCCGCACGTCACCTACGGCATGACCGCCGCGTTCGAGCCGATGCACATGCTCGGCGTCACCCCGTTCGGCGAGATCATGCGGCTGTCGCTCATGGGCAACTACGAGCGGCTGAGCGCGCAGCGGGCCTACGAGGTCGGCATGGTCAGCGAGGTCGTGCCCGGAGCCGACCTCAAGGAGCGGGCACTGTGGGCCGCGGGCTGCATCGCCGAGCAGCCGCCGCTCGCGATCCAGGGCACCGTCCGCTCGATCTGGGCCGCCCGCGAGTTCGGTCAGCGCCAGGCGCTGCGGATGGGCTACGCATTCGTCAGCATGGGCACCAACCAGGACTCGATCGCCGAGGGGCAGAAGTTCTTCGAGTCCGGCCGGCGCATCGAATGGAAAGCCCGCTGACGCACGTCACCACGACTTTGCAGCACCGAGAGCGCGCCAGGCGCGCCGGAAGGATGGGTTCGGATGGGTAGGCGCGTCGCGATCGTCGGAGCAGCACTGAGCGACTGCGGGAGGGTCGACACGAAGTCGCCCTTCGAGCTCCACTACCAGGCCGCGAGTCGCGCCATCGCCGACGCCGGCCTCACCAAGGCCGACGTCGACGGCCTCGGCTCCTGCGGCACGGGGCTCCTCGCCCCCGTCGAGATCGCCGAGTACCTCGGGCTGCGCCCCACCTGGGCCGACGGCACCGGCGTCGGCGGCAGCACGTGGGAGTTCATGGCCGAGCACGCCACCGCCGCCATCAGCGAGGGCCACGCCGACGTCGTCGTCCTCGTCTACGGGAGCACCGCCCGCGCCGACCTCAAGGCCCGGCGCCGCAGCGCCAACCTGAGCTTCGGCACCCGGGGCCCCGTGCAGTTCGACGCCCCCTTCGGGCACACGCTCATCTCGAAGTACGCGATGGCCGCCCG
>JADGOM010000279.1 GCA_017882925.1 Acidimicrobiia bacterium | reverse complement strand
TTCGGAAGAGATAAGCGCTGAAAGCATCTAAGCGCGAAACTCGCCTCAAGATGAGATCTCCCACCGGGTTAACCGGGTAAGGCCCCTGGTAGACGACCAGGTTGATAGGCCGGAGGTGTACGCACGGCAACGTGTTTAGCCGACCGGTACTAATCGGCCGAGGGCTTGGGTTTTTTGAAGTTTGTGCTCGCTCTGGAGTTCTTGGGGCCCGCGCCTTGTGCGCGCGCTCTTTGACATAGATTTCCGGTGGTTATTGCGGCGGGGAAACACCCGTTCCCATTCCGAACACGGTAGTGAAGACCGCCTGCGCCGATGGTACTTGGGGGGAAGCCCTCTGGGAGAGTAGGTCACCGCCGGGATTTCTCAACGGAGGCGCCAGTCGGGCTGCGCATGCAGCGACCGATCGGCGCCTTCGACGCGTGTGACCACTGACGACGGCAGTAGCCTGCCGTCACGACAATCGAAGGATGCACGTGGCTCGACAGGACGATGAAGACCGCCGCCGCAAGCCCGCGGCTGGCCGCGCCGGTGGGCGCTCCAGCGGAGGACGGGCAGGTCAGGGTGGTTCTCCGGGCCGGGGCTCGAGCTCGCGGGGCAGCGCTGGAGGCCGAGGCCAGAGCGGCGCAGGAGGCTACGGCCGAGTCGGCCGGTCGGGCGGCCCGGCCAGCGGGGCGCGCTCGGGCGACGACGGTCCGCGCCGCGGTGGGTCGGTCGGCGGTGCCGGCCGTTCCGGTGGACGCCCCACAGGTGCCGCCCCCCGGGGCGGTGCTTCGTCGCGCTCGGGTGGCGCGGCGGGTCGCTCCGGCGGGACCGCCGGCTCGCGGGGCCGGGCGGCGGGAGACCGGGCGGGGAGGCCCGACGGAGCTCGCGGCCAGGGTCGTGGGTCGGGTGCACCCCGAACCGGGAGCGGGCGTCCGACGAGCGCCGGGGCCGCGCATCGTGGCTCGGCCGGCGGGCCCCCCGCCCGGTCGGGCGGGCGTCCGGGTGGCGCGGGAAGCGGACGGGGCAATGTCGGCGCTGGTCGGGGCGGTGCGGCCTCACTCCGCTCGGACGGCGAGGAACGCAGGCCGCGGCGGGTCCAGGGCTCCGGGCGTACGGAAGGCCGGGGCGGGGCCGGAAGCGGTCGCGGTCGCCCGAACGAACGGGGTGGCGCGCCCGGCCGCAGTGCCGGGCGCGGCGCGCCGCAGGGCACGCCATCCGGTCCCCGCAAGGGCGGCACCGGGCAGCAGTCGGGCCCGTTCGGTCCGTACAGCAGTGGCGAGGTCCTGCCCGAGGAGCCGAGACGCGCCCGTCCGACCACCGACGGCCTCGCGGCCCGACGTTCTGCGCTCCGGGTCACCCGTGGTGGCGCTCCCGGGCGGTCTGCACCTGCGGCGCGTCGCCGGGCCCCGGCGAAGACCGCGGCGCCCTCGCGGCATCGGCGCCGACGCGAACCGCGCGACGTCCGCGACGAGGTGATGAAGCTCGGCGGACGTCGCGGGAGCCGTCTGTACGACCAGCTCCTGCGGGCAGCCGACGCCTACTCGCAGGACCACGAGAAGGACGCGTTGCGGCTGCTCCGCCCGCTCCGGGACGAGCTGCCCGGCTCGCCGAGCGTGCGCGAGCTCTACGGACTCGCGCTGTACCGCTCCGGGCGCTACAAGGAGGCGGCCAAGGAGCTCGAGGTGTTCACCGAGCTCAGTGGCGACGTCGACCAGCACCCGGTGCTCATGGACTGCTACCGCGCCCTCGGCAACGGTGACCGCGTCCACGAGCTGTGGCACGAGCTCGGTGAGGCCTCGCCGTCGGCCGAGCTGGTCACGGAGGGCCGCATCGTGGTGGCGGGCCTGATGGCCGACCAGGGCCGTCTCGACGACGCCGTGGTCCTGCTCGCGAAGCGGATCGGCAACGTGCAGAAGCCGAAGCCGTACCACCTCCGGCTCTGGTACGCCCTCGCCGACCTGCGGGAACGCGCCGGTGACGTGCCGGGTGCCCGGCAGCTCTTCGAGCGGGTGGCGCGTGCCGACCGCTCGTTCGCCGATGTCGCGGAGCGGCTCGCCGCCCTGTGACCCGGGTCGGCTCCGGCGTTGCCGTCACACCCCGTCGTTAGGGTGACCGCATTCCCCGTTCACTCCCCGTGTAGATCACGGCGCCGCGCGCGCCACCACGGAAGGAACGAAGGATGGCGATCAACCTCACGGTGCTGGTCGGGGAGTGCTCACGGCCCTCGGAGATCCGGGTGCTCGAGTCGGGCACCCGCCTCGGCGTGGTCGCGCTGCGCGTGAAGGACACGGACGGGCCGGCGACGTCCGTCCCGGTCACGGTGTGGGACCCACCTCCGTGGTTCGACGACCTGGAGGCCGGCGATCCCGTGGTCGTGGTGGGCAAGGTCCGGCGGCGGTTCTACCGGGTCGGGGCGGCGACGGGCTCCCGGGTCGACGTGGAGGCCGAGATCATCGCCCGCGGTGGGAAGGACCGCCGCAAGCTCGTGACCGTCACGCGTCGCATCCAGGACGCGATCGAGGCGCTCGAGGCGTGAGACGGCCCTGCCGCCGGCCGCGCGACCGGATCACCGGTCGGGGGCCGGGTTCACCGGGTGGATCAGGCGATCGTCACCTGGTCGTCGAGGAACACGTCCTGCACCGCGTTGAGGAGCTCGACGCCGTCGGCCAGCGGCCGCTGGAAGGCCTTGCGGCCCACGATGAGGCCCGATCCGCCGGCGCGCTTGTTGATGACGGCGGTGCGCACGGCCTGGCCGAGGTCGCCCTCGCCCTTCGACTCGCCGCCGCTGTTGATGAGCGGCACCCGGCCCATGTAGCAGTTGGCGAGCTGCCAACGGGTGAGGTCGATCGGGTGCTCGGTCGTGAGCTGGTCGTAGACCCGCGGGTCGGTCTTCCCGTAGCCCTTGAAGTGGGTGAAGCCGCCGTTGTTCTCGGGCTGCTTCTGCTTGATGATGTCGGCCTCGATCGTCACGCCGATGTGGTTCGCCTGGCCCGTCAGGTCGGCGGAGACCGCGTAGTCGGCGTCGTCGGTCTTGAACGCGCTGTTGCGCAGGTAGCACCAGAGCACCGTGAACATGCCCAGCTCGTGCGCCTCCTGGAACGCAGCGCTCACCTCCTGGATCTGGCGGGTGCTCTCCTCGGAGCCGAAGTAGATCGTCGCGCCGACGCCCACGGCGCCGAGGTCCCACGCCTCCTGGGCCGAGCCGAACATCACCTGGTCGAACTGGTTCGGGTAGGTGAGGAGCTCGTTGTGGTTGAGCTTGGCGATGAACGGGATCCGGTGCGCGTAGCGGCGGGACACCATGCCGAGCACGCCGAAGGTCGAGGCGATGGCGTTGCAGCCGCCCTCGATGGCGAGCTCGCACAGGTTGGCCGGGTCGAAGTACGCCGGGTTCTTGGCGAAGCTCGCCGCACCCGAGTGCTCGATGCCCTGGTCCACCGGGAGGATGGAGAGGTAGCCGGTGCCGCCGAGGCGGCCCGTGTTCATCATCGACTGCAGGTTGCGGTTGACCTGCACCGGGCGGTCCGTGTCGCGGAGCACCCGGTCGATGAAGTCGGGACCGGGGAGGACGAGCTCGTCCTTGCTGATGCCCTTCGACTGATGACCGAGCAGATCCTCGGCCTCGGCACCCAACATCGTCTGCAGATCCACGACCGTCTCCCGTTTCGTCAACCTTGCGGTCCTCGGCCGGGCATCCTAGGTGCCCGTACGGGGTGGGAGCTCCTCGTGGTCGGAGGGCGCGGGCATGCCCGCGTCTCCGGTTCTGCCGGTCGCGGGCATAAGCTGCCCCCTCGGCGCGCTATCGGCGAGGCCCACCCCGGTGTGTGTACCGAGAACTCTTCACGGAGGTGCCGGTTGACTCCGGATATCACCACGGCCCAGCCGCTGCCGCTCGAGCGGGTCGTCATTCGTTTTGCCGGCGACTCCGGCGATGGCATGCAGCTCACGGGTGACCGGTTCACTGACGTGAGCGCGGCGTTCGGCAACGACCTCGCGACGCTCCCGAACTATCCGGCGGAGATCCGTGCCCCCGCGGGGACGATCGCCGGCGTCTCGTCGTTCCAGGTCCACATCGCCGACTTCGACATCCTCACGCCCGGGGACACGCCCAACCTGCTGGTGGCGATGAACCCGGCGGCCCTCAAGGCCAACATCGCCGACGTCCCGCCCGGCGCGGCGATCATCGCGAACCAGGACGCGTTCGAGGAGCGGAACCTGGCCAAGGCCGGGTACGCGACGAACCCGCTCGAGGACGGATCGCTCGACGCCTTCCGCCTCTACCCGGTCCCGATGACCACCATCACGCTCGAGGCGTGCAAGGAGCTCGGTGTGAAGCCGCGCGACGCGGAGCGGTCGAAGAACTTCTTCGCCCTCGGCCTCATCTCGTGGATGTACAACCGGCCCACAGACCAGACGGTCACGTGGATCGAGGAGAAGTTCAAGGGCAAGGACCTCGTGCAGGCGGCCAACATCGCCGCCTTCAAGGCCGGGTTCAACTTCGGCGAGACCGCCGAGCTGTTCGACCACACCTACGAGATCCTGCCGGCGAAGCTCAAGTCCGGCCGGTACCGCAACATCACCGGCAACCTCGCCCTCTCCTACGGGATGATCGCCGCGTCGCAGCAGTCGGGGCTCCCGATCGTGTGCGCGTCGTACCCCATCACCCCGGCCTCCGACATCCTCCACGAGCTGAGCCGGCACAAGAACTTCGGTGTGCGCACGGTCCAGGCCGAGGACGAGATCGCCGCGATCAGCATGGCGATCGGTGCATCGTTCGCGGGCAACCTCGGCTTGACCACCACCAGCGGTCCGGGGGTCGACCTGAAGTCCGAGGCGCTCGGGCTCGCGGTGAGCCTCGAGCTGCCGTTGGTGCTCGTCGACGTGCAGCGCGGCGGTCCGTCCACCGGTCTGCCCACGAAGACGGAGCAGGCCGACCTCATGCTCGCGATGTACGGCCGGCACGGTGAGTGCCCGCTGCCGATCATCGCGGCCGACTCGCCGAGCGACTGCTTCGACGCCGCGTTCGAGGCGGTGCGCATCGCGGTGAAGTACCGGACGCCGGTCATCCTCCTCACCGACGGCTTCCTCGCCAACGGCGCGGAGCCGTGGCGCTTCCCCGACGTCGCCGACCTGCCCGAGATCCCGGTCGAGTTCGCGTCCGAGCCGAACCACGACGGCGCGTTCTGGCCGTACCTGCGGGACCCCGAGACGCTGGCCCGGCCGTGGGCCGTGCCCGGCACGCCGGGGCTCATGCACCGGATCGGTGGCATCGAGAAGCAGGACGGGTCGGGCAACATCAACTACGACCCGAGCAACCACGAGCTGATGTGCAAGCTGCGGCTCGAGAAGGTCATGCGGGTCCAGCAGGACATCCCGCCGGTCGAGGTCGACGGTGACGTCGACGCCGACCTGCTGGTCGTCGGCTGGGGCAGCACACGTGGCTTCATCAAGGCCGCGATGCGCAACGTCCGAGCGTCCGGGCGCAAGGTCGCGCACGTCCACATCAAGAACATGTTCCCGTTCCCGAGCGACCTCGGGGACGTCCTCCGCCGTTACCCGAAGATCCTGGTGCCGGAGATGAACCTCGGTCAGCTCTCGCGACTGCTGCGGGCCGAGTACCTCGTCGACGCTCAGAGCCTCACCAAGGTGCAGGGCGTTCCGTTCCGGTCGGCCGAGATCGAGGCCAAGATCATGGAGATGACGAACTGATGGCCGCCGTTGACGAAACCGTTCCGCTGACCCGGAAGGACTACAGCTCGGATCAGGAGGTCCGCTGGTGTCCGGGGTGTGGCGACTACTCCGTGCTCGCCGCGGTGCAGTCGCTCATGCCCGATCTGGGGGTGCGGCCCGAGAACATCGTGTTCGTGTCCGGGATCGGCTGCTCCAGTCGCTTCCCGTACTACATGAACACCTACGGTGTGCACTCGATCCACGGCCGCGCCCCGGCGGTGGCCACCGGGATCGCCGTCGCCCGCCCCGACCTCGACGTGTGGGTGATCACCGGTGACGGTGACGGCCTCTCGATCGGCGGCAACCACCTGATCCACGCGCTCCGGCGCAACGTGAACCTCACGATCCTGATGTTCAACAACCAGATCTACGGGCTCACGAAGGGTCAGTACTCGCCGACGAGCGAGCAGGGCAAGATCACGAAGAGCACGCCGTTCGGTTCGATCGACTACCCGTTCAACCCGCTGTCGCTCGCGATCGGGGCCGAGGCGACGTTCGTCGCCCGCACCCACGACATGGACCGCAAGCACATGCAGGAGACGTTCCGCCGGGCCCACGCCCACAAGGGCGCGGCGTTCGTGGAGATCTACCAGAACTGCAACGTCTTCAACGACGGCGCGTTCGAGGAGATCCTCCAGAAGGACAAGCGCGATTCGATGCTGGTGTCGCTCAAGCAGGGCGAGCCGATCATCTTCGGTGACGACCTCGAGATGGGCGTCGCGCTCAACGAGTACGGCGAGGCGCACGTCGTGCGCATCGCCGACGTCGGCGCCGAGAGCATCCTCGTGCACGACGAGCACCGCACCGATCCGGCGATCGCGTTCTCGCTCTCGCGGCTGGCCGAGCGGCCGACCACCCCGACCCCGGTCGGTGTGTTCCGCGACATCGAGCGGCCCGTGTACGAGCAGGAGGTCACCGCCCAGCTCGCACGGGCGCAGGAGCGCAGCGGCCCCGGCGACCTTCGCAAGCTCATCGAGTCCGGCAACACCTGGGAAGTCGCCTGAGGGCGACTTCCCAGATGTGATCTCTCCCTTCCGGTCGCTGACGCGACGCGTTTGGAAGGTCAAGGTCAAGAGCCAGGTCCTCGGGATGCCCCGGGGACCCGACTCGCGCACGGCTAGTCGGCGAGGATCCTGAACACGAGGCCGGTGCGGGGCTTCGGCTCGAAGAAGGTGGTCTTCTGCGGGAACCGCAGGCCGGCGAACGCGGCCGCGCGGATCTGCTCGACGGTCGCCGGGCGCAGGAGGATCGCCGCGTCGGCCTCGCCCTTGGCGACGAGGCCGGCACAGGCGTCGGCGCCGGCGCGGTAGGCGATGTCGGCGCCGGATGGGAGCGCGGGCGCGATCACCGCTTCGAACGCGGCGGCGTCGGTGTCGCGCACCGGCTCGGGATCGAGCAGCAGGGGAGTCATGACCTCGGGGCGGGCGGTGAGCCGGGCCACGCCCCGACGGTCGACGAGGAGCGGGCCCGGATGGGCGCGTAGGAGCGCGTCGAGCCGACCGGGATCGGCCGGGTCGTACGGGCCCGCGTCGACGACGTCGAACGCGGGGGCGAGCGTGGCGCGCAGGTCGGGCCCGTCGAGCCCGCGCAGGAGCCGGTGGATCGGCCCGACCGTCAGCTCCTCCTCCTCGAGCTCGGTGACGAACGCCATGATCGAGCGGGCGCCGTCGACAGGCTGACCCGCCGCCGCGAGCTCGTTGCGGTAGTTGGTGGCGGTCTCGAAGCGGTGGTGGCCGTCGGCGAGGACCATGGGCGCGCTCGCGACCGTGGCGCGGACGGCGTCGACCGCGGCGGGCTCGGAGATCGGCACCAGCTCGTGGCGGTGGCCGAGCTCGTCGATCGCGAACGAGGCCGCGGCGACGTCGCCCACCGCGGCGCGGATCCCGCCCGCGAGCGACAGTCCCCAGATCGGGTCGAGGTTGGCCCGCGTCGCGCGCAGGAGGTCGAGCCGGTCGGACTTGTGCTTGGAGATCGTGCGTTCGTGGGCGAGCACGGCGTCGGGCCCGGTGGTGGGGGCGCCGTCGGCGGGTGGGAGCGTGAGCGCGCCGAGGACGCCGACGGTGGTGCGGGCCCGGCCGTCGACGTCGGTGTAGTGCATGCGGTAGCCGTAGAACGCGGGCTCGGGATCGGTGGCGAGGGTGCCGTCGGCCCGCCACGCGGTGAGGAGTGCGGCGGCGTCGGCGTAGCGGTCGGGGCCCTGGGGCTGGATCAGGCGGACCGAGTTGACCGGGCTGTGGGCCTCGAGCGCGACGCGCTCGTCGTCGTCGATGACGTCGTACGGCGGGGCCGCGACCGCGGAGTCGTCCACGGGCGGCGCGGCATTCGACACGTATCGGGTGCCGCGGAACGGCAGGAACTCGGGCACGTGGGGCATCGCTTTCGGACGACGTCGGAGGCGTCGAGGGTAGCCGAGGGCCGGATTCGCTCCCGGCCCCGGGGCGCCCGATCG
>JADGOM010000062.1 GCA_017882925.1 Acidimicrobiia bacterium | reverse complement strand
TCGAGGCGATCCGGCAGTTCCGCAAGGACGTCGGCCGGGAGAACGTCTTCTACATCCACGTGACGCTCGTGCCGTTCATCGGCCCGTCGGGCGAGCAGAAGACGAAGCCGACCCAGCACTCCGTCACCGAGCTGCGGAGCCGGGGCATCCAGCCGGACGCGATCGTGTGCCGATCGGACCGGCCGATCCCGACCCGGCTCAAGGAGAAGATCAGCCAGCTCTGCGACGTCCCCGAAGAGGGGATCGTCTCGGCGGTCGACGCCGAGACCCTCTACGAGATCCCGCTGGTCCTGCACGACGAGGGCCTCGACGACTACGTGTGCCGGGTCCTGCACCTCGAGGAGCACGAGCCCGACCTCACCGAGTGGAAGGCGCTCGTCGAGCGCGTGCGCGGCGCCGACTTCGACGTGCGCATCGGTCTCGTCGGCAAGTACATCAACCTGCCGGACGCGTACCTCTCGGTGGCCGAGGCGCTGCGGCACGGCGGCTACGCGTGCGGTGCGCGCGTGCAGATCGACTGGATCGCCTCGGACGACACCGAAGGCCTGCTGGCCGAGGGCCGTCTGCGCGACCTCGACGGCATCGTGATCCCGGGCGGCTTCGGCTTCCGCGGCATCGAGGGGAAGATCGCCGCGGCCGGCTACGCCCGCGAGCACGAGCTGCCGTTCCTCGGCCTCTGCCTTGGCATGCAGTGCGCGGTCGTCGAGTTCGCCCGCGACGCGTGCGGGCTGGGCGGGGCCAACTCGAGCGAGTTCGACCCGCACACCCCGCACCCGGTGATCGACCTCATGGACGAGCAGCGCGACATCGTCGACATGGGCGGCACGATGCGCCTCGGTGCGTACCCCGCCAAGCTCGCGGCCGGCTCCATCGCCCGCGAGGCCTACGGCGACGAGGTCATCTACGAGCGCCACCGCCACCGCTACGAGGTCAACAACAAGTACCGGTCGCGGCTCGAGGAGGCCGGTCTCCGCTGCTCCGGCACGTCGCCCGACGACCGGCTCGTGGAGTTCGTGGAGCTCCCGCGCGAGGTCCACCCGTTCTTCGTGGCCACGCAGGCCCACCCCGAGTTCAAGAGCCGCCCCGACCGGCCGCACCCGCTGTTCGCCGCCTTCGTCCGGTCGGCGAAGGACCGGGCCGAGGGCCGCGCGCCCCGGCTGATCGACGTCGACACGCTCGATCTCACGTCCACCACGTGAGCGACTTCCGGGTCGCCGCGTCGAAGCACCTCTCCGACGCCGGCTTCCTGAAGATCACCGAGGACACCATCGAGGGCCCGGGTGACGAGACGTTCACCAGGGTCACCGTCCGCCACTTCGGCGCGGTGGTCGTGGTGGCGGTCGACCGCGACGACCACGCGGTGATGGTGCGGCAGTTCCGCGCCGCGGTGGGCGGCGACATCCTCGAGGTCGTGGCCGGCAAGCGCGACGTCGACGGCGAGGCGCCCGCGGTGACCGCGGCCCGCGAGCTCGCGGAGGAGGTCGGCCTGCGGGCGGCCCGGTTGGTGCCGCTGGCCGAGTTCTACAACTCGCCCGGCTTCACCGACGAGTACACGCACATGTTCCTCGCGCTCGAGCTCGAAGACCTCGGGGTGCCCGAGACCCAGGGCCCCGAGGAGCGGGAGATGACCGTCGAGCGCATCCCGTTGGCGGCGGTCGACGGCCTGATCGCGACCCGCGGCATCGTCGACGCGAAGAGCATCATCGGGCTCGCGCTCGCCCGCCGGTTCCTGGCCGGCGAGTACGGCGGGCTCGACCCGGCGCCCGGGGGCGCGGGTGCCGGGGACGGCGCCGTCGAGTCGTGAGCGGGCCCGACGCGCTCACCCGGCTGCTCACCGAGCACGAGAGCTGGTTGACGGTCGAGCGCGGGCTCGCCCCCAACTCCCTGGCCGCGTACCGGCGCGACCTGCGCCGCTACGCCGCGTTCCTGCGGGCGCGCGGCATCACCGACCCGCGCACGGTCGGCGAGGACGTCGTCCGCGCCTACGTCGCCGAGCTCGAGTCGGCGCGCGACGACGAGGGCGGGCCGAGGTTCAAGCAGTCGTCGGTGGCGCGGGCCCTCGTCGCGGTGCGTTCCTTCCACCGCTTCTGCGTCGACGAGGGTGTGACGACCGCGGACCCGAGCGAGACGGTGTTCTCGTCCCGCGTCCCCCAGGGCATCCCGAAGGCGCTCACCGAGGCCGAGGTCGAGGCGCTGCTCGGAGCGATCGTCGGCGACGAGCCCCGGGCCCAGCGCGACCGCGCCATCCTCGAGCTCCTCTACGGCACCGGCATCCGCATCAGCGAGCTGGTGGGCCTCGACCTCTACGACGTCGACCTCGAGGACGGCATGGCCCGCGTGATGGGGAAGGGGAGCAAGGAGCGCATGGTGCCGGTGGGCCGCAGCGCCCGTCGGGTGCTGCAGGCGTACCTCGCCGACGGCCGTCGCGCGCTCACCCCGGTGAGGCCCACCCGCGCCGCCGACCGCGACGCGCTGTTCCTCAACGCCCGCGGCGGCCGCCTCACGCGCCAGGGCTGCTGGAAGCTCGTGCGGGCCGCGGGGTCGCGGGTCGGGCTCGACGGCCGGCTTTCGCCCCACGTGCTGCGCCACTCGTGCGCGACCCACATGCTCGAGCACGGGGCCGACATCCGCGTGGTCCAGGAGCTGCTCGGCCACGCCAGCATCTCCACGACGCAGGTGTACACGAAGGTCTCGCCCGAGCGGCTCCGGGCCGTCTACGAGACGGCCCACCCCCGGGCCCGGCTGACCGTCCGCAGCGCCTGAGCCGCGAGAGGCTGGCGGCGTGCACATCCAGCGGTGGCAGCTCGTCTACTTCGC
>JADGOM010000278.1 GCA_017882925.1 Acidimicrobiia bacterium | reverse complement strand
TTGCCCGGTGCCATCGGCGGTTTGTTTTCTGTGGCACTTTCCTGCGGGTCACCCCGACTGGGAGTTACCCAGCACCCTGCCCTGTGGAGTCCGGACGTTCCTCGGACGGGTCGAAGCCCGTACGCGGCCGCCTGGCCGGCTCGTCACCGGCGGTGATTCTCCCACGGATCGAGCGGCTCGAGATGAGGGCGCCGATCATCGCGATGACCATCGCGACGACGGCGCTGGCGAGCAGCGTGCCGAGCGCGAACAGCGGCCGGTGGCCGGTGAAGAGGCCCTTGGAGTCGCTGCGCCACAGCCACAGCAGCAGCCGCACCGGGAGGAACGCGACGAACGCGACGAGCACGCCGATCGCGCTGTTGGAGAGCGGCGCCCGGGGCGCGAGGAGCCCGGCCCGGAGCCCGGCCGCGAACCACACCAGGATCGTGAGGAACGCGACGACCGTGTACCAGCCGCTGTGGGCGAAGTCGGTGAGGTGGTGGTCGAGCCAGGCCCCGAGGACGTAGACGGGGATCAGCCCGCAGAAGGCGACGAGCGCGGTGCCGGCGACGGCGCGCGGCTCGAGCGGTGAGTCGTTCACGCCCAGCTCCAGCCATCAGGCAGGAACGGCGACGGGAGCCCGAGCGCTCCCGGGTTGAGGATGCCGAGCGGGTCGAGGGCGTGCTTGATGGCCACGAGGTCAGCGTACGCGCCCGGGCCGAGCGCCTCGGGCAGGTACTCGCTGCGGTTGATGCCCACCCCGTGATGGTGGCTGATCGCGGCCCCGGTCTCCCGCGCCGCGCGCATCACCGCCGCGAAGGCCGAGCGCCAGACCGCGTCCTTGGCGTCGAGGCCGGGCCCCGACTCGAAGGCAAACGTGAAGTAGAGGCAGCCGCCGTCGGTGTAGGCGTGGGAGCAGTGCGCGCTGGCCGCGATGGCGCCGGGCAGCATCTGCAGCGTGCGGGTGACGCGCTCGTAGAGGTCGGGGAGGATCGACCAGGTGCCGGCGAGCTCCACGGTGTCGACGACCCATCCCGCGCGCACCGCGGCTTCGAGCGCGGAGACGTCGTTGCGGTGGCCGAGCCACGCCCGCACGATCTCGTCGTCGAGCCGCTCGGCCTCGGCGTCGGTGGCGACGTCGTCGACCACGGTCATCATCGCGTCGACGATCACCGGGTCGCCCTCGTCGAGCACGATGAGCACCGCGCCCGAGTAGTTGTGGCGCAGCGCCTCGAGCGGGTCGAGGAGGCGCACGACCGCGGGCGTCGCGCCCCGTCGCAGCACCCGGCGGATGACCTGGAGCCCGGCCGCGAACGTCGGCACCCCGTAGGCCGCGAACCGCCCGTAGGCGGGCGCGGGGTGCACCGCGAGCACCGCGTCGGTGATGACCCCGAGCGCGCCCTCGCTCCCCACGAACAGCTGCACCAGGTCGGGACCGGTCGCGGTGCGTGGGCCCGCGCCGCCGACGGGCGCGACCGAGCCGTCGGCGTGCACGACCGTGAGCGCGCGCACCATGTCTTCGATCTTCCCGTAGCGGGTGGAGTACTGGCCCGCGCTGCGGCACGCGAGCCAGCCGCCCACGGTGGAGATCGCGATCGACTGCGGCCAGTGGCCGAGCGTGTAGCCGCGCGTGCGCAGCTCGGCTTCGAGCGTGTCGCCGAACACGCCGGCCTGCACGTGGAGGCGCAGCGAGCGGTCGTCGACGTCGAGGATCCGGTCGAGCGCGGTGAGGTCGAGTGCGATCCCGCCGGCCACCGGCACCGCGCCGCCGCACACGCCGGATCGCCCGGCCGCGGGGGTGACCGGCACGCGGGCCTCCGACGCGAGCCGGAGCACCGCGGCCACGCCCTCGGTGTCGGCCGGCCCCACGACCACGCCCGCGTGCATCGGCACCACGCCGTTGAGCGCCCACGTGAACGTGAGCGGCCACCAGTCGCGCCCGGCTTCGGCCCGGCTGTGCTCGTCGACCCGCACCGCGTCGGCGCCCAGCTCCGCCTCGAGCGCCCGGACCAGCGAGTCTGGGACGGCGACCTGCGCCACGTGCAGGCGGTCGGCCGCGGGCCCGTCGGGCAACGCGAGCGCGGTGGCCCGATCCGTGCCGGCCGCTTCGGGTGGTTCGGCGCTCACCCGCCCACCGCGTCGACGGGCGCGGGCGGCGCCGGCATCGTGTGCTGGGCCTCCCGCTCGTGCTCGGCGAGCGCGAGGAACGCCTCGAGCTCCTGCGCTTGGGTCTCCGCGTCCCACCCGAGCTCGGTGCCGAGGAGCGCGGCGGCCGCGGGTGCCGCGGCCACGGTCGCGGCCCGGTCGAGGATCAGCGCACGCGTGCGCCGCGACAACAGGTCGTCGAGGGTGACGGTCATCTCGAAGCGCGCCGCGTACACAGCCTCGACCCGCAGGTAGGGGAGCCCGGGCACGAGCGGATCCGCGAGCGACGCGTCCTCGTCGAGCAGCGCGACGACCGACCGCGCGTGACCGCCGTAGCGGCCGACGAGGTGCGCGAGCTTCCCGGGGTCGACGCCGAGCCGCTCGGCCGCGCCCGCGGCCCGCAGCGGCGCGAGGCCTGCGGCGCCGTGGATCGGCAGCTTCGCGGTACGGCTCCGACGCGTGCGGCGGGCGTGCCGGCCGCGGGCGTCGGGGGCCGCGCCCCCCTCGACCGCGAGGTCGACCGCGTCGGCCGCCATCTGGCGGTACGTCGTGAGCTTCCCGCCGGTGACGGTGACGAGCCCGCCCTCCGAGGTGAACACGCGGTGCTTGCGCGACAGGTCGGCGGTCTTCTCGCTCGCGTGCACGTCGCTGACGAGCGGACGGAGCCCGGCCCAGGTGCTCACGACGTCGGCTTCGGTGATCGGGTCCTTCACACAGGCGTTGACCACCTCGAGCAGGTGCTGCACGTCGTCGCGATTGCAGACCGGGTCGTCGAGGTCGCCGGTGTAGTCGGTGTCGGTGGTGCCGACGTAGACGTGCTCGCCCCACGGCACCACGAACACCACGCGATCGTCGCCGGTCACCTGGAGGATCGCGGCGATGTCGACCGGGAGGCGCTCGGCGGGCACCGTGATGTGCACGCCCTTGGCCGGGCGGATCGAGCTCGGGTGGTCGCCCTGCTCGAGGCCGCGCACCTCGTCGGACCACACGCCGGCCGCGTTGACCACGACGCGGGCCCGCACGTCGACCGTGCGCCCGGTGCGGGTGTCGACGACGGTCGCCCCGTTGACCCGCCCGTCGACCCGGGTGACCCCGGTGACGCAGGTGTAGTTGGCGACCGTCGCGCCCAGCTCGATCGCGGCCGTCTTGATGATCGCCAGCGTGAGCCGGGCGTCGTCGGTGCGGCCGTCGAGGTACACGAAGGCGCCGGTGACCCGGTCGCGGTCGAGCGCGGGCATGTGGGCGACGGCCTCGTCGATGCTGATCTTCTTGTGCAGCTTCCCGATCCGCCACCCGCCGACGGCGTCGTAGAGCCACAGCCCGGCGACCGCGACCCGGGCCAGCGTGCGCGAGGCGCGCTTGCTGCTGCCCTCCGGCGCGATGACCGGGAAGAGGAAGGGGAGCGGCTCCACCAGGTGGGGGGCGTTGTCGAGCAGGCGCTGGCGCTCGCGGAGCGCCTCGTGCACCAGGCCGAACTCGCGGTGCCGGAGGTAGCGGATGCCCCCGTGCACGAGCTTCGACGACTTCGACGACGTGCCCGACGCGAAGTCGTCCCGCTCGACCAGCGCGGTGCGCAGGCCCCGGCTCGCGGCGTCGAGCGCGACCCCCGCACCGGTGATGCCCCCGCCGACGACGAGGACGTCGTACTCGTCGCGCTCCAGCCGGTCGATCGCGGCGAGCCGGCCCGCAACCGAGAACGTCACGACTGCCGCTCGTCGATCAGGGCCTCGAACGCGGCCGT
>JADGOM010000061.1 GCA_017882925.1 Acidimicrobiia bacterium | reverse complement strand
GGGAACTCGAGGAACGCGAACGCGTAGGCGGCGATGATCGACAGGCCGACCTCGAACGCCACGATGATGCCGGTGACGATCGTGCTGTTGACCAGGAACTTGCCGAGGTGGCCCTGGTTCCAGGCCTTGCTGTAGCTGCTCCACTGCGGGTCGGTGGGGAAGAACGTCGGTGGGCGCCGGGCGATCTGGTCGGGCTTCAGCAGCGAGTTGACGACGCTGATGTAGATCGGGAAGAAGATCACCGCCGCGATCAGCGAGAGCAGCAGGTACCAGAGGATCTTCCGGCCGAGACCCTTGTTGGGCGTGCCCGCGCCCGGCGTACCCGCGGGCTCGCCGAGGTCGACCCTGCCGCTGAACGGGGGGACGACGCCTTCAGTTGCCATATTCGACCCGCCGTTCGAGGACGCGCAGCTGGATCACCGTGAACGTCAGCACGATGACGAACAGCGCGATCGACAGGATGCCCGCCTTCGACGTGTTGCCCTGCACCACGTCCTGGTAGATCTGGAACGTGAGCACGTTGGTCTTCTTGAGCGGCCCGCCCTGGGTGAGCAGCTGGATCTGGCCGAAGGCCTGGAAGGCGAAGATGCTGCCGACCACGACGGTGAAGAAGATCGTGGGCGAGAGCATCGGCACCGTGATCGACCAGAAGCGCCGCCACGCGCCGGCGCCGTCGACCCGGGCGGCCTCGTAGAGATCGTCGGGGATGGCCTGCAGGCCGGCCGACATCAGGATGAAGACGAGGCCGAGGTTGGCCCACACCACCACGCCCGATACGGCGAGCAGCGCCCAGCTCGGGTTCTCGAGCAGCGCCGGATTGGTCTCGAGCCCGAGCCACGGCAGCAGGCCGACCTGCGGGTTGAGCAGCGTGAAGAAGATGACCGACGACGCGGCGACGCCGGTGATGATCGGGCTCGAGAAGACCACGCGGTAGAAGCCCATGTTGCGCAGCCGCTGGTTGGCCACGACCGCGAGCAGCAGCCCGAGCACCAGCCCCGGCACCACGGTGTAGATCGCGAACAGGATCGTCACCTTGAAGCTGTTGGCGAAGTCGGAGTCCGACGTGTCGAAGAAGTGCACGAGGGCGATCATGATGAACGGCACCGCGAACAGCACCGCGATGGAGCTCGGCCTCCACACCGGCTTCGCGCTGCCGTTGATCGCGCGGGCGAGCGCGCCGGCGACGAGGAACAGGATCACGAACACGATGAGGCCGCGGCCGAGCCCGTACCAGATGCTCTTGCCCAACACCGCGGTGTCGATGAACCGACCCCACTGCGCCCAGCCGACGTTCTTGCCCGGCTGACCGGGGAACAGGCCGGGCTGGATGCGGCTGGCCCGGAAGTTGCGGGCGAACGGGTAGAAGACGAACTCACCGAACAGCACGAAGCTCGGGAGCAGGAGCCCGTAGGCGAGCTCGGCGTCCTTGGCCCGGCGCCCGCGGTTGGTGAGCGCGCCGACCGCGTCGAGCTTCTTCCGAGCGATCACCTCATAGGCGGCGGAGAGCGCGAGGCCCGCGATCCACACGACGACCACGACCGCGAGGACGGTCGAGCCCATGTGCACCGGGCCGTCGAGCCAGGTGAAGATCGAGTGGAACAGCAGGCTGATGCCCGGGTACACGACGCAGTAGACGACCGCGGGCACCGAGCCCACGACGAGGCCGATGCGCCAGAGGTCGCGGCCGGGGACCTTCGACTCCGCCCAGTCGGCCCGGGTGCGGAAGTTGGCGTCGATCGCGACGCGGGCCGTCCAGAAGAAGGTGACGATGAGCGCCAGCACGAAGAGGCCGTGGCGGAGGTCGGACCCGCTGGCGTCGTAGAAGTCGCTCCAGGTGATGTCCACCGTCAGCTCCCCGCGAGCTCCGCGGCCGGGCCGCCCGCGCCGACGAGGCCGAGGTCGAGCCGCTCCTCCGTCTGGGCGTCGAAGAGGTGGAGGTTGGCAGGATCGGTGGTGAGGTGCACCGCGGCGCCCTCGGTGGGCGGGGTGACGTCGGAGGCCTGGCGCACGATGATCATCTGGCCGTCGACGAGCCGGCACACGACGTGACGCTCGTGGCCGAGCGACTCGATGACCGTGACCGTGGCCGGGACGATGCCCTCGGCCTCGACGAGGAGGTGCTCGGGCCGCACCCCGATGACCGCGCCTTCGACGCCGCGGGCCCGCAGCGCCTCGAGCATCTCGGGCGGGCAGGGCACGATCCCGCCGGGCAGCTCGATGCCGGTGTCGACCACACGTCCGGCGACCGTGTTCATCGGCGGGTTGCCGATGAAGCGGGCCACGAACAGGTTGGCGGGTCGGGCGTAGACCTCCTGCGGTGGTGCGATCTGCTGGAGGCGGCCCGCGTTCATGATCGCGATGCGGTCGCCCATCGTCATCGCCTCGACCTGGTCGTGGGTGACGTAGACGACGGTGGTGGCGAGCCGGCGCTGCAGCTCGATGAGCTCGGCCCGGGTCTGCACCCGCAGCTTCGCGTCGAGGTTGGAGAGCGGCTCGTCCATCAGGAAGACCTGGGGCCGCCGCACGATGGCCCGGGCCAGCGCGACCCGTTGGCGCTGGCCGCCGGAGAGCTGGCCCGGCTTGCGCTCCATGAGCTCCTCGAGCCCGACCGCGCGTGAGGCCTCGTCGACCATGGCCCGGCGCTCGGCCGCCGGCACGTGGCGGCTCTTCAGCGGGAACTCGATGTTGCGGCGCACCGACATGTGCGGGTACAGCGCGTAGCTCTGGAACACCATCGCGATGTCGCGGAGCTTGGGCTCCACGCCGTTGACGACGCGTGACCCGATCTCGATCGTGCCGGAGGTGGGCTCCTCGAGTCCGGCGAGCATGCGCAACGCGGTGGTCTTGCCGCAGCCGGACGGCCCGAGCAGCACCAGGAACTCCTGGTCCTCGACCTCGAGCGTGAGGTCGTCGACGGCGACGGCGTCGCCGAATCGCTTGGTCACCCCGTGGAACGCAACCCGGCCCATGTCACCCGCGCGATCACCCGGCCACCCCGGCTCCGGGGGACGTTAGACGGCCCCGCGCGCACTGCAAAGGCGAGAAGCTCAGCCGCGGAGGAACCACCCGCGGGGATCCCAGCGCCGGAGACGCTCGAGCTCGTAGGCCGTCGGCGGCTCCAGCTCGCGCACGGTGTCGCCGACCCGGAGGTCCCAGCCGCACGCGGCCTCCGCGGCCGCGATGCACGCGGCGATCGACGCCCCGCCCGCGGGCACCGCCGTGAGCACGAGCTCGCCGGTCTCGTCCTTCTCCATGATCCCGAGGTCGGTGATGAGCGCCTGGACCGCGCGCCCGGGCGACGTGATGTAGCCGCAGTCGGCCGGCGTGCGCTGCGGGGTGAGCGTGGCGACGACCACGGCCTCGGCGCAGACGCTGGCGACGTCGTTGCCGCCGCCCGAGCCCACCAGGAACGGGCCGCCCGGGATGAGCGTCGAGTTGACGTTGCCGAACCGGTCGACCTGCGCGCCGCCGAGGCACGCGAGCGTGGTGGTCCCCGCCCCGCCGACGAGCTGGCCGAGCACGGTCTGCGCGTCGGAGAGCATCGTCGACGACGGGAAGTTGCGGTGGTTGAGCACGAACGGGTCGGCGTCGACCGGCTCGTAGCCCCAGAGGCCGATCTCCGCGGTGAGCTGCACCGCGCTCCCCCGCTCCCGGGCCAGCGCGACGCCGAGCCAGGCGGAGAGGTTGGCCACGCCCGCGCCCGCGAGCACCGCGTGCGCGCCGAGGGCCTCGACCCGCTCGGCGAGGTGGCGCGCCCCCCACGCGGCCGCGATCTCCCACGCGTTGGCGGGCGCGTCGAGGTCGGGCGGGTACGCGGCCTGGTCGGTGCGCCACGACTCCGGGTCGGCCTTCGCCCGCAGCGCGGTGATCTTCTCCGGGCCCAGCCGGCCGAGGTACTCCGCCTGCGTCTGCGGCTCGAGCACCCAGTGCCGGATCCACTCGAGGTAGCCCTCGTCGTCGAGCCGGGTCGCGGCGCGCGCCTCCACCCAGAACTCGTAGTCCTCGCCGTAGCCGTCGACCGGGAGCGCGCCGGTGTAGAGGCCGCCCGGGTGCGCGCCCATCGGCGCCTCGACGACCGCGAGCACCCGGTGGGCCGGAATGCGCACGAGGTGCGACCACGGGCGCAGGTCGTCGACCACGCGCTCGACGGTGACGACGGCGCCGCGGCGCGCCGCGAGCGCGCCCCACACCCCTTCGAGCGTGGGCGGCTGGAACGCGACGTTGCCGTCGCGGTCGGCGACCGGCGCGTGGAGGATCGCGACGTCGGGGACCAGCGGCGAGAGCAGCCCGACCTCGCCGAACGGCGTCTTCACGAGCTCGAAGCCCGGGTTCGACTCCATCGAGGAGCCGGCGATGCTCCGCGTGGTGACCGCCGGAAGTCCCCGGGCCGCGGCCTCGAGCCGCTGCGAGAACGCGAGGAACGACCAGTGCTCGACCTCCACCTCGCCGCTCCGGTAGGCCTTGGCGAAGATCGGGTTGGGCGTGAAGTTGGGGAACGTGTCGCCCGAGTAGCCGGTGACCACCCGCCGCACGAGCCCGCCCCGGAAGAAGAGCGCGCCGAGGCTCGACAGGCTGAGCATGATGAGCTCGAAGTCGGGGCTCCTCCCCCACCACTGCCGGACGACCTCACGCGCGGCCGCGCTCCAGCGGGTGTGGCCGACGCCGAGGTGCAGGGCGTCGCCCGCCCGCACGTGCTCCGCGACCGCGGCCTCGAGCGAGGCCCCCACCCGGGGCGCGCTCACGCCGACGCCAGCAGGAGATCGGCCAGGCGCTGCCGCTGCCAGCCCTGGTACCCGAGCATCAGGTCGTTCTGCTTCGCCCGCTTGTAATAGAAGTGCGCGTCGCAGTCCCAGGTGAAGCCGACACCCCCGTGGATCTGGATGTCTTCCGCGGTGACGAACACCGCGGCCTCGCCGAGGTAGCCCTTGGCCATCGCCGACGCCTTCTCGCGCGCGTCGTCGTCGGCATCCGACGTCCACGCGGCGTAGTGCGTGCCGACCCGAGCGAGCTCGAGGTGGTGGAGCATGTCGACCGCCTTGTGCCGGATCGCCTGGAACTTGGCGATCGGCCGGCCGAACTGCACCCGCACCTGCGCGTAGGCGACGCCGAGCTCGAGCGCGGCCTCGCAACAGCCGACCATCTCGGCACACAGCGCGACCGCGGCGTCGTCGACGACCCGGCGCCAGATCGCGCCCTGGTCGCCCGAGGGGCCGATCGGGCGGCCGACGGTCTCGTGCAGCTCGATGCGGGCGGCCGCGCGGAGCGGGTCGAGGGTCGGCACGTGTTCGACCGCGCCCGCCGCGGCCAGCGCCGCGCCCTCGACCAGGAAGCTGCCGAGCCCGTCCTCGGTGCGGGCGACCACGATCACCCAGTCGGCCGTGTGGCCGTCGAGCACGAGGGGCTTCAGGCCCGTGAGCACCCAGTCGGCACCCTTGCGCCGGGCGCGGGTGCGCACCCGCTGCACCGGGTCGCCGTGGCCGAGCTCCTCGAGCGCGACCGTGCCGCGTGCCGTGCCGGCCGCGAGGCCGACCAGCAGGTCGGTCTCGCCGAGCCCGCGGGCCGCGAGCGTGGCCAGGATGGCCGACGAGAAGTAGGGACCTGGATACGGGAGCCGGCCCATCTCCTCGAGCACCACGACGGCGTCGACGAGCCCGAGGCCGAGGCCGCCCTGGCCCTCCGGGACGAGCAGGCCGGTCCAGCCGAGCTCGACGACCTGCGCCCACTGCTCGTCGGTGAAGCCACGGTGGTCTTCGGCCATCGCCCGCATGTAGGGGCCCGCGGCGTGGTCGGCCAGGAAGCCCCGGACCGACGCGCGCAGCGCGTCCTGATCCGAGCTGAAGGTGAAGTCCATCCGGCGCTCCCGTGCTGTCGGTCGCACCCTGCGGCCGTGCTGAGCGCGGATGTTAGCCAGCGGACGGTGGCCGTCCCCGGGCTGTCGAGCCACGCGCGTCACTGCCGCCGACCGCCACGCTTCGTGGCCCGCCGGCGCCCGTTCCGCCTACGCAGGGTGAGCCGCTCAACCTTCCACGGCGCGGTTCCGATGAGTGGGCGTGCCGATGCCCCTGCCCGCACCCGTGGTCGGAGAGAACGTGGAAGCAATGCTCGTGACCGTCCCCGCCCGGCGGCCGGACCACCGGGCCTGGTGGTTCGCGCTCGGAGCCCTCGTGGTGGCGGCCGGCCTCGGGCTCGCGCTGCAAGCCGGCGCCGGGCTCTTCCGCTCCACCTCGACCCCCGCACCCTTCGACGCCGGCGCCAACTCGTTCAGCGCTGCGGCCGCGACCCTCGACGACCAGCTCACGGTGGACGCGAACCCCGCGACGGTCGACGTTGCGACCGAGCCGCACCTGGCCCGCCTCACCTCCGCGCTCGTCGACATGCGGGTCGCGTCGCGGTCGATGACGCCGGCACACAAGTCCGTCGCCGATCGCGCCATCACCGCCGGCGACGCGGTGCTCTCGGCCGACGTCGCGTCGATCGACGCGATCCGCACCCGCGACTTCAACCAGCTCGCAGCCGTCGCCCAGCAGCAGTCGCGTGCGACCGTCGACTTCAACACCCAGGTCCAGGCCTGGAACCGCCTCCGCTGACCCGCCCCCGGGGCAAGGGGACCCGGGAGTGACACCGGTGTCAGAGTTATTGTCCGACCATGGATTTCGCGCTCACGGCCGAGGACGAGGCGTTCCGTGACGAGCTGCGCGCGTGGCTGGCCACCAACCTCCCGCCGTTCCTCGCCGACTGGGGCGGTGAGGACGACCCCGGCACGGGTCGCTCCACGGGCGTCGCCCGCAGCCAGGAGCGGCGCAAGGACTGGCAACGCCGGCTCAACGAGGGCCGGTGGGCGGCGATCAACTGGCCCAAGGTGTGGGGCGGCCGCGAGGCCACGCCGGTGCAGAACGTCCTCTACTCCGAGGAGATGGCCCGGGTCCGCGCGCCCGGCATCTTCAACGCCAACGGCCTGTGGCAGATCGGTCCGATGATCATCCGCTGGGGCACCGAGGAGCAGGTCGAGCGCTGGATCCCGGGGATCCTCTCCGCCGACGAGCACTGGTGCCAGGGCTTCAGCGAGCCCGAGGCCGGCTCCGACCTCGCCAACCTCCGCACGTCGGCCATCCGCGACGGCGACGACTACGTCGTCAACGGCCAGAAGATCTGGATCAGCACGGCCCACCTCGCGAAGTGGGGCCTGTTCCTCCTCCGCACCGACCCGACCGCGATCGAGCGCGGCGCGAAGCACGAGGGCATCACCGCGTTCATCATCGACATGGAGACGCCCGGCATCGAGTGCCGCCCGATCCGCGACATCGTCGGCGACGAGATGTTCAACGAGGTGTGGTTCACCGACGCCCGCATCCCCGTGAGCTCCCGGCTCGGCGACGAGGGCGCGGGCTGGCAGGTGGCGATGGGCACGCTCGGGCACGAGCGCGTCGGCACCGCCGGGCTCGCGATCACGATGGCCGCCGACCTGCGCTCGATGATCTCGGTCGCCCGGGCCACCAACCCCGACGCGCTCGACGACCCCGAGATCCGCGAGCGAATCGCGCGCGCCTGGACCGACATCGAGCTCACCCGGCTCCTCAACTACCGCGCGCTCACCAAGATCATCAAGGGCCAGAAGAACTGGCCCGAGGTGCCGCTCGCGAAGCTCCAGTGGAGCCACCTCGCGCAGACCCTCGCCGAGCTCGCGGTCGACATGCTCGGGCCGGCAGGCCTGCTCGCCAAGGGTGGCCCCGACGCCGTCGACGGCGGCAACTGGACCCGGCTCTACACGTTCCAGCGGTACACGTCGATCGGCGCCGGCGCGACCGAGGTGCAGAAGAACATCATCGCCGACCGCGCGCTGCTCGCGAACAAGAAGGAGTAAGGCCATCGCCACCTCGATGCAGTACGGGCTGATCACCCCCGCGCTCACCCGGCTCCCGGGCGCGCACGCCGGGTGGGAGCCCGACGCGACCATCGACGAGATCGCCGGCATCGCCGCCGCGGCCGAGAAGCTCGGGTACATGCACATCACGTGCAGCGAGCACGTCGGCATCCCCACCGAGGTGGCCAAGATCCGGGGCGGGACGTACTGGGACCCGCTGGCCACGTTCGGCTACATCGCGGCCCGGACCACCACGATCCAGCTCGCGACGTTCGTGCTCGTCCTCGGCTACCACCACCCGCTCGAGATCGTGAAGCGCTACGGCACCCTCGACCTCGTGAGCTCCGGCCGCCTGATCCTCGGCGTCGGCGTCGGCTCGCTGCAGGAGGAGTTCGAGCTGCTGGGCGCGCCGTTCGCCGACCGGGGCGCCCGGGGCGACGAGTCGTTGCACGCGCTGCGGGCGTCGTGGGGCGTGCCGATCCCCGAGTTCCACGGCGAGTTCTACGACTACGACGACTTCCTGATCGACCCCGTCGCGCCGCGCACCCACGTGCCGATCTGGATCGGTGGGCGCACCCAGCGCTCGCTGCGGCGGGCCGTCGAGCTGGGCGACGCGTGGGCGCCGTTTGGGCTGAGCACCGCGGAGATGGGCGCGATGGTCGCCAAGGCCAAGGACACCGAGGCGTGGGACGCGCGCGCCACGCCCGTCGACCTCGCGCTGCAGAGCAACCGGGCCCTCGATCCCGGCGCCGAGCCCGACCGGGTCGTCGAGCAGATCGAGAAGACGCGCGACGCCGGCGCGACGATCGTGAACCTCCGCTTCGTGCACCACTCGCTCGAGCACCTGCACGAGCAGATGGCCGCCTTCATGGCCCTCGTCTAGTGCGTCGCGGCGGGGTCAGCCGAGGTTCTTGAGGACCTCTTCGCGGCTGACCTTGCCGTCCTTCACGATCGCGCCGTCGCGCAGGATGACGACGCGCGTCGCGCGGTCGAGGAACTCCATCTGGTGCGTGCTCACGATCACCGCCGCGCCGGCCTCGGCCGCGCCGGTGAGCAGCTCGAGCATCGCCCGCTGGCCCGACGGGTCGAGCCCGACGAACGGCTCGTCGACCGCGAGCACGCTGAACGGCCGGATCAGTGCGAGCAGGATCGCGGTCTTCTGCCGCAGACCGCGGCTGAACTTCGACGGCAGGTCGCCGACGCGCTCCGCGAGCCCGAGCTCCTGCACGATGCCGACGGCCTTCTCGGGCCACTCCGGCGGCGACGCGTGCAGCATCGCGACGTATTCGCAGTGCTCGTCGACGCTCAGGTCGTCGTAGAGGACGGGCTCGTCGGCGAGGAACGAGAACGCGGCCCGGGCGTCGAGCGAGCCGGCCGGCGCACCGTCGATGAGGAGCTCCCCGCTCGTGAGCTCGAGCAGCCCCGCCGCGAGCCGCAGCAGGGTCGACTTGCCGGAGCCGTTGTGGCCGACGAGCGCGACGAGCTCACCCTCCTTCACGCTGAGGTTGACGTCCTTCAACGCGACCAGCGTGTCGTACTCCTTGCGCACCGACTTCGCCTCGAACGCGATCATGCGGCCCGGTCCCTTCGACTGTTGATCCACGCGCCACATAGGAGGACGACGCTGGCGACGACCCAGGCGGTGTTGACCACCCAGGGCATCGGGGGCTTGTTGTCCTTCACCGCGATCTGCGCCGCGATCACGGGCGCGAACGCGGCCGTCGCGAGGAGCGGCGGGAACGCCTGGCGGAACAGCGGGATGATCCCGCCGTAGTCGCCGAGGATCTGCTGGAGCTGCGAGCCGAGCTTCGGCGCGCCGGCGATCACCGACACCGCGCCGGCGGCGACCGTGGCCAGCGCGCCCGCGACGATCGTGAACAGCGCCGGCTCCGGTGCACGAAGCCCGGGCTCGAGGAGTGCGGCCACGCCGAACGCCACGAGGCCGAGCACGAACATCACGAGGAACGGCACGAGGAGCGCGCGGATGTACATCGGCCCCCGCTCGACCGGGAACTCGGCGCCGCGGTCGGGGTGGTCGGCCTCCTGGGCGAGCGGCTCGACCGCGTCGAGCCCGGCGATGAACCAGGCGAAGCCGCCGACCACGACCAGCGGCGTCGTGCCGGCGTAGATCCCGGCCGCGCACGCGCCCGCGACCGCGGCGAGGGCCAGCATGCGCACGACCCGCACGAGCGGCCAGCGGGCCAGGCCGTGGGTGCCGCGGCGGATCTGCGCGCGCCACGTCGACGGGTGCGGCGCCCGGCCGCCGAGCGCGCGGTGCGGCCACCAGGGCTTGGCCCGGGTGCCGTGCTGCGACAGCTGCCGGTAGAGGAGGACGACGGCCCGCACGTCCTGGATGGTGAGCGCGAACCGGAGCTGGTCGACGAGTCCGGCCCGCCGCTGCGCGGCTTCGACCGACACCCCCGCCAACCCGATCAACGCGAACACGGGGACGAGCAGGACGAGGAGGACGCCGATGGACGCGAGCGGCAACGGGTCGGCCCCCGGCAGCGGCGCGATCGTGAACTTGCCGAACCAGGTGAGCGGGCACGTGGTGGTCTTGGCGAAGAGGTCGGCCGCGGGCCACGCGACCAGAACGACCCCGATGGCCGTCGCGACGAGCGGCCGCAGCCGGCGGCCCGACGCGATCGAGGCCGAGCCCCACACCGCGAGGCTGACGGCGAGCCCGGAGACCACGCCGACCGCGATCCACGCCGGGGTGCTGCCGGGTAGGCGGCCCCGGGCGAGGTTGCCCGCGATGGCCCCGGCGACGAGCCCGATGGCCAGGACGCCCCGGAGCTGGCGCCAGGCGATCGGCCGCACCGCGGCGCCGCGGTCGAGCGGGGCCAGCAGCACGTGGGTGATGTCGGGCGGCTCGAAGGAGAGCGGCCCGCCGCGGGCACCCGACCGGAAGCCGAGCAACATGAGCGCGCCCAGCACCATGCCGACGATCGCGGGCCCGTGGTTGCGCACGTCGACGAGCTCGTGCGCGTGGAGCCGGCCGTCGCCCACGATCGACGACGCCGCGATGACCGCCGCGAGGGCAGCGAGGCCGGTGAGGTACGCCTTGTACAGCGACTCCACCCAGTCGATGTCCTGGGTGCGGCGCCGGAAGCGGGCCTTCCGCAGCTCACCGAGCGCCTGCCGCGTCGCGGCGGGGTCGAGCGTGATGGTCGGGTACGTCACGGGCCGGAGCTTAGGAGGGGTGCCCGTCCCGGGCCGGACCGGCTCCGGGCCGGTGGCGTGGAGCTGCCAGACTTGGCGCCTCCGCGGGCCCCGGGCCCGAACCCTCGAGGAGTGAGCGCACGATGCGGATCGCGGCCCTGCTGAAGCAGATCCCCAAGTTCGAGGCGATGGTCCTCGGCCCCGACGGCCGCCTCGTCCGCGACGGGCTCGAGCTCGAGATGAACCCCTACTGCCGCCGCGCCGTCGCCCAGGCCGTCGAGCTCGCGACGCAGCACGGGGGTGCGGTCACGTTCCTCACGCTGGGCCCTCCCAGCGCGGAGGACTCGCTCCGGGAGGCCGTCGCGTGGGCCGACGAGCGCGGGGTCGAGTCGACGGGTGTGCTCGTCACCGACGTCGCGTTCGCGGGATCCGACACGCTCGCGACCTCACGCGCGCTCGCGGCCGCGCTCGAGCACGTCGGCCCGTTCGACCTCGTGCTCGTGGGCCGCAACTCGGTCGACGCCGACACCGGCCAGGTGGGGCCGGAGCTCGCCGAGCTCCTCGACCTCCCGTTCGGCACCGGCGTCCGCCACCTCGCGATCGAGGGCGACGTCGTCCACGCCCGCTGCGAGTACGACGACGGCTGGGTGCAGGCCGAGCTCCACCTCCCCG
The DNA here is from genome assembly GCA_017882925.1 of Acidimicrobiia bacterium. Taxonomy (GTDB): domain Bacteria; phylum Actinomycetota; class Acidimicrobiia; order IMCC26256; family Chersky-534; genus Chersky-534. Next base: position 6,215 of record JADGOM010000061.1, on the reverse strand, counting down.
CCCTGCTCTCGACCGCGGAGCGCCTCTGCGATCCCTGCAAGATGGACCAGGACGCGCGCGACGCGGTCGACCCGGCCAAGATCCGCCGCCTCGACGCCGGTGACCTCGGCCCCGGGCCCTGGGGCCAGGCCGCCAGCCCCACCTGGGTCGGCTCGACCCGCCTGCTCGAGATCGAGCGGCTGCGCGACCTCTACCCCGACGCCCCGATCGAGGAGCAGGTGCGGCGCGCGGTCTCGATCCTCGTCGACCGGGGCGCGCTCGACGCCGCGCTCGACGACTTCATCGACCTCGGCTCGGTGCCACCCGCACGCGGCGACGACGGCTCCGACCGCCCGGCGGCCGGGCCGGTGATCGGCGTGGTCGTCGAGCCCGACCGGGCGACGCTCACCCGCGAGCTGCTGGGTAGCGCGGCCGCCCTCGCCGCCGATCTCGGCGGCTCGGTCGTCGCGGTCACGTCGGATCCGGCCGAGCTCGCGATGCTCGGGAGCTGGGGCGCCGACGCGGTCGTCGAGCTCCGCGGGCCCACGATCGAGGAGGACATCGCGCGCGGCGTCGGCGATTGGGCCGGGTCGGCCGCGCCCTGGGCCGTGCTGGTCCCGAGCACGGCGTGGGGCCGCGAGGTCGCGTCCCGCGCGGCCGCCCGGCTCGGCGCGGGGCTCACCGGCGACGCGGTCGGCCTCGAGGTCGGCGACGACGGCCGGCTCACCGCGTGGAAGCCCGCGTTCGGCGGCCAGCTCGTCGCCGCGATCACCGCGACGTCGCCGATCCAGATGGCCACGGTGCGCGCCGGCGTGCTCCCGAAGCTCATGCCCCGCGAGCACGTCGCGCGCCACTCGACCCTCACGGTCGCCCCGCGCGACCGGGTGCGGATCCTCGCCCGCACCCGAGACGACGACCTCGACACGCTGGCGGAGGCCAACGTCGTGGTCGGCGTCGGCACCGGCGTCGCGCCCGAGGAGTACGACGCGCTCGACCCGCTGCTGGCGCGGCTCGGCGCCGAGCTCGGTGCCACCCGCAAGGTCACCGACAAGGGCTGGCTCCCCCGCGCCCGCCAGATCGGCATCACCGGCCGCTCGGTGGCGCCCCGCCTCTACGTCGCCCTCGGGCTGAGCGGGAAGTTCAACCACGCCGTCGGCTACCGCAACGCGCGCACCGTGCTCGCGGTCAACTCCAAGGCCGACGCGCTCGTGTTCGACACCGCCGACGTCGGCATCGTCGGCGACTGGCGCGAAGTCGTCCCCCTGCTCATCACCGAGATCCGACGCGTGACGGAGATCGCGTTCACTGAGCCCGCATAGCGGGCTCAGTGCAGGCATTCAGCTTTGAGGTTTCGGCGCCGGGGGGCGCCAGAAGACGATCAGCAGGCCGATGCCACCGCCGATGCCGATCACGGCGGCGATGACGAAGCCGGCCCAGCCGTTGAGCTGGTCGAAGGTGATGCCGAACGCGTGGTCCAGCGACCACTCGCCCGGGCCGACGGCGCCGAGCGCGAGGCACGCGACCGCGAGGTTCATGACGTACTCCCAGCCCTCGCCCGGCCGGAAGATGAAGAAGCCGTTCTTGCGGTGGTTGATGATCCCCGCGACGACCATGGTCCCCATCAGCGCGCCGGCGCTGAGCGGCGTGAGGAAGCCGAGCGCGAGCGCGGTCCCGGCGAACAGCTCCACCAGGCTGGCCAGCCAGGCGTGGAGGATCCCCGGCTTCATGCCCAGGCTCGCGAACCATCCGGCGGTTCCCTGGATCTTCCCGCCCCGGAACACGTGGTTGTAGCCGTGCGCCACCATCGTGAGCCCGACGGCCACACGGAGCAGCAGCAGACCGGCGTTCGTACCGTCCATGTGATCGATTGCCTTCCCTCGAGCGACGGGCCCGATCATGCCCGAAGCGGGGCCGGACCGCGTGGAACCACCCCCGGGCCCGTGTACCTTGGGGCATTCGCGCCCGAGCCCGCGAGCGCACACGGAGGATCGCCATGACCGCAGTCGAGACGCCCGAGAGCGAGTACGACCCGTTCGAGGAGTTCAACCGCAACCAGGGCATCGGACTCGTCGAGGACCCGTACCCGATGTTCGCGGAGTCCCGGGCGAAGTCGCCGCTCCTCCAGGAGGACGTGCGGGCGATGGCCGGGCTCGACGACAGCGCCGAGAGCGACGCGCTGGCGGCCGAGCTGCCCACGGTGTTCACCGCCTACACCTTCGACGCGGTGAAGACGATCCTCGGCGACGGTGAGATCTTCTCGTCCGCGGGCTACGCCGAGGTGATGGGCCAGGTCATGGGCCACACCATCCTCGAGATGGACGAGCCCGAGCACCACACGTACCGCGCGCTCGTGCAACAGGCCTTCAGCCGCAAGGTGATGGAGCGCTGGGAGGCGGAGACCGTCCCCCAGATCGTCGACGAGTACATCGACCAGTTCGAGGACCGCGGCTCGGCCGAGCTCGTGCGCGAGCTCACGTTCCCGTTCCCCGTCGAGGTCATCGCCCGCCTGCTCGGCCTCCCGAAGGCCGATCTGCCGCAGTTCCACCGTTGGGCCGTCGAGCTCATCAGCGTCGGCTTCGACATGGAGCGCGGGCTCGCGGCCAGCGCGTCGCTGCGCGACTACTTCGCGGCCATCCTCACCGAGCGCCGCGCCGCACCGGCCGAAGACCTCATGAGCGTGCTCTCGCAGGTCGAGCTCGACGGGCAGCGCCTCACCGACGACGAGATCTTCGCCTTCCTGCGCCTCCTGCTCCCGGCCGGGGCCGAGACCACGTACCGCTCGTCGAGCAACCTGCTCTACGGGCTCCTCACCAACCCCGACCAGCTCGACGCGGTGCGCAACGACAAGGCGCTCTGGCCCCAGGCGATCGAGGAGGGCCTGCGCTGGGAGCCGCCGCTGCTCACGATCATGCGCACGGCGACCCGAGACACGGTCGTCGAGGGCGTCGACGTCCCCAAGGGCTCCGTGATGATCGTCAACATGGGCTCGGCCAACCACGACGGCAAGTACTGGGAGCACCCCGACCAGTTCGACATCTTCCGGGGCCCGCGCCAGCACCTCGCCTTCGCCTTCGGCCCGCACATGTGCCTCGGGATGCACCTGGCCCGGATGGAGACCCGGGTCGTGCTCGACCGGATCTTCAGCCGCCTGCCCAACCTGCGGCTCGACCTCTCGGCCGAACCGCAGCCCGCGATCAGTGGCATGACGTTCCGGGCGCCGACCGCGCTGCCCGTGCTCTTCGGCTAGTCCGGCCCGCCGGGCCCCCGGGGCGGGGCGGCCCGGGCGGCCCCGCTACCGTGCCGCCATGGACGTACTCGCAGGGCTCGGCCGCACCGAGGGCACCGCGGCGATCTCGGAGCTCGCCGCGCGCGACTGGGACGTCGTCGTCGTGGGCGGCGGCCACAACGGGCTGACCGCGGCCGCCTACCTCGCGCGCGGGGGCCTGCGGGTGCTGGTCCTCGAGCGCCGCCCGCAGGTCGGCGGCGCGTGCACCCTCGAGCAGCCGTTCGGCGACCCGCGCTTCCTGATGAGCCCGTGTGCCTACCTCGTGGGCCTGCTCCACCCGCTCGTGATCGCGGAGCTCGGGCTCGAGCGCCGCGGCTACCGCGCCTTCCCCGTCGACCCGACCCAGTGGACCCCGTTCGAGGACGGCACCTCGCTCACGCAGTGGAAGGACGACGCCCGCACCTCGGTCGAGGTCGGCGAGCTCGCGCCGGCCGACGTCGACGGCTTCTTCACCTACGAGGCGCTCTTCGGCCGCATCCGCGAGCGCCTCCGGATCACCCCGCGCGACACCTGGATCGGCGACTCCCCCGACCGCGCGGCGATCGAGGCCCTCTTCGCCGACGACCCCGAGGCTCTCGACGTGCTGCTCCACGCGTCGATCGCGGAGGTGGTCGAGGCGCACGTGCGCGACCCCCGCCTCCGGGCCGCGCTCCACGGGCAGGGCATCATCGGCACCTTCGCGGGCCCACGCGACCCCGGCACCGCGTGGATCCACGCGATGCACAGCCTCGGGCTCATCGGCGGCTGGGGCTTCGTCGAGGGCGGCATGGGCCGGGTCTCGGCCTGCATCGCCGACGCCGCGCGCGAGGCCGGCGCGGTCATCGTGCCCGACGCGCCGGTCGCCGCGATCCGGCCCGGGGAGGGCGTGGAGCTCGAGGGCGGCGAGCGCATCCGCGCGCGGGTCGTGGTCTCGAACGCCGACCCCAAGCGCACGCTCGCGCTCATCGACCGGGCCGACGTGCCCGCGGAGTTCGCGGCCCGGATCGACGCGTGGCGCAGCGAGAGCGCCACCGTGAAGGTCAACTGCGCGCTCAGCCGCCTGCCCACGTTCACCGCCGCGCCCGATCCCGCACGCACCCCGCACGTGTACCGGGCCCAGGTCGAGATCGCGCGCAGCATCGACGACACGCAGGCCGCCTACCTCGCGGCCCGTCGCGGCGAGCCCGCGCCCGAGTGGTGCGAGCTCTACTTCCAGACGCCCTACGACCCGTCGGTCGCGCCGCCCGGCGCCCACACCATGAGCGTCTTCGCGCAGTACGCGCCCTACGCGTTGGCCGAGGGAAGCTGGGCCGGACGGCGCGAGGAGATCGGCGACCTCGTCCTCGCCGCCATCGCGCGCTTCGCTCCCGACGTCGCCGACTGCGTCACCGAACGCGAGGTGCTCGGGCCCCCCGACGTCGAGGAGCGCATCGGCCTCACCGGCGGCCACATCTTCCAGGGCGAGTGCCTGCCCGACCAGATGTGGGACGGCCGGTTCGCGGCCCGCACGCCCGTCGCCGGCGTCTACCTCTGCGGCGCCGCGACCCACCCCGGCGGAAGCGTGATCGGGGTCAACGGGCGCAACTCGGCCATGGCCGTGCTCGACGACCTGGGTGACCGCTGACCCGTCGCGCGGCCGGCGCGGCGTCGGGCCGTCAGGTGGTCTTCACGATGTAGACGTCGCACGGGGCCTGGTGCGCGACCGAGTTCGCGATGCTGCCGAGCAGCCGCCCGGCCCCCTGCATGCGGCGGTTGCCGACCGCGATCACGTCGGCGTCGAGCCGCTTGGCCTCTTCGATGAGCACGTCGTGGGGCTTGCCGACGCCCGCGCCGCTCGTGACCTCGAGCCCCGGCCGGCGCAGCGTGGCCGCGATCGTCTCCGCGAGGTGCTCGGCCCGGTCCATGCTCGACACCACGTATCGGTCGCTCCCCACCCCGATCGTGTAGCTCTCGTCGGCGTCGTACGCGGTGACGACGTGCAACACCCGTTGCGTGGCGACCGCCAGCACGGCCGCGGCCTCCGCCGCCCTGGCCGCCGTGTCGCTCCCGTCCACCCCGACCACGATCACGTTTCCCATATCGGTCATCATGCCCGCGGGACGGGCCGGTTTGCGACCATTCGAGGGACGGTGCACCGACGCGAACAGGGACCAACGACCCTGGCCGAAGGGCCCGACCCTCACTCATGATTCGGCATCGGACCCATCCGGGTCCGTCCTTCCCTCCCGGGTCCCGGGGGGTAAGGTGACGGTCACGTCAGGGAGTCCCTGGACATTTCGGTCCGGGCCCAGCAGGGGGCATTCGCGATGCAGATGGAAGACATGATCCTCGTTTCGGTCGATGACCACGTGGTCGAGCCGCCCGACCTCTTCAAGAACCATCTGCCGGCCAAGTGGCTGGACGCGGCGCCGAAGAACGTGCACCGCGACGGCATCGACGTGTGGGTCTACGACGACAACGTGATCCCCAACATCGGCCTCAACGCCGTCGCCGGGCGCCCGCCCGAGGAGTACAACACCGAGCCGACCGCGTACACCGACATGCGCAAGGGCTGCTACGACATCCACGAGCGCGTCAAGGACATGAACCGCAACGGCCTGCTCGGCTCGATGTGCTTCCCGAGCTTCGTGCAGTTCTGCGGGCAGCTGTTCTCCAAGTCGAAGGACCTCGACGTGGGCTACCGGCTGCTCCAGGCGTACAACGACTGGCACATCGACGAGTGGTGCGGCACCTACCCGGGCCGCTTCATGCCGCTCAGCATCCCGCCGATCTGGGACCCGCAGCTGATGGCCGACGAGGTGCACCGCGTCGCCAAGAAGGGCTGCCACGCCGTCACGTTCTCCGAGGACCCGGCCAAGCTCGGCTGGCCCCACGTGTTCGGTGACCACTGGGACCCGTTCTTCAAGGCCTGCGAGGAAGAGGGCACGGTCATCTGCCTGCACATCGGCTCGAGCAGCACGGTGCTCTCGAT
>JADGOM010000277.1 GCA_017882925.1 Acidimicrobiia bacterium | reverse complement strand
TGGCGTAGACGAGCGTGATCGGGCGCGTGGTCGTCGCGAGCGCGCTCTTGATCACCGAGATCACGGGGGTGATCCCGCTCCCGCCGGCGAACGCGACGATCGGGGTGTCGTTCGGGTGCAGCACGAACAGCCCGGCCGGGCGCATGACCTCGAGCCCGTCGCCCGGCGCCACGAGGTCGTTGAACCAGTTCGACATCAGGCCGCCCGGCACCCGCTTGACCGTCGTCGTGAACCGGTCGTCGGTGTCGGGGGAGCTCGACATGGAGTAGCAACGGACGACCGCCTGCCCGTCGATCGTCGCCCGGAACGTGCAGAACTGCCCGGCGACGTAGGCGAACTCCGCCTCGAGCGCTTCCGGGATCCCCAGCACGAACGACCGGGTGTCGGGCGTCTCGTCGATGACCTCGAGCACCGGCAGCTCGCGGTACTCGTGGCTGGTCAGCATGGTTGACGGTAATGACGTTCTCGTCGGATGCGACGAAGGTTACCGCTCGGAGTCGCTGCTGTCCTCGGAGTCGGCGTCCGCGCCGGTGATCCGGCGCACCTCGGCCACCAGCATCTCGATCGACGATCCGGTCGGGAACACCGCCGTCGCCCCCAGGTCCAGCAGGGGCGTGACGTCGGACCGCGGCACCGTGCCGCCGACCACGACCTTGATGTCGCCGGCGCCGCGCTCGCGCAGCGCCTCGATCGTCTTGCGGGTCAACCCGAGGTGGGCGCCCGACAGGATGGAGAGACCGACGAGGTCGACGTCCTCCTGCACCGCGATGGACGCGATCATCTCGGGCTTCTGCCGGATCCCCGTGTAGATCACCTCGAAGCCCGCATCGCGCAACGCCCTCGCGACGAGCTTCGCACCCCGGTCGTGCCCGTCGAGCCCGGGCTTCGCCACCAGCACCCGTACAGGTGTCGTCATGGGAGCACCGGGCTCATCAGAAGACCGTCGGTTGCTGGTACTCGCCCCACACGTTCCTCAGCTCGTTGGTGATCTCGCCGACCGTGCAGTACTCCTCGACGCAGTCGATCAGGTACGGCATGAGGTTGGGATCGCCCTGCGCCGCGTTGCGCAGGTTCGCCAACGCCGCCAGCGCGGCCCGCGTGTTGCGCGTTCGGCGGACCTCGGCCAAACGGTCCAGCTGCAACTTGCGCGCGCCGGCGTCCATCGCCGGCGGCGCGAGGTCGGGCGCCGGCTCGTCGCTCGTGTAGCGGTTCACGCCGACGATCACGCGCTCGCCACTGTCGATCTTGCGCTGCACCGCCGCGGACTCGTCGGCGATCAGGCGCTGCACGTAGCCGTCCTCGATGCACTGGACCATGCCACCGCGCGCCTCGAGGTCGGCCATGATGCCGACGACCTTCTCCTCCATGGCATCGGTCAACGACTCCACGAAGTACGAGCCGCCCAGGGGGTCGACCGTGCGGGTCACGCCGGTCTCATGGGCCAGGATCTGCTGCGTGCGGAGCGCGAGGGTCGTGCTTTCCTCCGTGGGCAGCGCGAACGGCTCGTCCCACGCCGCGGTGAACATCGACTGCACGCCGCCGAGCACCGCGGCCATCGCCTGGTAGGCGACCCGCACGATGTTGTTCTGGGGTTGCTGGGCCTGCAGCGTCCACCCGCCGCACACGACGCCGGTGCGGAACATCGACGAGCTCGCCTTCTCGGCGCCGTACCGCTCCCGCACGATGTGGGCCCAGCGCCGCCGCCCGGCGCGGTACTTCGCGACCTCCTCGAAGAAGTCGTTGTGCGTGTAGAAGAAGAACGAGACCTGCGGTGCGAACTCGTCGATGGTCATCCGCCCGCGGCTGACGATCTCGTCGCAGTAGGTCACCGCGTCCTGGAGCGTGAACGCCATCTCCTGCGCCGCGTTGGCTCCGGCATCGCGGAAGTGCGCGCCGGCGACGGACACCGCGTTGTAGCGGGGCACCTCGGCCGCGCAGAACTCGATGGAGTCGCCGATGAGCCGGATCGACGGCCCCGGCGGCCAGATCCAGGTGCCGCGTGCGACGTACTCCTTGAGGATGTCGTTCTGGACGGTCCCCCGAAGCTGCGACCGGGCGACCCCCTGCTTCTTCCCCACCGCGACGTAGAACGCGAGCATGATCGCGGCGGTCCCGTTGACGGTCCACGACGTCGAGATCTGGTCGAGCGGGATGTCGCGGAAGAGGATCTCCGCGTCGGCCAACGAGTCGAGCGCGACGCCGACCCGGCCGACCTCCTCCTCCACGTCCGGATCGTCGGAGTCGTAGCCGATCTGGGTCGGGAGATCGGCGGCGACCGACAGCCCGGTACCGCCCTCCTTGAGGAGCAGCTTGTAGCGCTCGTTCGACCACTCGGGCGTCCCGAAGCCCGAGTACTGGCGGAACGTCCACAGCCGGTCGCGATAGCCGCCGGGGTGGTTGCCGCGCGTGAACGGGAACGAGCCGGGCTCCCCCACCGTGGCCGCGTGATCCGGCCCGAGGTCGTCAGGGCCGTAGACGCGCTCGACGACGAGACCCGCTTCGGTCGTGAGCTCCCCCTCCGCCACCATGCGCCGAACAATATATCGGATGCCCCATCTTCACCAGGTTGACCCCTTCATCTCGTGGCGATCGTGGGCGCACAGCTTCCGATCGGATATTCTCCGGCCCATGAGCCCGGGGGGAGTGCGGCTGGACGTCGACGGTCACGTCACCGTCCTGACGGTCGACCGGCCCAAGGCCCGCAACGCGATCGCGCGGGCGACGATGCGCGAGATCGCCGACGCGCTCGACGGAGTCGCCGCGTCGGACGCCCGGGTCCTCGTGGTGACGGGCGGCGGCGACCGCGTGTTCATGGCCGGTGGCGACCTGAAGGAGCTCGCCGCGATCCGCACCCTCGAAGGGGCCACGGAGATGGCCGAGGACATGCGCACGGTGCTCGACCGGCTGGCGACGCTGCCGGTGCCGGTGCTCGCGGCGGTCAACGGGGACGCGTACGGCGGCGGGGCCGAGCTCACCGTCGCGTGCGACATCAGGATCGCGGCCGCGCCCGTGCGGTGCGGCTTCAACCAGGTGACGCTCGGGATCATGCCCGCTTGGGGCGGCGTCGAACGGCTGACCGCGCTCGTCGGCCGCGGGCGGGCCTTGCAGCTCATGACCACCGGCCAGGTGATCGACGCCGACGCGGCGCGGGACCTCGGTCTCTTCGACGAGGTCGTCCCGCGGGAGGAGTTCGAGTCGCGGTGGCGCGCGGTGGCCGCACAGATCGCGCGGGCTCCGAGGGACGCGCTCGTGGGGATCAAGGCGGCCCAGCAGGCCGCCTTCCCGGCCGCGCGGCCCGAGCTCGCCGCGGCGGCGATCGCGTCGTTCGCCCGCACCTGGGTCGCGGACGAGCACTGGCGCATGGTCGAAGACGCGGATCAGCGTCGGCGCGCGGCCCGCACCCCGACCTGACCCGCCGCCTTCACTCCTCGAGCAGCGCCCGGGCGCGTCGCGCCATCGGTTCGTCGACCATCTGGCCTTCGAACACGATGACCGCCTCCCCCGTGCGGGCCGCGGCCTCGTACGCCGCGAGCAGCCGGCGCGCGCGCTCGAGGGCCTCCTCCGAGGGGGTGAACACGCGGTTGGCCCACGCCACCTGACTCGGGTGGATGCACACTTTGCCCCGGTAGCCGAGGGCCCGACCGGCCTCCGCGTCGGCGACGAACGCGGCTTCGTCGTCGTACCCGGCGACGATCTGGTCGAGCGGGTGGACCCCGGCGAGGCGCGCGGCGAGCACGACGCGCGACCGCGCGTAGAGGACCTCCTGGCTGCCGGGAGTGCGGATCCCGCCCATGTCGGCGATGAAGTCCTCGGCGCCGAAGTAGGCGACGGTCACGGGCGGCTGCATGACCTCGCCGACCCGCGCGACTCCGGCTGCGGTCTCGATACCGGCGAGGACCGCGAGGTCCGGGCACCCGGCCGCGCCGAGGGCATCGGCGACGATCTGCACCTGTGCGGCGGACTCGAGCTTGGGCACGACGACCCCGGCGAGGCCGGGGTGCAGCGCGACGCCCATGTCGTCGGCGAACCACTCGCTGACGACCGCGTTGACCCGCACGTACACCGCGATGCCGGGGTGCTCCGACGCCAGCTGCTCGCCGAGCTCGCGCGCGACGACGCGGGCGTCGGCCTTTCCGCTCGCGGCGACCGCGTCCTCGAGGTCGAGCACGACCGCGTCCGGTCCGCTGCGCGGCAGCTTGGCGACCACGTCCGGACGGCTCGCCGGCGCGAAGAGCAGACTCCGCGGCGGTCGCGCGCCGGTCACGGCCGCTTGTTCATCAGCGCGTCGCGACGGGCACGGCAGACCAGCTCGTCGCGTTGGTTGTACGCGCGGTGCTCGAAGGTGACGATCCCGCAGGTGGGCCGCGACTTCGACTCCCGCGCCGCGACCACCTCGGTCTCGGCGTGGATCGTGTCGCCGCTGAACACCGGCACCGGGAAGGCCACCTCCTGAAAGCCGAGGTTCGCCACCGTCGTGCCGTGCGTCGTCTCGAGCACCGATAGGCCGACGAGCAGCCCGAGCGTGAACAGGCTGTTGATGAGGGGGCGGCCGAACTCGGTCTCGTGCTCGGCGTAGTCGAAGTCGAGATGCAGCGCCGCGGGGTTCATCGTCATCGTCGAGAACAGCACGTTGTCCGAGTCGAGCACCGTCCGAGTGAGCGCGTGCTGCACGACCAGGCCGACCTCGAGCTCCTCGAACCACTTCCCGTGGACCGGGCGGTCGCCGGTCACCGGGCGCCCGCGGCCGGAACCGTCGCTGAGAAGCTCGTACGCATGGCGTGAGAATATGATTCCAAATCCGCGGAAGCAAAGTTTCCGGCGAACGACTGGGGGGCGAAGATGGACGACACGAACCGGACCGCCGATCTCGTGGAGCTGCACGCGCTGTGCGCACGGTACATGGCGCTCACGAGCCAGTTCGTCCAGGACCGGTGGCTCGAGGTCTTCACCCCGGACGCCGAGTACAACGCGTTCGGCACGCCGTTCACGCTCGAACGCTTCCCCGCGCTGCTCGAGGCTGCGCCGCGCGGTCAGTTCATCGGCAACATGCCGGTCGTGGACTTCGACCCCGACGACGCCGCCGTCGCCGCCGGCATGCAGCACTTCGTCTTCATCGATCAGACGACGCACGCGATGCGCCTCGGCTGGTACCGCGACGAGTACCGCCGCACCGCCGACGGTTGGCGCATCCACCGCCGGACCACGACGTTCATGCGCAAGCACGGTGGCTTCGACTCCGGCGTGCAGCACGACCCGCTGGCCCCTGCCGGCTGACGCGGTCAGGCCGGGGCCGGACCCACCCCGATGCCGAGGAGCAGCAGGTCCCACAGGTCACCCGCGTCGTCGTCCGATCGGCGCGGGCTGCCGCTGATCGTCGTCGCGAACGAGTGGAACATGATCGCCTGGAGGACGATGCCCGCGAGCCGCCGGTGATCGAGACGCGGGCGGAGCACGCCCGCGGCCTCGGCGTCGACGAGCAGGCCTTCGAGCAACGTCACCAGTGGCATGAAGGCGGCCGCCGCTTCCTTCGGGTGGCCGGCCAGGAGCTGTTGGGCGAACTCGGCGACGGGTGCCGGCCCGATGCGTGCGGGCCCACCTTCGGGCGTCGGGCTGCACAGGCGGTAGTACTCGCCCACGAAGAGGTGGAGGCGCTCGAACGCGTCGTCGTTCCCGGCGATCACCTCGCGGAGATGCGCCGCGGTCGCCTGCACCGACTCCTCGAACAGCGCCAGCAGGAGCTCGTGCTTGCCGGCGAAGTACTGGTAGAAGCCGCGCAGCGACTGGCCCGACCGCTCGACGACCTCCTGGACGGTGAAGTCCTTCCCCGGATCGTTGTCGAGGAGCTCGAGGGCGGCGTCGAGGTAGCGCTGGACGCGGTTCTCGGCCCTCGCGCGCGCCGGGTCCAGCGATCGTGCGACGGCGAGCTCGCGCCAGCTCTGCGCGGGAGCCTCCGACGGCGTCCGGACGGGTACTTCCTCGGCGCTCATGGGTTGGAACTCGTCCTCACCGGTTCGATGGTATCGGTTCGATCCCCGGCTCCGGTCACAGCGACCGCGCCATCTCTCCGAAGAACGTACGGGTCCGCAGCGACGACTCGATGCGCTCGTCGCGGTCCTTCCCGATCGGGACGATCCGGACCGACAGGTCGGTCACGCCGGCGTCCATGAAGGACCGCACCCGCTTCTCGATCGCCGACTCGCTTCCGGCGGCGAGGATGTCGCCGACCTCGCGCGCGTCCCCCTGATCCAGCAACCGCTGGTAGTTCGGCGAGACCTCGGCCTCCGCGAGCACGCGGTTGGTGCGGGCCACCGCGACCTCGACCTCGTCGTCGGCGCAGAGGCAGACCGGGATGCCCGCGACGACGCGGGGCGCCGGTCGGCCGGCCGCCGCGGCCGCCTTCGTGATGTTGGGGACGACGTGCGAGCCGATCGCGCGCTCGTCGGCCATCCAGAGGATCGTCCCGTCGGTGCGTTCGCCGCAGAGCCGCAACATGATCGGGCCGAGCGCCGCGAGCAGGACCGGCGTCGGGGTGATGTCGGTGATGTCGAGCGGGTTGTGGATCCGGAAGAAGTCGTTCTCGACGTCGACCGGGCCGGGGCCGCGCAAGGCCTGGTCGAGCACGTCGAGGTACGCGCGCATTGTGGCGGCCGGGCGCTCGTAGGCCAGCCCGAGCATCTCGTCGATGACCCAGTGGTGGGAGACGCCGAGCCCCAACGCGAGCCGGCCGGCGCAGACCGCCTGCGTGGACAGCGCCTGCTGCGCGAGCGCGATGGGGTGGCGGGACTGGACCGGCACCACCGCGGTCCCGATCTCGATGCGCGTGGTCGCCTCCGCCGCCAAC
>JADGOM010000276.1 GCA_017882925.1 Acidimicrobiia bacterium | reverse complement strand
GCTGACCACCTCGTGCGCGCCCGCGTCCGGATCGTGCTCGTAGGTGGGCCGCCCGCCACGGGAAAGACCACCGTGGCCCGTGCGCTCGCGGCATCCACCGGCTGGCCGGTGCTCCGTTCCGACGAGGTGCGCAAGAGCCTCGCCGGGCTGGCGCCGGTGACGCCGGCCGCGGCGCCCGTCGACCGGGGGGTGTACTCGGAGGCGTGGACCGAGCGGACCTACGACGCGCTGCTCGACCGAGCGCGCGAGTGCCTCGAGTTGGGGAGCAGCGTGATCCTCGATGCGTCCTGGGCGGATCACGAACGGCGTGACGCGGTGGGCGCGCTGGCCGCGGAGACCGCGAGCGAGTTGACGAGCTTCGTGTGCGCGGTCGCCCCCGAAGTCGCCGATGCACGCGCCGCGGAGCGGGCCGACCGGGGCGACGATGCTTCCGACGCCTCCCCGGCGATCGCCGCGGAGCTGCGCGCCCGCTTCGACCCGTGGCCGGATGCGGAAGTGCTCGACACGACGAACCCACCCGACGACGTCGCGTCGCGTATGTGGGTGCGGCTGGGTCTCGGCCGCTAGCACTTCGGCTGCGACCTCCGGCCCTCGAACGCCCGTGCGACGTTGCGCACCGGTCCGGGCCTTCGGATCTGCGCCTGGCTAGTCGGGGGCCGGAACCCGCCATTCGACCCGGGTGCCCGACGGCTCGACCTTCTCGATCGATGCGCTCCCGCCCAGCATGCGCGCCCGTTCGTTGAGGTTCACGACGCCGTGCCCGCCTTCGCGTTCGAACTTCTCGGCGCCCACGCCGTTGTCGTCGATGATCAACACGATCTCGTCGGCGGCCGACACGGTGACACTCGATGCGGTCGCGTGCGCGTGCCGGGCGATGTTGGACAGGGCCTCGCGCAGCGTCGCCACGACGTTCTCGGTGATCTCGTTGCTCGCGAGGGTGTCGACCGGGCCGTCGAAGCGCACGGACGGCTCGAAGCCCAGGGTCGCCGTGGCCTCGCCCACGACTTCGAGCACACGCGTCCGGAGCCCGATGACATCTTCGGCGCGGGCTTCCAGCGTGAAGATGGAAGAGCGGATCGAGCGGATCGTGTCGTCGATGTCGCCGACCGCGTCGTGCAGCCGCTGTGACATCTCCGCCGGTGGGCGGCGCGCGGTTGCCTCCAGTGAGAGGCCGACGGCGAACAGCCGCTGGATCACCGTGTCGTGGAGATCGCGGGCAATCCGCTCGCGTTCGGAGAGGAGGTGGAGTTGCTCGGCCTCCCGCCGCGCGCGCGCGTGCGCGAACGATGCCGCGGCCTGGAGCCCGAACGCCTGGAGCAGATCGGCTTCGTGCGGTTGGAGTACCTCGCGTCCACGCGCCATCATCACGCCGATCACCCCGAAGGTCTCGCCCGCGGCGTGGAGCGGCACGAAGAACCCCGATCCCATCCCGGCATCGGGGAGGACGCGAGGGACGCGGAGGTCGGCGCGGAGGTCGGGAACCAACTCGGTGCGCTTCGACCGGGCCACCATGGTGATCACCGAGTCGTCGGCCACCGTGGTGCCGAGGATCGCGGAGGTGCCGTCGCCGTCGGCGTACGCGACGAACAACTCGTCGCCGCCGGCGCCCGGGGCCCACGCGGCCACGAGCGTCGCGCTCACCATCGCGCGGGCGCGGGAGGCGACGAGCGCGAGCAGGTCCTCCTCGGGGCGCCGCTCGAGCACCGCGCGGTTGAGCTCGCCCACCGACTCGAGGCGGGCGCGCGCCTGATGGCTCTCCGTGCGGTCTCTCGTGACCTTCGCGAAGCCGCGGAGTGTCCCGGCCGCGTCGCGTACCGCCGACAGCGTGGTCTCGGCCCAGAACCGCTGGCCGCCGGCACGCACGCGCCAGCCGTCGCTCTGCGCGCGCCCGTCGGCGGCCGCGCGTTCGAGGTCGCGCTCGGGCTGGCCCGACGCGATGTCTTCGGGCAGGTAGAACACCGAGAAGTGCCGGCCGAGGATCTCGTCGGCGGTCCACCCCTTGATGCGCTCGGCGCCGGGGTTCCACGTGACGACGCGCCCGGAAGGGTCGAGCATGAAGATCGCGTGGTCCGCGGCACCGTCGACCAGCAGCCGGAAGCTCTCCTCGGTGGAGCGGAGCTCCTCCTCCATGCGGCGCCGCGCGGTCGCGTCACGGATGAAGGCGATGATGCGCAGTCCACCGTCGGTGGCACGCTGGTAGTTCAGGCTGATGTCGACGTCGACTTCCTCGCCGGTGCGGCGCCGGCCGAAGAGCGAGAGGGTCAGACCCATCGGGCGCCGGGTCGGGGCCGCGCTGAAGGCCTTCCGATGCTCCACGTGGCGCTCGTGGAACCGGCCCGGGAGCAGGATCTCGACGGGTTCGCCGATCAGGTCCGCCGGTGCGTAGCCGAACATCTCGCCGGCCTGGTCGTTCACGGCGGTGATCACGCCGTCTTCGTCGACTACGACGATCCCGTCGGGCGCGGCGGCGAAGATGTCGATGCCGTCGGAGGGCCCACTCGCAGTCGGATCGGCGCCGGAGGGCATGCGCCGATGATACGGACACCTCAGGGGATACGGCGACCTGATCGAGGCACCCGCAGGCCGCGAGCTGCCACTTCTGGGACCTTCGGCCCTGCTGGGGCCTGCCCGTCTTCGCCGAGAATGTCCGGGTGGCGGCTGCGAAGAACAACCCGGCGATCGACGAACTGGCGCGAGACGAGTGCTTGCGCCTGCTCGCGTCGACGCCCGTCGGGCGGGTCGGGGTCACGATCGACGCGCTCCCCGCGGTGCTGCCGGTGAACTTCGTGGTTTCCGACGGGGCCGTGGTGTTCCGCACGGTGCCGGGTACCAAGCTCGACGCCGCCACGGCCGGCGCGGTCGTCGCGTTCGAGGCCGACGGCTACGGCACCGACGCGGATCCTCACGGCTGGAGTGTGTTGGTGCGCGGTGTCGCTCGTGAGATCACCGAGCCCGACGAGCTGGCCGCGGCCCGCGCGCTTCCGCTCGAGTCGTGGGCGTGGGATGGTGGAGCCGACCGCTTCGTGCGGATCGAGCTCACCGTGCTCACCGGCCGCCGCGTTCGAGACACGACCGCCGGCTGAGCCCGTCTGGCGAGGAGAACGTCGAACGTGCCGAAACTGATCGTTGCCGGGCCGTTCGCCGCGCCCGACCACGTGCTCGCCGGGCACCCCGAGCGGCCGAGCCGCGTGACCGCGGCGATCGCGGGCGTCGACGACCTGATGCTCGACACCGACCGCATCGACCTGGAGACCCGCCTCGCGACGTTCGAAGAGCTCGCCGCCGTGCACGACGACGCGTACCTGCGGGAGCTCGAGGCGTTCTGCAAGGCCGGCGGCGGCAAGCTCGACCCCGACACCTACGCGAGCCCGGTCTCGTGGGACGCGGCGCGCGAGGCGGCCGGCGCGGGACTCGCCGCGGTCGACGCGCTCGCGAACGGGCGCGGCGACTTCGCGTTCGTGGTCGCGCGGCCCCCGGGGCACCACGCCCTGCCCGATCGCGCGATGGGGTTCTGCCTCGTGAACAACGTCGCGGTGACGGCCGCGGCGCTGGCCGCGGCCGGCGAACGCGTCATGATCATCGACTGGGACGTCCACCACGGCAACGGCACCCAGGCCCTGTTCTGGGACGACGACCGCGTGTGTTACGTGTCGACCCACCAGGATCACTTCTATCCGGGAACCGGCGCACTCGACGAGACCGGCGGTCCCAACGCCCGCGGCTCTACCGTTAACATCCCGCTGCCCGCCGGGGCGACCGGCGACGTGATGGCACGCGCGCTCGACGAAGTCGTCGCGCCCGTCGTCGCCCGCTTCGGGCCCACCTGGATGCTCGTGTCGGCCGGGTACGACGCGCACCGCGACGATCCGCTCGCCGACCTCGCGCTCTCGAGTGGCGACTTCGCGCATCTGGCGTCGATCGTGCGCGCCTTCGTGCCAAGCCCGGGTCGTCTCGCCTTCTTTCTCGAGGGCGGCTACGAGCTCGATGCGGTGCGGGCATCGGTGGCCGCGACCGCCGGCGCGCTCATGGGCTCGGACCACGCGGTGCAACCTGCGACCAACGGCGGGCCGGGGGCCGAGGCGGTCTCGCGCGCGCGGGCCGTGCACGTCGAGCCGAGGGAGCACGACCTGTGGTGAAGACCATCGTCGTCGGGGTCGACGGATCGCTCGACAGCAGTCGTGCGGTGGAATGGGCGTACGAGCTCGCCGAGCAGGTGGGCGCGCGGGTGGTCGCCGTCCACGCGGTCGGCCTGCTGGAACACGAGATCGGTGATCCGGGCGGAGACCATCTGCGCCCCCGACTCTCGGAGTGGACCGCCCCGCTCGACCAGCTCCCGCCCGACCGGGTGGAGCGCCGCCTCGTCGCCGGCGATCCGGTCGGCGCCATCGGCGCGGCCGTGTCCGAGTGCGGCGCCGACCTCGTGGTGGTCGGCACCCGGGGGATCGGCAACCGGCACGGCGAACGCCTCGGCAGCACGAGCGCCCACCTGGCCGAGCAGTGCGCCTGCGCGCTCGTGATCGTCCCCCGAGCCGGCTGAACCCCGCACCCACACCAACCGGCGTCACAAAGTCAGTTGTAGGACGACTCTGTGACGCCGGTTCGATGGGGTGGGGCCCGGCGCCCGGGGGCCGGACGCGACTCGACCCCGGGTCGGCGGGGGAAGCCGTTGCCGGGGTCGGTCGATCGGCCGGTCGGGGGGGACGACCAGGCCGGGGGGTCTGGCAGCTGTCAGCTCGCGGCGCGGGTCCGTTGGTCGCGGTTGACCGGGACCGAGATCATCCGCATCGAGGCTCGAGCCCGTCGCGCCGCGGCGGCCCGCCTGGCTGCGATCAGCTCGGCGATCGACTCCGCCAGCGCCGTGCTGGCCGGGTGATCACGGAGGTATCCGAGGAACTGCGTCGTCTCCTCGGACTGGGTGGTGCGGTGCTGCGACATGATCAACAGCATCGACGGAACCGGCCGGCGGACCCAGGGCCGGAGGTCCTGAGCCCGAGGGCCCAACGACGAGACCTCCCGCTTACCGTTGGCCCTGCCCACCGCGCCCACCTGGGCCCGATACTGGTCGGAGAGCAGTCGAAGCGCTGCCGATCGGAGGAGACACGATGCAGGCGAAGCCGGGCGACGAGATCGTCGTCGACGCAGTGCACACCGGTGAACCGAAGCGTGAGGGCGAGATCCTCGAGATAGAGACCCGCGACGACGTCGTCCGTTACCGCGTCCGCTGGGACGACGGGCACGAGTCGATCTTCTTCCCCGGGTCGACCGCGCACGTGGTCACCCTGAACTCGCAGTCCTGAGCTACGCGCTCTCGAGCACTGGAGCTATGCGCTCTCTGTGATCCGGCGCCCGGTGACCTCGGCTGCGTGGATCCGCACGTAGCGGTCGCGCACCTCGCCGGCCCACGGGTGCAGTTCGAGGGCCGCGGCCCGGGCGAGCTCGGCGGCGTCTTCGATCTCCTCTGACGATCCGATCACGTTGACGCTCCACCCCGTGTGCGTCGTGAGGTCGTAGGCGTCGATCTCGAACACGACCTCGCGGTTCAGGGCGGCGGCCATCAGCTTCTCGCCGGGCGCGGTGCGGAAGACGACGTCACCGTCGAGGAGGGCGTAGAGCACCGGGAAGACACCGGGCCGGCCGCCGCAAACGGCGACCCGGCCGACTTGCTGCGAGCCGAGGAGCGCCTCGCACTCGTCCCGTTCGATGATCTCGAGTCCGTAGCTGCTCATG
>JADGOM010000275.1 GCA_017882925.1 Acidimicrobiia bacterium | reverse complement strand
GCTCGACCGTGGGTGAGGTCCTCATCGATCTCGTGTCCCGGTTCCCGGGCCTCGACGGTCAGCTCCTCGCCGCCGACGGCACGTTGCACAAGTTCGTCAACGTCTACGTGAACGACGACGACGTGCGCTATCTCGAAAAACTCGACACGAAGGTCGGTCCGAGCGACACGCTCTCGATCCTTCCCGCCGTCGCCGGCGGCTGACGCACCCCGTCACCCCGATGGCCCGGTACGACTCCATCCTCGATCTCATCGGGGACACCCCGCTGCTCGCGATGCACCAGCTCTCACCCAACCCGCGGGTGAAGATCTGGGGGAAGCTCGAGGGGCAGAACCCGGGCGGCTCGGTGAAGGACCGCATCGCGGTCGCGATGATCGACGGTGCGGTCGCCGACGGCCGGCTGAAGCCGGGGATGACGATCCTCGAGCCGTCGTCGGGCAACACCGGTATCGGCCTCGCGATGGTGGCCCGGCTGCGCGGCTTCAAGGTGCGCGTCGTGCTCCCCGACAACGTGAGCATCGAGCGGCGCCAGATCCTCGAGATCTTCGGCGCCGAGGTCGTGCTCTCACCGGGCGCGGAAGGCAGCAACGGCGCGATCCGCCTGGCCGAGAAGCTCGTGGTCGAGGACCCGTCGCTCGTGATGCTGTTCCAGTACGGCAACGACCACAACTGGCGCGCGCACTACGACACCACCGGGCCCGAGATCCTGCGCGACTGCCCCGAGGTCGACGTGTTCGTCGCCGGGCTCGGCACCAGCGGCACGCTCATGGGCGTCGGCCGCTACCTCAAGGAGCACAAGCCCGGCGTGAAGGTGGTGGCCGTCGAGCCGCCCGCCGGTGAGCTCGTGCAGGGACTGCGCTCCCTCGACGACGGCTTCATCCCGCCGATCTTCGATCCCGACGTGCTCGACCGGAAGTTCGTCGTCCGGCCCCGCGAGTCGATCGAGTGGACCCGGCGGCTCCTCGACGACTGCGGCGTCTTCTCCGGCATCTCGGCGGGGGCGATCGCGGCCGGCGCGGCGAAGATGGCCGCCACCATGGACGAGGGGACGATCGTCATCGTCATTCCCGACGCGGGCTGGAAGTACCTCTCGAGCGGCGCGTGGACCGACGACCTCGACGTCGTCGAGGAACGCGCCACCCGCATCAACTACTGGTAGCCGGGCAGTCTGTGAGCGGCCCGGCGGGCGCCGACCTCGAGGCCGCGGTGCGCGCGTTGCGCGCGGGCGAGCTGGTCGCCTTCCCGACCGAGACCGTCTACGGCCTCGGGGCGGATGCGGCCAACGCGGCGGCGGTCGCGGAGCTGTACCGCGTGAAGGGCCGGCCCGCCGGGCATCCGGTGATCGTGCACGTGGCCGCGGACGCCGACGTCGAGCGCTGGGTGCTGGCCCCGCCCGCGTACGCCCGGGCGCTGGCCGACGCGTGTTGGCCCGGCCCGCTCACGCTCGTGCTCCCGCGGCGCCCGGGCGCGGTCGTCGACCAGGTCACCGGCGGGCGTCGTACCCTGGGCATCCGGATCCCGGCTCAGCCCGTCGCCCAGGACCTGCTGCGCGCGTTCGGCGGGGGACTGGCCGCACCGTCGGCCAACCGGTTCGGCCGCGTGAGCCCGACCACCGCCGGGCACGTGCGCGCCGACCTCGGCGACGACGTGCGGGTGATCCTCGACGGCGGCCCGTGCGGGGTGGGCGTGGAGTCGACCATCGTCGACTGCACCGGCGCCGCACCCGTGATCCTGCGCCACGGGGGCGTGACCGCGGCCGACGTCGCCCGCATCACCGGCGTCGCGCCCGAGGAACGGACCGACGGCTCCACGGCCGCGCCGGGCACGCTGCCGTCGCACTACGCGCCCGCGGCGCGCGTGCAGCTCGTCGAGCCGGGCGCGATCGCGGCCCGGGCCACCACCGCGCTGTTCGCGGGCTCCCGGGTCGGCCTCCTGGCGCTCGCGGCCGACGTTCCGAGCGGGTTGCCCGGCGGCCTGGTCGTGCTCGACCCGCCCGCCGACCCCGATGAGTACGCCCGGGTCCTCTACGACCGCCTCCGCGAGGCCGACGCCCGTGACCTCGCCGTCGTCCTCGTCGTGCCCCCGCCCGACACCGGCATCGGCACCGCCGTCGCCGACCGCCTCCGCCGCGCCGCCGCGCCCCGCCCCTGACCGGTCGGGCCGCGAACCCCGTGCCGGTCTCAACGACCAAGTAGGTCGGCGAGAAACGTACGGAGCGTGGGGGCGTGGAGCGATGCGCACGGGGACGGCGGGCGGGGGCGGTACCGTCGGGGGATGACGAGCGGCCGTTCCGACTCGCCGTCCATCGGTGTCTTCGATTCCGGCCTGGGCGGCCTCACCGTCCTCCGGGCGCTGATCGACCTCCTGCCCCACGAGCCCGTCGTCTACTTCGGCGACACCGGCCGCTTCCCCTACGGGCCCAAGCCGCCCGAGCAGGTGCGGGCCTACGCGCACCAGATCGCCGACGTGCTCGTGGCCAGCGGCGTGCAGATGCTCGTCGTCGCGTGCAACAGCGCGGCGTCGGTGGCGCTCGAGGAGCTCCAGGACCGGCTCGACATCCCGGTCGTCGGCGTGGTCGAGCCCGGCGTGCGCGCCGCGGTCCAGGCCACCCGCCGCGGCCGGATCGGGGTGATCGGCACCGTCAACACGATCGCCTCGGGCTCGTACCAACGGGCGGTCGCCGCGGCCGCACCCCCGGGCTACACGCTCACGTGCTGCGCGTGCCCCGGATTCGTCGAGTTCGTGGAGAACGGCGACGTCGACTCCGACCAGGTGCACGTCCTCGCCGAACGGCTCCTCGCGCCCGTGCGCGACGCGAAGGTCGACACCCTCGTGCTCGGGTGCACGCACTACCCGTTGCTCGCCCGCACGATCGCCGACGTGATGGGCCGCGACGTGGTCCTGGTGTCGAGCGCGGACGAGACCGCGTTCGAGGTGCGCGCGCTCTTGGACGCCGGCGCCCGGACGCCACGCACGGACGGGGCCCCGGCGCGCACGTTCGTCACCAGCGGCGACCCGCACACGTTCGCCGCGCTCGGCGCCCGGTTCCTCGGGCCCGAGGTCGGCACGGTGGTCCCCTGGAACTGGAACCGGCGCTGACGTGGAGCTGACGGTGCTCGGAACGTCGGGTTCCTACGGCGCGCCCGCGGGCGGCGCGTGCAGCGGCTACCTCGTGCGCAGCGGCGGGACCGCGATCTGGATGGACTGCGGCAACGGCACGCTCGCCAACCTGCAGCGCCACTGCGGGGTCGAGGACCTCGACGC
>JADGOM010000060.1 GCA_017882925.1 Acidimicrobiia bacterium | reverse complement strand
GGTCGATCGACGTGCACGTGATCTCGGGTGGCGGGGACGACACGTCGTCCCCGCACCTCGTCGCGATGGTCCGTAGCCGCCGCATCGCGTTGTCGCGGCGCCGGCTCGCGCTCGGTTGGATCATCGCGGTCGTCGGGCCGCTCCTGCTCACGTTCGTGATGGCGAACCTCCGGGAATCCTTCGACCTCCCGGCCCAGCTCCTGCTCTACCTCCTCGTCGTCGTCGGCGCGGCGGCCGCAGGCGGGCTCTGGCCCGCGCTGTTCGCGAGCGCGTCCGGCTTCCTGCTGGCCAATTGGTACTTCACGCCGCCGCTGTACACGTTCACGATCTCCCGCGGCGAGAACGTGGTCGCGTTCGTGGTCTTCCTCACGGTCGGAGTGGTCGTGAGCACGTTGGTCACCAACGGCGCCCGCCGTTCGCTGGAGGCCGCGCGCGCCCGATCCGAGGCGGAGACCCTGGCCCGGCTCGGAGGGGCCCTCATCGGTGACGACGACCCGTTGTTGGCGCTGATGGCCCAGCTGCGAACGACGTTCGAGGTCGACTCGATCGCGATCCTGCGCAGGAGCGGTCCCGACTGGACGGTCGAGAGCTCGATCGGCGAACCCGTGCCGCAGCGACCGGAGCAGGGCGCGATGAGCGTCCCCCTCGACGACATCACGGAGCTCGTCGTCGCCGGCGCGCGATTGGATCCCGCCGACCTCACGGTCCTCCGGGCGTTCACCGGTCAGCTCGGCCTCGCACTCGAGAGCCGCCAGCTGCGGGCCGAGGCCACCGTCGCTGAAGGGCTCGCGGAGGCGAACGCGTTGCGCACGGCCCTGCTGGCCGCGGTGTCGCACGATCTCCGCACCCCGCTCGCGTCGATCAAGGCCTCGGTCAGCAGCCTGCTCCAGCGCGACGTCGAGTGGACCCCCGACGCCACCCGCCAGTTCCTCGAGACCGTCGACGAGGAGACCGACCGCCTCACCGCGCTCGTGAGCAACCTGCTCGACATGAGCCGCCTCACCGCCGGGGCCTACGACCTCGTCCTCTACGACGTCGGCCTCGAGGAGGTCGTGGGGCTCGCGATGTCGGGCCTGGCCGAGCGGTCGCGCCAGGTGGTGGTCGACGTGCCCGAGAGCCTGCCCCGGGTGCACGCCGACCCCGCGTTGCTCGAGCGCGCGGTCGCCAATGTGATCGAGAACGCCCTCGCGTGGTCGAAGCCGGAGCACCCGGTGCGGGTCGAGGCCGGGGTCGTGCGGGACGAGGTCCACCTCCGGGTGATCGATCGGGGCCCGGGCGTGCCGCAGGAGGCGCGCAAGCTCATCTTCGAGCCGTTCCAACGGTTGGGTGACCGGAGCCGCGGCGCCGGGGTCGGGCTCGGCCTCGCGGTCGCGCGCGGCTTCGTGGAAGCCATGGGCGGCGAGATCGTCGCCGAGGACACGCCGAGCGGCGGCCTGACGATGGTGATCAGCCTGCCCCAGGCCGCGAAGACCGCGCACGCCGACCTGCTCCCGGCCGACCTCCAATGAGCCGGGTGCTCGTGGTCGACGACGAGGCCGCGATCCGGCGGGCGCTCGGCATCAACCTGCGGGCGCGTGGCTACGACGTCGACCTGGCCGAGACCGGTGAGCACGCGCTCGAGCTCGCGGCCCGCCACCATCCCGACGTGATCGTGCTCGACCTCGGGTTGCCCGGGATGGGTGGCGTCGAGGTGATCCAGGGGATCCGGGGTTGGAGCCCGGTGCCGATCGTCGTGCTGTCGGCCCGAGATGCGGAGGCGGCGAAGGTCGCCGCGCTCGATGCCGGGGCCGACGACTACGTCACGAAGCCGTTCGGCATGGACGAGCTGCTGGCGCGGCTGCGGGCCGCGCTGCGACGGGGGGCGCCGGGCGAGACCGGGGCCACGGTCGAGACCCCCGACTTCGTGCTCGATCTCGCGGCCAAGCGGGTGCAGGGGGCCCACGGCGTCATCCGGCTCACGCCGATCGAATGGCACCTCGTCGAGGTGCTGGTGCGCAACGCCGGCAAGCTCGTCTCCCAACGCCAGCTCCTGCAGGAGGTCTGGGGACCGCAGTACGGCGAGGAGACCAACTACCTGCGCGTGGTGATGGCCCGGATCCGGCGCAAGCTCGAGCCGGAACCGTCCAACCCGCGCTACTTCATCACCGAGCCGGGCATGGGCTACCGGTTCGAGCCGCCGGCTGAAGCAGCCGGCTGAGCGGACCGCCGGGGTCTACAGGTGGTGCGGCACCGACACGGTGGCGACGCCCGGCTCGAACAGCAGACCGGCCTTCATCTGGAGCGCCCGGTGGTTGTGCAGCCCGTGCTGGTACCACCTCGGCACGACCTCGCCGATCACGACGGTGACCAGATCCGCGCCCTCGCGCTTCAGTGCCCGGACCTCGTCGATGAGGGGTTGGGCGACGGTCCGGTACGGCGCGGCGACGAGGTCGAGTGGGTACTTCAGCGCGGCGGCCTCCCAGGCGTTCTGGACGTCTTCCGCGCCTTCCGGCGATTCGGCGATGTGCACGCCGACGATGCGATCGGCACCGAGCAGCGCCGCGACCGCGAGCGCGTCGTTGGCGCCGGCGTGCAGCTCGCCGATCGGCACCAGCGCGACGTGCCGGCGGGCCGGGCGCGTCCGGAGGGTCCGGTCGTCGGCCATGGTGGGCACGTTGACGACGACGACACCCGATTCGAGCAGCAGGCCCGCCTTCAGGCGCAGTGCGGTGCTGTAGCGCAGCAGGTGGCGCCAGCGGGTGTCCTCGATCATCTCGGGGATGACCACGGCAACCACGCGGTCGGGATGGGCCTTCCGCTCCGCGCGGGCGAACTCGCGTGCGGTCCGGACGATCTTGGCGCCCTGGCTGAACTCGAGCTCGCGCTCGTAGCGGGCCCAGAACGCGCCCGCCAGGGCCTTCGACTCGGGGCCGATGTGGACGCAGCGGACGGAGTCGGACGGCAGGCCGCCCACGTAGCGCATGGCCCGGTCGAGGCCGACGTCGAGCTTCGACACGAACACCACCGTGTCGAGGTGCTTCGACGGTGCGATCGGCGACTCCCTCGCCTCGTCGGCCAGCGTGGTCTGGATGTGGATGTAGTGCTTGTTCACCCGGGTCAGCAGCACGACGATGATGGGCACCGCCACCATGATGATCCAGGCGCCGTCGAGGAACTTCGTGACCCCGATCACCACCAACACGACGCCGGTGGCGATCGCGCCGAGCCCGTTGACCAGGATGCCGACATGCCAGCCCGGCTCCCGCAGCTTCGTGTGCCGCCGGGCCATGCCCGCCTGCGAGAGCGTGAAGGACGTGAAGACGCCGATGGCGTAGAGCGGGATCAGGCGGGTCACCGAAGCGCCGGTCACCAGGGTCATGAGCGTGGCGAACGCGGCCAGCACGACGATGCCCGTGGAGAACACGAGCCGCCGGCCGCGCGTCGTCATCGGGGTCGGCAGGAAGTGGTCGTGGGCGTGGAAGCTCGCGAGCCGGGGGAAGTCGGCGAACGACGTGTTGGCCGCGAGCACGAGGATCAGCATGGTGAGGATCTGCACCACGAAGTAGAGGACGTGGCCGATCGTCCCGGTGCCCAGGACCGCGCGTGCGATCTGGCTGATGACCGTCTGCTTCGTGGTCGGGATCGGCTTGATCTTCATCGCGAGGTAGGAGATCCCGAGGAACATCGTGCCCAGGAGCAACCCGAGCACGCCGAGGACCTTGCGCGCGTTCTTGTACTCGACCGGCTTGAACGCGGGCACGCCGTTGGAGATGGCCTCGACGCCCGTCATCGCGGTGCAGCCGCTGGCGAACGCGGTGAGGATGACGAAGATGCCGAGGGTCCCGACACCACCCGAGTGCACGATCTGGGCGTGGGTGTTGACCGCGTGGAGCCCGCCGAAGAGCTGGCGGACGAAGCCGACGACGAGCAGGCCGAAGATCGCGATCACGAACCCGTAGGTGGGGACCGCGAAGACGCGCCCCGACTCCTTCACGCCGCGGAGGTTCATCAGCGCGATGAACCAGATCAGGATCACCGCGATGAGCACCCTCTCCGCGCGCAGCTCGGGGAACGCGGAGTAGGCCGCGGCCACACCGGCCGAGACGCTCACCGCCACGGTGAGGATGTAGTCGGTGAGGAGCGCGACGCCGGCGACCTGGGCCGGGAGGACCCCGAAGTTGTCCCGGGTGACGATGTAGGCCCCGCCGGCGCTCGGGTAGGCCTTGATCGTCTGCCGGTACGAGAAGATGAGGACGACGAGGAGTGCCACGATCGCGAGGGACAGCGGCATGAGCATCCCGAACGCGGCGACGGCGGCATACGGGAGCAGCTTGGTGAGCATCTCCTCGGTCGCGTACGCCACCGAGGACAGCGCGTCACTGGCGAAGACGGCCAGCGCGACCGGGTTGCCGAGCCGCTGGTGGATGTCCTGGTCGCTCCGCAGGCGCCGGCCCAGCAGGATGTTCGCGACGTCCGAGCGCCGGCCTCCGGCGCGGTACGGCCGGGGGGACCCGGAGCCGCCGGGTTCGGTACCGCCGGAGGGAGCCTCCGTTCCGGTGAGCTCGGGTGTCCCTGATTCAGATGTCGTCAGCGCCATTGGGGGAGGATGGAGCGAGCACCGTCAAGGGTGCGTGAGGAGTCCGGTCGTGACCGTCAAGATCCTGTGAAGACCGCCACCGCCGTGCGGGCGCTTGCCGCGCTGGCCTTGGTCATCGCCGCGGCCGGAGTCGCGCACCTCCTCGACACCGACCTCACGGTGGCCGCGTTCGCCGTCCTGATCGTCGTGCTGTTCACGGCCCGGCTCGGGCTCCCGGCGGGCCTCGTGGGAGCGGTCGGGGGCGCACTCGCCCTGAACTACTGGTTCACCTCACCTCGCCAGACCTTCGAGATCGACAACAACGACGACGTCATCGCCCTCGTCGTCTTCCTCGTCGTCGCGGTGCTGGTCGTCACCCGCCTCGACCACCTGCGCCGGACGGCCGAGCGGCGCGAGCTCGAGGCCGGGGTCCGGCTCGACCTGACCAACCGGGTGTTGGCCGGCGAGACCCCGCGCGCGGTGGCGCAACGCGCGGTCGACGCGCTCGTGCCGTTGTTCGACCTGGCCGGCTGCCGCTTCCGCATCGGTACGCAGGAGGTCTCGATCGGGACCGTCGACTCGAACGCACGTGGCGCGATCTCGGCCGAGGCCGGTGGCGTGTGGATCACCGCGGTGCCCGGGGCCCACAACCTCTCCGGCGAGGACCGGGCCGTGCTGGAGGCGCTCCTGGCCGGACTCGCCACGGCCATCGACCGGGTCCGGCTCGAGGAGGCGGCCCGGGCGGCCGAGGTCGCGGCCGAGGTCGACCGCACGCGCAGCGGGTTCCTCACCGCCGTGACCCACAACCTGCGCACGCCGCTCGCGTCGATCCGCGCGGCTTCGTCCACCCTGCTCGCGCCCGATGCACACCTCGACGCAGGCGACCGCCTCGAGCTCCTCGACACGATCTACAGCGAGAGCGACCGGCTCGAGCGCCAGGTCGCGAAGATCCTCGCCCTGAGCCGCATCCGCAGCGGCGGGCTCGAACCGGAACGGATGTCGGTGGACCTCGTCGAGGCCGCCCAGGTCGCGCTGCGCCGTCTGCGCCCGCTCGAGTCGGGGCATCTGATGTCCCTCGACATCGGTGACGACGTCCCCGACCTCTACCTCGACCCGGCGATGGTCGACCAGGTGCTGCTCAACCTCCTGGAGAACGCGTTGGCCTACGCACCGAGCGGCTCGCCGATCGAGATCACCGCCCGTCGCGCCGGTGACGTGGTCGAGATGCGGGTGGTGGACCACGGGCCCGGTGTCGACCCCGGCGACCGGGAGCGGATCTTCGACGAGTTCGTGCGGGCCTCGGGGCGACCGGAGACGGAGGGGACCGGGCTCGGGCTCGCGATCGTGCGCGCCGTCGTCGAGATGCACGGCGGCCGGGTGACGGTCGAGGACACGCCGGGCGGCGGCGCCTCGTTCGTGGTGGCGTGGCCGGTGGCCCATCGGAGGCCGGTCACGTGAGCATCGCCACCGTCCTCCTCGTCGAAGACGACGACGCGCTTCGGCGCGCGCTGCGCATGAGCTTCCGGGCCCGCGACTTCGACGTGCTCGAAGTCGCGACGGGCGAGGCCGCCCTCACCGTGCTCGCCGACCAGCAGCCCGACGCGGTCGTGCTCGACCTCGGGCTCCCGGGGATCGACGGCTTCGAGACCCTGCGCCGTCTGCGCACGTACTCGACGGCCCCGGTCATCGTGCTCAGCGCGCGTGACCACCAGCGCGACAAGGTCGACGCGCTCGATGCCGGCGCCGACGACTACGTGACGAAGCCGTTCGACCCGGAGGAGCTGCTGGCGCGCGTGCGCGCCGCGCTGCGGCGGGCGTCGCCGGTGCCCACGGGGCCGGCCGTCCTGCGGTTCCCGGGGCTCGAGGTCGACCTCGCGAGCCGCTCGGTCCGACGCGACGGCGAGTCGCTGCACCTCACCAAGACCGAGCTCGAGCTGCTCGAGCAGTTCGTGCGCAACCCGGGCAAGCTCCTCACCCACCAGTTCCTGTTGCGGGCGGTGTGGGGCCCGGGATACGGCTCCGAGAGCAACTACCTGCGCGTCTACGTGCGCCAGCTCCGGCGCAAGCTCGGCGACGACGCCGCCCAACCCCGGTTCATCCTCACCGAGTCGGGGATCGGGTACCGCTGGATCGCCGAGTCGGAGTGACGCGCGCGGCGGGCCGTCACTCGCTGGGTGCGTCGGTCGGCACGGCCTCGTCCGCGACCGCGGCCGCGGTGACGGCTGCGGACGCGCGCCGGTTCTGGCGGCGGGCCCGGAGGATCTCGATGCTCACCGGGAGCAGCGACAGCACGATGATCCCGACCGCGGCGATCTCGATGTTGTCCTTCACCCAGGAGACGTTGCCCACGAAGTAGCCGAGCAGCGTGATGCCCACGGCCCAGAGCAACGCGCCGACCAGGTTGAACATGAGGAAGGTCCGGTACCGCATGTGGCCGACCCCGGCGACGATCGGGGCGAAGGTGCGCACGACGGGCACGAAGCGGGCGAGGACGATGGTCTTCGAGCCGTGCTTCACGAAGAAGTCCTGCGCCTGGCCGACGTAGGCCTGCTTGAAGATCCTCGAATCCGGCCGCCGGAACAGCGCCGGGCCGACCTTCTTGCCGAAGAGGTAGCCGACCTGGTCGCCCAGGACCGCGGCCACGAAACAGCCGAGCAGGATCACCCAGAGGGGCGCGAGCTGGCTGTGGCCGTTGTCCGACGGGTGGGACAGGAGGCCGGCGACGAAGAGGAGCGAGTCGCCCGGGAAGAAGAATCCGATGAGGAGCCCGGATTCGGCGAAAATAATCAGGAACAGGCCGATGAGGGCAAATGCCCCGAAGAAGTTGAGAATTCCTTGCGGATCAAGCCCCACGCCGGGGGAGCCTAGACGGGCCGGACCCCGGCCCTCGGCAGGCCACCGCCGGGCGGGCGCGCTTGACACGCCGGTCGTTTCCGTGGGACCACGGAAAAGGAAGAACCCCCTCCAGCCCCGGTCGGCGCCGCCGAAGTGACCGGGGCAATCCCCCATCGAAGGACCCCTGCGTGCCCAAGCCGCTCGTCATCGTCGAGTCACCCGCCAAGGCCCGGACCATCGCGGGCTTCCTCGGCGACGGCTACGTCGTGGACTCCAGCGTCGGACACATCCGGGATCTCCCGCGCAACGCCGACGACGTGCCGGCCGAGTACCGCGGCACCGCGGTGGGCCGCCTCGGCATCGACATCGAAGACCACTTCCAGCCCATCTACGTCGTGCCCAACGACAAGAAGAAGGTCGTCGCGCAGCTGAAGCGGGAGCTGAAGGACGCGAGCGAGCTCTATCTCGCGACCGACGAGGACCGCGAGGGCGAGGCCATCGCGTGGCACGTGTTGCAGGTGCTGCAACCGAAGGTGCCCGTGAAGCGCATGGTGTTCCACGAGATCACCGCGTCCGCGATCAACGAGGCGATCGCCAACTGGCGCGAGCTCGACCTCAAGCTCGTCGAGGCCCAGGAGGGCCGGCGCATCCTCGACCGGCTCGTCGGCTACGAGCTGTCGCCCGTGCTCTGGCGCAAGGTCATGCCGAAGCTCTCCGCGGGTCGGGTGCAGAGCGTCGCGACCCGCCTCGTCGTCGACCGCGAGCGCGCCCGCGTCGCGTTCCACACCGCCGACTACTGGGACATCGACGGGGTCTTCAACGCCAAGGCCGCCGACTTCAAGGCGAGCCTGCTGTCGATCGACGGCAAGCGTGTGCCGAGCGGCAAGGACTTCGACCCCGCCACCGGCCGGCTCAACGAGAAGGCCGCGGCCGACATCGTGCAGCTCGTGGAGGCGGAGGCCCGCGCGCTCGCCGGGCGCGTGCAGGACCAGCCGTTCACGGTGCTTTCCGCGGAGAGCAAGGACACGAAGCAGTCGCCGTACGCGCCGTTCATCACCTCCACGCTGCAGCAGGAGGCCGGGCGCAAGCTCCGGTTCGGCTCGGCCAAGGCGATGGCGGTCGCGCAGCGCCTCTACGAGCGCGGCTACATCACTTACATGCGCACCGACAGCACCAACCTCTCGGAGCAGGCGATCGCCGGGGCGCGAGCCCGGATCCGCGAGCTCTACGGCGACGCGTACCTTCCGGACCAGCCCCGCTCGTACCGGCGCAAGGTGAAGAACGCGCAGGAGGCCCACGAGGCCATCCGCCCGGCGGGTGACCGC
>JADGOM010000274.1 GCA_017882925.1 Acidimicrobiia bacterium | reverse complement strand
TCGCCGTGCTCGGCATCGCACACCGGCCGCCGACGACCACCGACGAGGTGCGCGCGGTGCGCGGGCTCGACGAACGCCACCTCCGCGGCTCCGCGCGCGCCGAGGTGCTCGCGGCGGTCGAGCGCGGCCTCGCGCTCGAGAAGGAGCAGCTGCACCTCCCCACCGACGACGGCGGGGAACGCATCCCGCAACCCACCGTCGCGCTGGTCACGGCGTGGGTGAACCAGCTCGCCAACGACCTCGGCCTCGACCCTGCGCTGCTGGCGACCCGCTCCGATCTCCAGGCGCTCCTGCGCGGTGACGCCGGTTCCCGGCTCATGCACGGCTGGCGCAACGAGATCATCGCCGAGCCGGTGCGCCGCCTCGTGAGCGGTGAGGCCGCGATCGCGCTCACCCGCAACGGTGAGCGGCTCAGCCTCGAAGACCGCTACCGCCCCGAGTCCGCGTAGCGCGGATCGTGGGGTCTCCGGACGACATCCGTGTCATCCGGAGACCCCACGAGACGGTGCGGCGAGCGCCTACCGCAGGCCGAGCCCGCGCGAGCAGGCCGGCCACTGACCCCAGCCGGACTCGCGCTGCAGCTTCTGCGCCGCCGCGTCCTGCACCCAGTACGGCGCGTCGTTGGCGTAGGCGTACCCCATGCCCATCGCCCGCCATGTCTGGGCGGTGAACTGGTAGGCGCCGTAGAAGCCGTTGCCGGTGTTGGAGGCGTAGTTGCCGCCCGACTCGCACTGCCGCAACGAGGCCCAGACGCCGCCGGCCGGGCCGACCTGCGCGGCCTCGACGACGGGCGCCGGCGCCTTGCCGGTGAGTACCCAGTAGCCGCCGCCTTCGGGCTGCGCGGTGATCGCGAGCGCCGGGATCGTCGTGTCGAGCGCGGCACCGAGGAACGGTGCGTCGCCGAGCGTGAAGATGCCGCCGTCACGTCCGAGCAACCAGTAGCCCTTGCCCGACGGCGTCGCGGTCATCGACACGATCGGCGCCGCGAGCGCCTGCGACGGCGCGTTGCCCTCGTAGCGCGCGTCACCGTAGGCGTAGACGTGGCCCTGGATGTCGACCAACAGGTAGCCGTCGCCCGAAGGCGACGCGACGCCCTTCACGATGAACGCGTGCGGCGTCCCCGCGGCCGGCGCCCCGAAGTAGCCCGCGTCGCCGTAGGTGAAGACGCCACCGTCGGCGCCGAACAGCCAGTAGCCCTTGCCCGACGGCGTCGTCGCGATGGCGACGATCAACGGGTGACCGGCGACGGTGTTGGCCCCACCCGCGTAACGCGCGTCGCCGTACGCGTAGACCGCCCCGTCGCTGGCGGCGAGCAGGTAGCCGTTGTCGCTGGGAGTCGCGGCGACGCCCACGATGAACGTGTACGGCGCGAGCGGCGGCGCCGCGCCGTGGAACGAGGCGTCGCCGTACGTGTAGACGCCGCCCGACTCGCCCGCGACCCAGTAGCCGCGGCCCGAGTGCGTGGGCGTGACCGCGATCGGGCTCTCGCCCCCGATGCCGGGCGCACCGAGCGGCGCGCTCGAACCGAAGGCGTTGACCGCGCCGGGCACGGACGCGCCGGCGGCGGGTGCCGTGGCCGCGAGGCCGAGCACGGCCGCCAGGCCCAGGGCGCCGGCCGCGAGTGCCGTCCTCCATCCCACCTGTCTGCGTCGGGTCGTGTGGGCGTGGGCCGGTTCGACAACGTGACGAGACACGCGACGAGACAACAGGTGGGGTGCGAGCAAGGGGTCTCCTCCAGTTCGGCGCGCGCCAGCCCAAGAAGGGGCTGGCTCAGGAACGACCGGCCCAGAGCCACGTGATGGTGCGACGGGGCGAGCTGATCGATGCCCGAAGGGGGCTGATCCGGGTGAACTCCGCAGTCACCCGCAATCCAGCGTCCCCAGCACGGGACCTATGTGATAAGTCCGCGAACCTTTGTATGGGTCGCGAGCACTCGCAAGTCACCCCGAGCCCGTATTTTGTGGGTTTTCGGCGATAGTTGCGCCTGACCAGCGCATACGCGTGCGGGTAGAAATATCGGAAAATGCCGAAAAACCGGGCCCGAGCGTGGATTCACAAGCGCGCGTGCACGAATCGCGCGTTACGCGGGAGCGGGCTCCGCGGCGAGTCCGCGTCCGATGCGCAGCAACTGCGGCGTCGCGCTCCCGAGCGTGAACTCGAGCTGCTTCGCCCATAGGAAGTAGCGCGAGATCGCGTAGTCGACGTCGATGCTCACGCCCCCGTGCACGTGCAACGCGGCGTGACCGACGCGACTCGCGCCTTCCGACGCCCAGTACTTCGCGGTCGCGACCTCGAGCGGCACCGGACGACCCTCGTCGAGGTGCGTCGCCGCTTGCAACAGTGTGAGATCGATCGCGCGCACGTCGATGAACGAGTCGGCCATGCGCTGTCCGACCGCCTGGAACGTGCCGATCGCGCGGTCGAACTGCTTGCGCGTCGTCGTGTACTCCGCGGTGATGCGCAACGCGCGATCGGTGACGCCGGCCGACACCGCGCACGTCGCGACGGTCGCGCGGTCGACGATCCATTCGAGCGCGTCGGCACCGATGGCGAGCAGCTCGGCGGGCGCGCCGTCGAGCGTGAGCACGGACCACGGCTCGTGGTTCATGGTCTCCTCGCGTGCGAGGGAGACGCCCGCGTCGGAGGGGTCGACGATGTAGAGCGCGACCACGCCGTCGGCTTCGCTGCGCGCCGCGACGACGATCGCGGTGGCAATGTGCGCGGCGGGGACCGACGCCTTCTCGCCGTGGAGCGTCCAGCCGGCACCGTCGGGGCGCGCCACCGTCGACGGGGCGTCGAGCGGGGCGGCGAACTCCTCGAGCGCGGCGGTGAGGACCACGCTGCCGTCGACCACTCCGGGCAGGAGACGCTGCTTCTGCTCGTCGGAGCCGAACTCCGCGATCGGCATCGCGCCGCGCACCACAGTGGGGGCGAAGGGCACCGGCGCCACGAAGCGGCCGACCTCGCGGAGGATGAGGCACGCCTCGAGGAACCCGAAGCCGAGGCCGCCGTACGCCTCCGGCACCGCGACCCCGAGCAGGTTCGACTTCGCGAGCTCGGCCCACGTGCCGCGGTCGAACCACTCGTCGGAGTTGTCGACCGCCTTGAGGTGGGCGAGCGTCATCCGGTCCTCGAAGATGCGGGCCGCGAGTCCCGCCAGCTCCTGCTGGTCGTCGGTCAGCGAGAAATCCACGCCGCGCTCCTCGATGTCGTCGCCGTCGATGTGGCGGTGGTCGTCGGTGCGGTGGTGCTCATCGGCTCGATCCCGGCATGCCGAGCCCGAACACCGCGATGAGGTCGCGCTGCATCTCGTTGGTGCCGCCGCCGAACGTGAGGATGTGCATCGACCGCACCGCGCGCTCGATGCGCCCCTTCAGCACCGCGCCCGCGCCGCCACGGCTGACCGCGGCCGCCGGGCCGAGGATCTCCATGAGGAGGCGGAAGGCCTCGAGGTAGAACTCCGTGCCGAAGACCTTGATCGTCGACGCGTCGGCCGGGTCGAGCGGGATGCCCTGCGTGGCCTCCCACGCGACCCGCCAGTTGGCGAGGCGCAGGAACTCCAGCCTCGCGTGCACCCGGCCGAGGTTGAGCTGCACCCACTCCTGGTCGATCACACGCCGCCCGTCGGCCAGCTTCGTGTCCTGTGCCCAGCGTCGGACGTCGTCGAGCGAGCGTTCGACGATCCCGCTCGAGCAGAGCGTGACCCGCTCGTGGTTGAGCTGGTTGACGATGAGGTCCCAACCGTGGTTCTCGTCGCCGACGAGGTTGTCGACGGGCACCCGGACGTCTTCGTAGTAGGTGAGGTTGGTGTCGAGCTCGCACATGTTGTCGATCGGCGTGCACGAGAAGCCCGGCGTGCTGGTCGGCACGATGATGATCGAGATGCCCTTGTGCTTCTTCACCTCGGGGTTGGTCCGCACCGCGAGCCAGATGTAGTCGGCGTCGGACGCCAGCGACGTGTAGATCTTCTGGCCGTTGATGAGCCACTCGTCGCCGTCGCGCACCGCGCTGGTGCGGAGCGACGCGAGGTCGGTGCCGGCGTCGGGCTCGGTGTAGCCGATCGCGAAGTGGATCTCGCCGGCGAGGATCTTCGGCAGGTAGAAGTCCTTCTGCGCCTGCGAGCCGTAGCGCATGATCGTGGGCGCCACCGAGTTGATCGTGAGCATCGGCACCGGCGCTCCGGCCCGCATCGACTCGTCGAAGAAGATGAACTGCTCGATCGGCGTGCGGCCCTGCCCGCCGTACTCCTTGGGCCACCCGATGCCGAGCCAGCCGTCGGCGGCCATCTGGCGCGTGATCCGGCGCGGGACGGGCCCGATCCCCTCGCTGCGCGACAGCAGGTCCTCGAGCTCCGGCGTCAGGAGCTCCGCGTAGTACTCGCGCAGCTTGTGCCGGAGCTCGACGTGTTCCTCGCTCAGCCCGACGTACATGTGGCTCCCCCCGTGCGGATGGCTGCGACGTTAGCCGTTACGAGAACAGGTTCTATTTGTGGCCGGCAGCCCTCGGGTCCGCGGGGCGCGGCCCGGGCCAGGCAAGATGCAGCGATGGCCCCGACGACCACCGTGTTCACCGACGGCGCGTGCAGCGGCAACCCCGGGCCGGGTGGTTGGGCCTGGGCCGTCCCGGACGGGCCGTTCGCGAGCGGGTTCGCGGAGCACACCACCAATCAGCGGATGGAGCTCACCGCCGCGTCCGAGGCCGTAGGCGCGCTCACGGGCCCGCTCGAGGTGGTGAGCGACAGCACCTACGTCGTCAACTGCTTCAAGCAGGAATGGCACAAGGGCTGGCTGGCCCGCGGCTGGCTCAACTCGCAGAAGAAGCCGGTGGCCAACCGCGATCTCTGGGAGCCGTTCATCGAGCTCGTGCTCGAGCGGGGCGACGTCACGTTCCGGTGGGTGAAGGGGCACAGCGGCGACGCCATGAACGACCTCGTCGACGGGCTCGCGGTCGAGGCCATCCTGCGCAAGGAGGGTCGCTCCGGCGAGCACGCCTCCGACGCGTTGGTGGCCTCGCTCCCGAAGGACGACGCGGGCCGGATCATGCCCGGCGCCAAGCCGTCGCCCGTGTCGGTCGAGGACGCACGCGCCGCGCTCGGGTTCGGCGTCGCGGTCACCGGGCCGCGGCCGCCCGGGTTGGGCGGCTACGGCGACAACCCCGTCGCGACGCGCGTGCTCGAGCGGCTCACCGAGATCTTCGCCGGCAAGCTCGCGGTGCACGCCGACCTCGTGGTGCTCACCGGCCTCATGCTCGGCACCGAGCAGATCGCGGCCGAAGCCGCGGCGGCCGCGGGCGTGCCCTACGTCGCCGTGCTCCCCTACCCCGAGCCCGAGTCGGTGTGGCCGCGCGCGTCGCAGGACCGCTTCCGGTCGTTGCTCGCCGCGGCGCGCGCGGAGGTGCTGGTCCAGATCAAGGCGCCCGACAGCAAGCAGCAGGCCGGCGCGGCGATGGTGCGGCGCGACGCGTGGCTCGGCGCGCACGCGCGCGAAGCCGTGGTGGTGTGGGACGGCGCCGACGCGAACCTGGGCCGGCTGGTGAACGCGTGGGAGGCCTCGCTCGACGACGTGTGGATCGTGAGCCCGCTCGACGGTTGACGCGCGCGGCGCTCAGCTCTCGGGGCAGGGCGGGGGGTCGAAGCCCTCGACGACCGCGGCGAACCCGCACGCGAGGTGCCGCTGCTGCTCGGGTGTGAGCCGGTCGATGAGATGGCTGCGCACCGAGCGCACGTGGTCGGGCGCCGCGACCTCGAGCGCCTCGAGGCCGCTGGGCGTGAGCACGGCGTACGTGACCCGGAGATCGCGTTCGCACTTCACCCGCTCGACGAAGCCCCGCTGCACGAGCCGGTCGAACCGGTGGGTGAGGTGGCTCTTCGACATCAGCGCCGAACGGGCGAGGTCGCTCATGCGCATGCGCTCCTCGTCCTGCTCCGACAGGTTGACCAGGATCTCGTAGTCCTCGAGCGTGAGCCCGTGCGCCGCCTGTAGCTCGGCGTCGAGCTGCTCCAGGACCAGGAGGGAGCCGCGGATGAACCCCAGCCAGGTCTCCTGCTCCGCCGGCGTCAGCCACGGCACGGGGCCCTGGGCGTCGGGGGCCGGGGTCTCCGGCGGCGTCTCGCTGGGCTGGCGTTCCATCACTGGAGGTTATGACGGATTTTTGTTGACATTGCAACTATTCGGGTCCAGACTGCAGATAGTTAAAATCTCAACTACCCAGCACGACGACCAGATGGAGCCCCCCATGAGCGCAGTCACCCCCACCCCCGGCAAGTACGACCTCGACCTGGCCCACACCCACGTCGGCTTCTCGGTCCGCCACCTGATGGTTTCCAAGGTCCGCGGATCGTTCACCAAGTTCGGCGGCACAATCGTCGTCGCCGAGGACCCGACCCAGTCGACGGTCGAGGCCACGATCGACGCCTCCTCCATCGAGACCGGCGACCCCAACCGCGACGGGCACCTGAAGAGCGCCGACTTCTTCGAGGTCGAGCAGTACCCGGAGTTCACCTTCAAGAGCACGTCGGTGAAGGCCTCGGGCGGCGACTACGTCGTCACCGGTGACCTCACGATCCACGGCGTGACCCGGTCCGTCAACCTCGCCCTCGAGTTCAACGGGGCCAGCAACGACCCGCAGTTCGGCAGCCGCATCGGCTTCACCGCCAGCACGGAGATCAGCCGCAAGGACTTCGGCGTCGACATCAACATGCCCATGGACGGCGGCGGCGTGGTCGTCGGCGACAAGATCAAGATCGAGCTCGACGTCGAGGCGGTCGCCCAGGTCCCGGCCTCGGTCTGATCCTCGGTGCCGCCTCCGGGCGGCCCGATCGAACCCCCCGAACGACGCCGGGGCGGGACGTGGACGACCTCCACGGAACGCCCCGGCTTCGTCGTTTCCGGGCGGTTCGGGCGATCCGGGCCCCGGGCGGCCCGGTCGGCTCAAGCGAACCCCGGGGGCGCCGATGGATGGGACCAGAGATTCCGTCCGTCCGCCCGCCGCGCAAGGGGTTCCCCGTGCTGCAACGACTCGGGCGCTTGTGCGCCCGTCACCGCTACCTGGTCCTCGCGGTCTGGGTGGTCGTGGCGATCGGCCTGGGGGTGTTCCAGAACGCGGTCGGCAGCGCCACCCGCGACGACTTCGCCATGCCGGGCACCGACAGCCAGGCCGCGGCCCACGTCCTCACCGAGCGATTCCCCGCCCAGAACGACCCGAGCGCGACCGTCGTCTTCCACACCCCGAGGGGCTCCATCGACACGCCGGCGAACGCGGCCGCGATCCAGGCTGCGATCGCGGCGATGGGGAAGCTGCCCGACGTCACCACGGTGACCGATCCGTACGGGCCGCTGTCCGCCGCGCTCGTGTCGAAGTCGCGGACGATCGCGCGGGCCCAGGTGACGTACGGGAAGGCGATCACGGATCTGCCCGAGACCACCTACCCGCGGCTCCTGGCGGCCACCGCGCCGGCCACGCGCGCGGGCGTCCAGGTCGAGTTCGGGGGCTCGGTCACCGACCGCTTCAACCAGAAGAACGGCGGAGGCCTGTCGCAGTACGCCGACGAGATCGGCCTGCTCTGCGCCATGATCATCCTGCTGTTCGCGTTCGGATCGGTGCTCGCGATGGGGCTGCCGATCAGCATCGCCCTCGTCGGGCTGGGCTGCTCCACCGCGATCATCTACCTCGTCTCCAACGTCACGACGGTGAGCGGGCTGTCGCCCCACCTCGCGACGATGATCGGCCTCGGCGTCGGGATCGACTACTCGCTGTTCATCGTGACGCGGTACCGCCAACGGGTCGCGACCGGTGAAGGCACGCACGAGGCCATCGCCTACACGATGGGCACGGCCGGCAACGCGGTGCTGTTCGCAGGCATCACGGTCTGCATGGCCACCTGCGGCCTCGCGCTCATGAACATCCCGTACATCGCGGGCCTCGGCTACGCGTCGGCCCTGTACGTCGCGGTGATGATGGCGGCCGCGCTCACGCTGCTGCCCGCGCTGCTCGCCATCCTCGGCCCCAACCTCGAGCGGCTGAGCATCCACCGCCGCAAGCACCGCGAGCAGGAAGCCGCCAAGGTCGACGACGGCAAGCCGCACGGATGGGCCCGCTGGGCCCACGAGGTGGCCAAGCGCCCGTGGCGCTGCCTCATCGCCAGCCTGGCGATCCTGCTCCTGCTGTCGGCGCCGGTGCTGTCGATGCAGCTCGGCTTCCAGGACGACGGCGACGTGCCCACCTATCTCACCCAGCGCCACGCGTACGACCTCATCAGCCAGGGCTTCGGCGCCGGCGCCAACGCGCCCCTGCTGGTGACGATCGCGCTGCCGGCGAGCAATGCGACCGACCCGGCACCGGTGCAGGCCGCGCTCACCAAGCTCTCCGGCGCGATCTCGGGCACGGCCGGCGTCGCCGAGGTGTCGCCGCCCGACCCGAGCCCGTCGGACACCGCGTCGGTGATGGTCGTCGTGCCGACCACGAGCCCCAACGCGCCCGCGACCGCGACCCTCGTGCGGACGCTGAGGACCGACGTGATCCCCCAGGCCATCGCGGGCACCGCGGTCGCGGCCGGCACCGTGCACGTGGGTGGCGCCACCGCGACCATGGTCGACCTCACCGACCGGATCAGCGCGCGCCTCCCGTACTTCATCTTCGCCGTCGTGTTCGGCGCGTTCCTGCTGCTGATGCTGGTGTTCCGGTCGGTGCTCGTGCCGCTCAAGGCCGCGGCGATGAACCTGTTGTCGATCGGTGCGGCCTATGGCGTCATCGTGGCCGTCTTCCAGTGGGGATGGGGCAAGGACCTCATCGGCCTCCAGCAGACGGGGCCGATCGTCGCCTTCGTACCGATGCTGATGTTCGCGATCCTGTTCGGGCTCTCGATGGACTACGAGGTCTTCCTCCTCAGCCGGATCCGCGAGGAGTGGAGCCGCACCGGTGACAGCCGGACCAGCGTGGCCGACGGGCTCGCGGCGACCGCGCGGGTCATCACCTGCGCCGCGTTGATCATGATCTCGGTGTTCCTCAGCTTCGTCACCAACGCGAACCCGATCGTCAAGATGATGGGCGTCGGGCTCGCGGCCGCGGTCTTCGTCGACGCGTCGCTCGTGCGGCTCGTCCTCGTGCCCGCGACGATGGAGCTCCTCGGCCCGGCCAACTGGTGGCTGCCCCGCTGGCTCGACCGCCTGCTCCCGCACATCAACGTCGAGGGCCCGGCCGGCCGGGCGCCGGCGGACGGCGGCGCGGAGACGTCGACGGACGCGCCCGCCGACCCGGAGCCGGCGCCCACGCCGGTGCCGTCGGGTGCGGCCTGACCCGACGGTCGGTACGCTGCGCCCACGCGCACCGCAGCCCGGGGGGAGCAGATGGACGCCGTCGCACTCGTCACGCAGTTCCTCGATCGCATGGCGGCCCACGACTGGCCCGGCCTCGGGGCCTGCGTCGCCGAGGACGTCCACCGCATCGGGCCGTTCGGCGACGAGTTCACCGGCCGCGCCGGCTACCAACACTTCCTGCAGCAGACCATCGAGGCGCTCGACGGCTACGAGCTCATCGTCGACCGCGTCGTCGCCACCGCCGACGACCGCACCGTGTTCGTGGAGCTGAGCGAGACGCTCAACACCAACGGCGAGCGCCGCCGGACGCCCGAAGGCCTCGTGTTCGACGTCGCCGATGGCACGATCACCCGCGTCGCGGTCTACCTCCGCAAGTCGTTCGCCCTCTGACCCCGGCCCGCGCCACGTTCCAAGGAGCCCCGCCATGAGCAACCCGATCGCCCCGGCCCTCCCCGACCTCAGCCCGCAGCAGGAGCTCGCGCTCCTCGCCCGCATGCTCTACCGCGAGGGCTACGACGACCACCTCGCGGGGCACATCACGTACAAGCAGTCGGACGACACGCTGCTGGTCAATCCGTTCGGGCTCACGTGGGACGAGGTCACCGCATCCGACGTGATGCGCATCGACAAGGAGGGCAACGTCCTCGACGGCAAGTGGACCGTCACACCCGCGATCCCGCTCCACCTCGAGCTGCACGCGTCGCGCCACGACGCCGGCGTCGTGGTCCACAACCACCCGGAGTGGAGCACCATCTGGGCCGACGTGCGTCGGGCACCCGGGATCTACGACCAGACCGGCGCGATGTTCCAGGGCGAGGTCGCCGTGTACGACGACTACCAGGGCGCGGTCAACGACCGGCAGAACGCGGCCGAGGCCGTGAAGGCGCTCGGCGACGCCAACGTCGCGCTGCTCGCCGGGCACGGCGTGATGGTGATCGGCAACACACCGGCCCAGGCCTACCTGCGGGCGTCGTCGTTCGAGTGGCGCTGCAAGCGCGCGTACCAGGTCGCCACGGTCGGCGGCGGCACGCCGCTCGACCCCGGGGTCGCCGACCGCTTCGGCGTGGTCTTCCACAAGGTCGACTTCCCGGGCCTCTTCCAGGCGATGGCGCGCCGCGAGCTGCGCGCCGATCCGTCCATCCTCGACTGAGGCCGACCCGCGCCCACCTCGACCCCGGCGTCCCGCGCGCGATCGCCGGGCCGTCACCACTCGCGCACGCTCACGGCCTCACGCGCGCGCGGCCGCACCGCGCCGGACCCGCCCGGCGCGAAGCGGGGACGTCAGCCCGCGTTGACCTGGCGGAGCGGCCGCACCGCCGGCGTCCGGAACAGGCCGTCGGCGAGGTCGGTGAGCTCGTCGTGCGTGGGCTGTTGCTGGAAGGGCTGCCCGAGATCGATGAGCTGCAGGACGCACGCGTCCCGATCCTCCACGTACACGTCGTAGAACGCGTACTCACCCGTGGGGGTCTCGTCGGCATACGTGCCGTAGACCGTGAAATCGCGACCGTCGATCTCGACGATCTCGACGACCTCCATACCGGCCATCGCGCGCTCCTGTGATTCGCCTACTCCGAGCCCAAAGGCTCGCACAAGCGCGCGATCAGTTGGCGGATACCCCTGCGGGTTCGACCAGCTCCCGGGCGTTGTCGTGCATGATCCGCTTGGCGTCGGCGGCGGAGAACGCGGTGAGCTCCTCGGCGAACGCCTGCGGATCGGCGATCCCCTCCGCGTGTGGGAAGTCGGATCCCATGATCACCCGGTCGACGCCGAGGAAGCCCACGAGCTGCTCGATGTCGTCCTCGTAATAGGGCGCGACCCACACGTGGCGCCGCAGCTGCTCGACCGGAGGCTCGGCGAACATCCCCGGCATCTGCCTGCCGATCTTGGCCAGCTTCCTCATCAACGGCCCCACCCACTCGCCGCCGCTCTCGATCGTCGCGACCCGCACGCCCGGGTGCCGGGTGAAGACGCCCTGGCACACGAGCGCGGTGACGGTGTCGGCGATGGGTCGGTCGGCGGTGATGACGGCCTTGAACGGATTGAGCCGGAACCCCTCCATCTCCGCGGGCTCGCCCCACAGCTCGGCGAAGCGCCCGTAGCCCGCGTCACCCGAATGGAACGCGACGACCACGCCGGCTTCGGCGACCCGGGCCCAGAACGGGTCGTAGCGGGGATCACCCGGGGAACGGCCGCCCTCGGGCGTCACGACCGGTCCCGAGCGCATGCAGAGCACGCGGGCGCCGGCCGCCAGCACGCGGTCGACCTCGGCGACGGCCCGGCCGAGATCGACCAGCGGCACGTAGGGCGCGGAGTAGATCCGGTCGCGGTACGCGTAGCCCCAGTCGTCCTCCAGCCAGCGGTTGAAGGCCTCGAACGCGCCGTGCAGCGCGTCGGGATCGTGCACCAGGGCCTCTTCCATGCCCACGGCCAGGGTCGGGAACATCAGCACGGCCTCGAGGTCCTGCTCGTCCATCAGCGCGAGGCGCGCGTCCCGGTCGCGGTACTCGGGCCGGATCGGCTCCAGGTCGCCGAACGCCGCGGCCAGGCCGTCGTCGGAGCGGCCCTTCCGGCCCCGGAAGTAGTCGTCGAGCGACCCGGGCCGGGCGATGGGGTCGAACGTGGGGTTCGGGATGAACCGGTTGAGCCGCCCACCCACCAGCAGCCGCGGCTTGCCGTTCATCTCGACCCACTGCATCGCGCGCTTGGCGAGCCGGGGATCGATGTGGCGGGTGAACGCGTCGGTGGGCTCGTAGTAGTGGTTGTCGGCGTCGAAGATCCTGAATCCGAGTGCCATGCCGGTCCCCCCGTGCCGTGGCGGCGAGACCGCCGGTCAGTCGGCCTTGCCCTTGCCCATCGCCTTCTGGGCCTGCTTCCACGCCCGCACCCGCGCGAACGACTCCCGCGAATCGATGTCGGCGACGGAACGGGGCTGCTCGTCGGAGAAGGGCTTGGCGAGCTCCTCCCAGCCGGCCGGCTTCCGGCCCATGCGCTTCGCGAGCAACGCCATGAAGATCCGCGCCTTCTCCTCGCCGAAGCCCGGCAACGCCCGGAGCCGGTCCCAGAGGACCCCCGCGTCGCGGACACCGCGCCAGATCCGGGCCGCGTCGCCGCCGTACTCCTCCACGATCACCGCACAGAGCGCGTGGGTGCGCTTCGCCATCGCCGCCGGGTAGCGGTGGAGGGCCGGCTTCTCCCGGAACACGGCCTCGAGCTCTGCCGGGTCCATCGCCGCGATCGCGCTGGCGTCGAGCCCGCCGAGGCGCGTCCGCAGCGTGT
Organism: Acidimicrobiia bacterium; assembly: GCA_017882925.1. Taxonomy (GTDB): domain Bacteria; phylum Actinomycetota; class Acidimicrobiia; order IMCC26256; family Chersky-534; genus Chersky-534. Next base: position 853 of record JADGOM010000274.1, on the reverse strand, counting down.
AGGGGGCCCGGAACGCCCACTCCATCGGGACCTGCTGGTCGAGGAGCATGCCGATGAGGAGCGCGAGCGGATCCGCGACCAGGAGGCGGTCGACGTCGGGATCGCCCGTGACGGGGAAGCTGCGGGTCGCCATGGCGCCAGGCTAGGTCGTGACGGCTCCCGCGATCCGGCTGCGCACCCGGGAACTGTTCCGCGACTCCCAGGTCGGGCCCAGGGTCCTCTCAGGTGCCGGTGGTTGATTCGCGGCTACGGCACCGGCCGTGCCATCTCCGACGGAAGGACCTCGTCACCCATGTCCGTTCACCATCCCATCCAGCCCGCGGACCCCGGGTCCTCGGACGCCGCTCCCCGGCGGCGCGGCCGGTCGGTGCCGACCATCGCCGGCACAGGCGCGATCGCGATGCTCGCCCTCCTCGTCGGACTCTTCGGCGGGGGCATGGCGAGCGCATCGGCGGCCACGTCGCCCGCCAACGCGCTGAAGGCCTACCAGAAGTGCCTCGCCAATCACGGCGTGAAGAGCATGCCCCGCGGCGCGGGCGGCTTCGGGGCCGGGCTCCGACCGGGGAACGGTGGCCAGGGCGGCAACGGCCAACCGCCGAACAGCTCCGCGCCGGGCGGCAATGCGACCCGGACCGCGCCGAAGCTCACGAGCAAGCAGCAGAAGGCCCTGAAGGCCTGCCAGAGCAAGCTCCCGAGCGGCGGCAACGGCGCGAACCGCCCCGGCGCCGCAGCGTTCACCGCCTACCTCACCTGCCTCACGCAGCACGGCGTCACGGTGCCGGCGAACGGCGGATTCCGGAGCCTCGACCCGAACGACCCCACGGTCCAGGCCGCCGAGAGCGCGTGCGCCTCG
>JADGOM010000059.1 GCA_017882925.1 Acidimicrobiia bacterium | reverse complement strand
AGGTCTCGGCCGGGTGCGGTGGCCGAGGCGGGCTTGGTGGCGTTGGCGGTTGTAGAAGACCTCGATGCATTCGAACAGGATCGTGCGGAGCTGCGAGCGGTTGCGGTGTTCCCAGGGCCGGGTTGTCGTAGCAGTCGCCGGCGCCCGCAAGGGCGGGGACCAAGCGGCAGTCGAGTACCGCGGCCCCCGACAAGATGGTCGGCGGTCGCCGGCCCGGCCGTCGGTCGTTAGCATTTCGGCCATGGCGGACGCAGGCGGCGGCGACGGCGCACGGCAGGCGGCGATCGGTCGGATCAAGGCCAAGCGGGCGTTCATGGCCGGGGTCGTGAGCTTCGTCGTGGTGAACCTGATCCTCTGGCTCATCTGGGCGGCGACCGGCGGCGGGTACCCGTGGCCGATGTGGATCACGGGCTTCTGGGGGCTGGGCCTGATCTTCGGCGCGTGGGGCCTGTTCGGGCAGAAGCCGATCACCGACGCGCAGATCGACAAGGAGATGGGCCGCGGCGGCTGACCCCGCCGAACTGCCGAGCGGCCGATGAGTCCTGCCGGCACCGGGAGTCGAACCCCTCATGGACACGAAGAATCTCGCCGACCTGTACGGCAGCCCACCGCTCGAATGGCCCCGCATCGAAGCGCAGCTCGAGGCGGGCCTGAGCCAGGCACCCGGGACCGGCGGCCCCGACCGTCACACGTGTTGGCTGGCCACGATCAACGCGGACGGGAGCCCGCACGTCACCGGCATCGGGGCCATGTGGGCCGACGGCACCTTCTGGTTCGAGACCGGCAAGGAGACGCGCAAGGGCAGGAACCTCGCCCGCGACCCGCGCTGCACGCTGAGCGTGGCCGCCGACGAGTTCGACCTCGTGGTCGACGGTGATGCGCAGCTCGTCACCGATCCTGCGACGGTCGCGGCCATGGCGAAGCGTTGGGCGGACGACGGTTGGCCGGCTCGCGTCGACGAGACGGGCGTGGCGCTCACCGCGGAGTTCAGCGCACCGTCGGCCGGCCCGCCGCCGTGGTTCGTGTACCGCCTGATCCCGCGTGCCGCGACGGCGCTGCTCACGGTCGACCCCGGCGGCGCGACGCGGTTTCGCTTCCCCTGACCGGTCGACTCCGACCGTCGCTCAGGTGGTGGCGGGTTCGACCCGCGCGGGATGCCGTTCGGTGCGGCGGGCGGCGAGCACACCGAATGCCGCCGCGGCCAACGCGGCGGCCCCGCCGATGAGCAACGGTGCGCGGGCGTCGACGGAGTCGGCGACCGCGCCCATGAGCAGGCCCCCGAACGGCGTCGTGCCCACGAGCAGCACGGTCTGGATCGAGAGCACGCGTCCCATCATGGTGCGGTCGGATCGGAGCTGCGCGATCGCGGTCGTCGACGTCATGTAGGCGACGCTCGCGGCGCCGACCACGAGCGCGACGACGACGGCCAGGGCGACACCGGGCATCACCGCGAGCACGACGCTCGCGGTGCCGAGCGCCGCCGACCCGCCGGCGACGGTGCGGATCGTGACGTGCGAGCGTCGGGCCAGGAACAGCGCGCCGACGAATCCGCCGAAGCTGAAGGCCGAGAACACGAGCGTGTAGGCGCCGTCGCCGCCGCCGAGGCTCTTCTCCACGAAGAGCGGGAAGACGACGACGAAGTTGTAGCTCAGCGTCCCGACCGCCAGGAGCATGACGAAGGTGATCCAGAGGTCGGGCACCGCGGCGACGTAGCGCAGCCCCGCGCGTATCTGCCCCGACCCCCGCCGCGTCACCGGTACGCGACGCAGCTCGTCGGCGCGCATCATCAACAGCGCGGTGAGCACGACGATGTAGGAGAGCGCGTCGATCGCGAAGCACCATCCGTAGCCGACCACGAGGATGAGCACACCGGCGAGCGCCGGGCCCGCGACCCGGGCGAGGTTGTTCATCGCGCTGTAGAGCGTGATCGCGTTGGGGAGGTCTTCGATCGGCACGAGCTCGTTGACCAACGACCGGCGGACCGGGCTCTCGAGTGCGAACAGGCAGCCGCCCACCACGGCGACGCCGTAGAACGCGATCAGCGGCGCACCGGTCATGAACGCGAGCGCGGCCAACGCGCACGACTGCGCCATCTCGAGTCCCTGGGTGATGGCCATCAGGGTGCGCTTGTCGTAGCGGTCGACGATCACGCCGGCCCACGCCGACAGCAGGAGCGTCGGGCCGAACTGGCACGCCGAGAGCAGGCCGATCGCCACGCCGCTGCCGGTGCGGTGGAGGACGAGGAGCGTGAGGGCGACCATCGTGAGCCAGTTGCCCACCTGGGAGATCGTCTGGCCCCCGAAGAACAGCCGGAAGTTACGCGACCGGAACGACGAGAAGGTGCGCCGGGCGAAGCCGCGGCCGGGTTCGCCCGCGGGTGCCGCGCCCGACTGCGCGCCCGACTCCGGCGCCGGCATCAGATGCTCTCGGCCAACCGCTCGATCAGCGGCACCGCGGCGGCCAGCTGCTCGAGCTCGGCGCGCGTGAACCCGGCGGCGAGCGCGTGACCCATCCGCTCGTCGCGCGCGCTGCGCCGGGCCCGCAGCATCTGCTTCCCCCGCGCGGTCGCCGACACGATCGACTGCCGGCCGTCCCCGGGATCGGGCCGGCGCTCGACGAGGCCCCGGGCCTCGAGCGCCGCGAGGGTCGCGCCCATCGACTGCGGGCTGATCTGCTCGAGCTTCGCGAGGGCGGTGGTGGTGGTCGGCCCGCCGCGGTCGAGCCGCGAGAGCGCCGACGTCTCGGTGAGGGTGGGCTCGCCCTCGATCGGCTCCTGCCGGACCCGCCGGATCAGCACCCCGACCGTGACCCGGAGTGCCGCCGCGAGCTCGTCGACATCGATGTGCTGCGCCATATGCGAAGTGTAAACTACCAAGGCTAACCTTGGTACCCCCTCCGGCGCGGCCCCATTGCCGCGGCGGGCTCAGCCGATGAACGCGTCGAAGGCGTCGAGGTCATCGACGAACTGCCACGCTTCGGTGACCTTGCCGTCGTGCATGGCGAAGAGCACGAGCGAACGGACGTCGAGGGTCTTCCCGCCCGTCGCCGCGGTGTCGTTGGCCAGGCCGACGACGTGCGCGTCGCTTGCCATGACGTCGATGAGGTTGGCCTCGAGCGTGCCGCCCGCGGCGTCGGCGTAGGCGCCGAGCACCCCGAGGGTCGCGTCGCGACCGACGTGCGCGCCCGCCAGGCGGCTCGAGCCGCTCACGTGCCACGTTGCGGTCTCGGCAAAGAGATCGAGCAGCGCGGGCACGTCACCCTGGTTGAAGGCCTCGTAGCCGGTGCGGATCCGGTCGGCGTTCTCGGTTGCTCCCATGACGCTCTCCTTCGGTTGGTCGGTCGTTCTGATCGGTTCGGTAACGGGTGACGTCAGGACATGGACAGCGCGCTGGGGCT
>JADGOM010000273.1 GCA_017882925.1 Acidimicrobiia bacterium | reverse complement strand
CGGCGAACGGTCGCGGGCGCGGCCTCGGACAGGCCGAAGTGGCGCACCTTCCCCTCCGTGATGAGGTCGCGGACGGTGCCCGCGACGTCCTCGATCGGCACGGCTGGGTCCACGCGGTGCTGGTACGGCAGGTCGATGTGGTCGGTCCGCAGCCGGCGCAGCGACGCGTCGACGACTTCGCGGATGTGCTCCGGCCGGCTGTCGAGGCCGCCAAACGGCTCGGTGCTCGCGGCGTCGAGCCCGAACCCGAACTTCGTGGCGATGACGACCCGGTCGCGGACCGGCTCGAGCGCCTCGCCGACGAGCTCCTCGTTGACGTACGGGCCGTAGATCTCGGCGGTGTCGAAGAGGGTCACGCCGCGGTCGACCGCCTCGCGAACGAGGCGGATCATCGCGCTGCGGTCCGCCGATGGCCCGGTGGGCGAGGTCAAGCCCATGCAGCCGAGGCCGATTGCCGAGACCTCGAGGCCCTGGCCGAGCGTCCGAGTCGGAATCGTCATCGTTACTCTCCCTGGGGGTAGTCGGTCGAGGCGGCGAGCTCCGTCTGCGCCTCGAAGCCGGCGATCCGCGTCCGCAGCGTCGCTATCGTGCTCTCCAGCGCCTGTGACCCCAGCACCATCCGCAGGGGCGCCGGCTCGAGGTCGACGCTCTCGATGATGCGGGTCGCCATGCGCGCGGGATCGCCGGGCGCCAGGCCGTTCGCCGGGTCGAGCATCCGCAGGAACGCGTGCGCCGGGTTGCCCTCGTACTCGGGCATGAGCGTCGCGACCTGGGCGCTGCCGTACCGGAACTCCGTCCGGGCTCCGCCAGGCTCGACGATCGTCATGCCGATGCCGAACGAAGCGACCTCCTGGGCGACCGACTCCACGAAGCCCTCGATGCCCCACTTGGTGGCGTGGTACAGCGAGTTGCCGGGGAAGGCCACCTGCCCGCCGTACGAGGAGATCTGGACGATCCGGCCGCCCCCCTGGCCGCGAAGGTGCGGCAGGGCGGCCCGGACCAGGTGGATCGGACCGAGGAGGTTGGTGGCGACGATGTGCTCGACCTGCGCGTCGGTGAGCTCCTCGGCCGCGCCGAACAGGCCGTAGCCGGCGTTGCTGACGATCACGTCGATGCGTCGGAGCTCGGCGAAGGCGCGAGCGACGAGCGCATGGATCGCCGGCGCGTCGGTCATGTCGAGCACCTCGGTGCGGAACGCGTCGGGATGATGTTCGGCGAGGTCGCTCACCTTCCCGGTGTCGCGGACCGTCCCGACCACGCGGTCACCGCGCTCGAGGAGCTGCTCGGTGAGGTGGCGTCCGAAGCCGCTGCTGACGCCGGTGATGAGCCACGTGCGCTGCGCCATCGTGTTCTCCGTCTTCTGGCATCCCGGATTCGGGCTGCGCGTGGTCACCTCGTCGACCAAGCGCAGCCCGTTGAGCGTGCGGGGGTAGCCGATGAAGGGCAGGAGCTGGGTGAGGACGTCGATCAACCGGGCCCGGTCGTTGCCGACGTTGAGATTGGCGGCGACATGGCCCCGGACCTGCGGCTCGCAGCCGCCGAGCGAGACGAGCATGCTGAAGGTGAGGAGCTCGCGCGTGCGCAGGTCGATGCCGCTGCGTGCCAGGTGGTCGCCGAAGCAGTTGGCCGACAGGAAGCGCTGGATGTGTGCCTCGTCGGGCGGCGCCGACGCGTAGAGCTTGTCGACCCCCTCGCGTCCGACGATCTGCTCCTGCACGGCCCGACCCACCTCGGCGCGCGGCTCCTCGTGGTTCTTCCGGGCGGCTTCGCTGACGGCCATCACAGCAATCCAACGCGCACGAGCGACTTGATCGCCCGTCGCTCGTCCATCGCGGCATACGCCTGGGCGATCCCGGCGAGGTCCGTCTCGAAGTCGAACACGCGGCCGGGGTTGATGCGCCCCGCGAGGACGTCGTCGAGGAGCTCGGGGATGTACCGGCGCGCCGGCGATACGCCGCCCATCAGGCCGACGTTGCGGAAGATCACCGTGTCGATCGGCACCTGCACGCCGTGCGGGGCGCCAACCGCCCCGACGACCGAGCCCGAGCGCGCGACGTCGAACGCCGTGGTCATTGACTCGCCGGTACCGACGCACTCGAGCGCGGCCTCGACGCCGAGGCCGCCCGTCAGCTCGCGCACGGCGGCTACCGCGGCCTCGCCACGCTCGGCAACGATGTCGGTCGCACCGAACTCGCGGGCGAGCGCCTGCCGCGCGGGGTTCCGGCTCAACGCGATGATCCGCTCCGCGCCGAGTCGCCTGGCTGCGAGCACGGCGGAGAGGCCCACCGCCCCGTCCCCGACGACGGCGACGACGCTGCCGTCCTTCACCCCGCCGCTCACCGCGGCGTGGTGACCGGTGCACATGACGTCGGAGAGCGCGAGCATCGAGCGCATCGCCTCGTCCGAGTGGCCGGAGCCCGGCACCTTGACGAGCGTCCCATCCGCGAGCGGGACACGCACGAGCTCGCCCTGGCCCCCGCCGGTGTCGTTGCCGTACCCGCCGCCCGAGAGGCACTGGGACGTCCAGCCGTCGCGGCAGATGACGCACGTGCCGTCGCTGTACAGGAACGGCGCGATCACGAAGTCGCCCTCGGACAGCGTCCCTACGTTAGAACCGACCTGCTCGACGACGCCGATGAACTCGTGGCCGATCGCGCCGGGAACCTTGGGGGACTGG
>JADGOM010000272.1 GCA_017882925.1 Acidimicrobiia bacterium | reverse complement strand
CGCCGAGCAGTGCGCGCGCGTAGGCCGGCTCCCAATGGGCGTCGTGCAGGATGCCGGGGCCGTCGGCCGCGGCGAGGCGGGCCAGCGCGGCCTGCGGGTGGTCTTCGGCGAGCCGGTCGCCGCGCTCGCCGGGCGCGAACGCGAGCGGCAACGAGTAGAAGTCGGGCTCGCCGTCGAGGTACGCGACCTTCACGATCGTCATCAGCGCGGGCCCGTCGGGACCGGGGATCGGGACGGGGACCACGTCGACGATGCGGGTCGACTCGATGCGTCGGGTCTTGCCGCCGAACCAACGCCGGGCGCGGAGGATGTCGGGGAGCAGGGCCTCGAGCGCGGCGCGCGCCCTGGGAACCTCCGCGACCGCGGTCCACGGCCCGCCGGTCTTCAGTGCAGGGAGCGCGCCGGGCTCGTGGGTGATGGCCTCCGCGCGGGTGCCCTCGAGCGAGAGCCAGTAGAAGTCGTAGGGGCCGAGCGTCAGCAGGTACGGAAGGTCGCCGATGGTGGGGAACTGCGTGTGGCCGAAGAGCTCGAGCGGGCGCAGGCCGCGGAACTCCGACAGGTCGAGCTCCACGAACTGCGCCGAGCGCGAGAGGTTGGCCACCACGAGCACCTGCTCCGAGCCGAAGCGGCGGAGGAACGCGAGCACCCGGTGGTTGTCGGGGGCGAGGAACTCGATCGATCCGCGCCCGAACACCTTGTGCCGACGGCGGAGCGCGATCAGCTGGCGCATCCACCGGAGCAGCGACTCGGGGTTGTCGAGCTGCGCGGCGACGTTGACGGTCTCGTAGTGGTACTCGGGGTCGATCGTGACCGGGAGGTAGAGCCGCTGCGGGTTGCCGGTGGAGAAGCCCGCGTTGCGGTCCGCGTTCCACTGCATCGGCGTGCGCACGCTGTCGCGGTCGCCGAGGTACACGTTGTCGCCCATGCCGATCTCGTCGCCGTAGTAGAGGACGGGCGTCCCCGGCAGAGAGAGCAGCAGCCCGTTGAGCAGCTCGATCTTGTCGCGGTGGTGCTGGAGCAGTGGCGCGAGCCGGCGGCGGATGCCGAGGTTGATGCGCATCTCGGGCGCGTGCGCGTAGACGCGGTACATGTAGTCGCGCTCTTCGTCGGTGACCATCTCGAGGGTGAGCTCGTCGTGGTTGCGGAGGAAGTTGGCCCACTGGCAGTTGTCGGGGATCGGCGGCGTCTGCTCCACGATGTCGATGATCGGGAACCGGTCCTCCATGCGGGTCGCCATGAACAGCCGGGGCATGAGCGGGAACTGGAACGCCATGTGGCACTCGTTGCCCTCGCCGAAGTAGGCGATCGCGTCCTCGGGCCACTGGTTGGCCTCGGCGATGAGCATGCGGTCGTCGAAGTTGGCGTCGACGTAGGCGCGCAGCTCGCGCAGGTACGCGTGGGTCTCCGGGAGGTTCTCGCAGTTGGTCCCCTCGCGTTCGAAGAGGTAGGGGACCGCGTCGAGGCGGAGGCCGTCGACGCCCAGCGCGAGCCAGAAGTCGGCCACCTTCTCGAGCGCGCGGCGGACCTCGGGGTTGTCGAAGTTGAGGTCGGGCTGGTGGGCGTAGAAGCGGTGCCAGTAGTACTGCTGTGCCACCGGGTCCCAGGTCCAGTTCGACTGCTCGAAGTCCTGGAAGATCACCCGGGTGCCGGCGTACTTCTCCGGTGTCTCACTCCACACGTACCAGTTGCGCCAGCGGCTTCCCGGTGCGGCGCGGCGCGCCCGCTGGAACCACGGGTGCTGGTCGGAGGTGTGGTTCACGACCAGCTCGGTGATGACGCGCATCCCGCGCCGGTGGGCCTCGGCGAGGAACCGCTTGAAGTCCTTGAGCGTGCCGTAGCTCGGGTGCACGCCGGTGTAGTCGGCGATGTCGTAGCCGTCGTCGCGCAGCGGCGACGGGTAGAACGGCAGCAGCCAGATCGTGGTCGCGCCGAGCTCCTGGATGTAGTCGAGCTTCGATGTGATGCCGTTGAAGTCGCCGATGCCGTCGCCGTCGCTGTCGCAGAAGGCGCGCACGTGCACTTCGTAGATGACCGCGTCCTTGTACCACTCGGGGTCGCGGTCGAAGGCGGCGTCGGGTCGGCGCCGGCGGACGGGCGCCGTCATCGCGGACCGTTTCCGAGCGGCGTCACGGTGAAGACGTGCGCAGGCTGGGAGTCGGGGTCGAGGGAGACGAAGTTCACCGCGCCGTTCCACTCGTAGTGCGCGTCGGTGAGCAGGTCGTGCACGACGAAGCGCTGGCCCGCGGCCACGCCGATCTCGGCCAGGTCGAGCCGGATCCAGCCCGACTGCGGGTTGCGCGGGTCGACGTTGGCGACCGTGAGCACGACGTCGGTGAGCTCGGGCGTGCGCTTGCTCCACACGAGGAGCGAGTCGTTGTCGACGTCGTGGAAGTGGAGGCCGCTGTCGCGTCGCAGCGCGGGGTGGTCGGCGCGGATCCGGTTGACGCGTGCGATGAGCGCGCGCAGGCTGTCGGCCGCCTCGAGGTCCCAGTGGCGGGTCTCGTACTTCTCCGAGTGCAGGTACTCCTCGCTCCCGGGCACACGGGGTGTGTGCTCCAGGAGCTCGAACGCGGGCCCGTAGATGCCGTAGTTGGCGCTGAGGAGCCCGGCGAGGAGGAACCGGATCGCGAACGCGGGGCGCCCGCCCGTCTGCAGGAACTCGTGGAGGATGTCGGGCGTGTTGGGCCACACGTTGGGCCGGAAGTACTGCCGGCCCGGGCCGCGGGTGAGCTCGGTGAAGTACTCCCGCAGCTCCCACGCCGAGTTGCGCCAGGTGAAGTACGTGTAGCTCTGCGAGAAGCCGATCTTCGCGAGCCGGTGCATCACCTTCGGGCGGGTGAACGCCTCGGCGAGGAAGATCACGTCGGTGTCGACGGCCTTCGCCCGCGCGATGAGCCACTCCCAGAAGCCGAACGGCTTCGTGTGCGGGTTGTCGACCCGGAAGATGCGGACGCCCTGGTCCATCCAGAACTGCACGACGTCGAAGAGCGCGCTCCAGAGGGCGGCCCGATCGGTGGTCTCGAAGTCGATCGGGTAGATGTCCTCGTAGCGCTTGGGCGGGTTCTCGGCGTAGCGGATGCTGCCGTCGGGCCGGGAGCGGAACCACTGCGGGTGCTCGTGCACCCAGGGATGGTCGGGCGAGCACTGGAACGCGAGGTCGAGCGCGAGCTCGATGCCGTGCGACGCGGCCTCCTTGGCCAGGAGGCGCACGTCGTCGACCGTGCCGAGCCCGGGGTCGACCGCGGTGTGCCCGCCCTCGGCGCAGCCGATGGCCCAGGGGCTGCCCGGGTCGTCGGGCCCCGCGACCGGCGCGTTGTCACGGCCCTTCCGGTGCGTGACGCCGATCGGGTGGATGGGCGGGAGGTAGAGGACGTCGAAGCCCAGCTCGGCGATGTAGGGGAGGCGAGCCGAGACGTCGGCCAGGGTCCCGGGCCGGTCGGGGTCGGGCGACGTGGAGCGCGGGAACAGCTCGTACCAGGCGGAGCAGCCGGCGCGTTCCCGCTCCGCGAGGATCGGCCGGGCCCGGTCGAGGCGGGTGGCCCGGCGCCGGTCGGCGTAGGGGGCGATCAGCCGGTCGAGCTCGTCGAGGCGGGCGAGGTCGCGCTTGGCGAGCGGGCCCCGGAGCCGCTTGGCCCAGGCCCGCAGCCGGCCCGCGTCACGGGGAGTGGCCTTGCGGGCCGCGGCGGCCGCGAGCCGGGCCCCGACCTCGGCCTCCACCGCGAGCCCCGGGTCGGCGGCCGCGGCCCACCGCCGGAAGTCGCGTGACCAGCTGCGATAGGGGTCGGCCCAGGCCTGGATCGTGAACTCGTAGTTGCCGGCGGTCTCGATGGTGAAGTCGGCGGCCCACCGGTCGTTGACCAGCAGGTGCATCTCCTGCTCCTGCCACGCCGGGTCGTCGGCCCGGCGGTGCTGGAGGACCGCCCGCACCTCGTCGTGCCCCGCGGCGAACACGTCGGCCTCGACGCGGACCCGGTCGCCGACGATGCGTTTGGCCGCGAAGCGACCGCCGTCCACGTCGGGCGTGACGGCCTCGATCACTGCGAGGGCGGTGTCGGGAGCGGGGGGCACGAGGGGGGATCTACCCAACTTCCGCACGAACATGAACCCGGTGAGTCAGGTCTGGGGATTGACGCCGAGTGGTCGGATCTGCCCCCGGTACGATACCGGCCGTGGCGAGACTGGCGTACCTCGGTCCTCCCGGCACGTTCGCCGGTGAAGCGATCGCAACCCAACCCGATCTGTCGGAGATGGAGCTCGTGCCGATGCGCACGGTCCCCGACGTGGTCAATGCGGTCGAAGCCGGGCGGGCCGACCTCGGGGTGATCCCGCTCGAGAACTCCATCGAGGGCTCGGTGCCGGTCACGCTCGACACCCTCGCCTTCGACACCGAGCTGCTCGTCCAGCGCGAGATCGACCTCGCCGTCACCTTGCAGCTCTGTGTCTACCCGGGCACGAAGCTCTCCGAGATCACCAACGTCGCGTCGCACCCGCACGGCAACGCGCAGTGCCGGCTCTGGCTCGCGGCCAAGCTCCCCGACGTGGTGGTGGAGGCGGCCAACTCCACCTCCGACGCGGCCCGGCTCGTCGCCGAGGCCGGCCCCGGCAGCGGGAAGGCCGCGATCTGCAACGCCGCGGCCGCCCCCCTCTACGGGCTCGAGGTGCTCGAGGCCGACATCCAGGACCACGAGGGCAACGAGACCCGCTTCGTCGTCCTCGGGCGCGGCATCCCCGGGCCCACCGGGCACGACAAGACCGCGATCGTCTGCTTCCAGCGGGAAGACCGGCCGGGCTCGCTGCTCGCGATCCTGTCGGAGTTCGCGGCCCGCTCGATCAACCTCACCAAGCTCGAGTCCCGGCCCACGAAGCAGGCGCTGGGCCAGTACTGCTTCGTCTTCGAGTTCGAGGGCCACATCGCCGACGAGCTCGTGGCCGACTGCCTCCGCGACCTCGCGGCCAAGCAGGCCGAGGTGAAGTTCCTCGGCTCCTATCCCGTCGCCGGTGCCGAAGTCGCCCAGGACCGCCGCAAGGCGGCCGACGAGGCGCGCACCGCGGCCACCCGGTGGATCGACGGCCTGCGCGCGGGCATCCGCCCCACCGACTCGTTGCTGCCCGACATCGCGACCGGGGATCCTGCGTGATCGACCTCCGGCGGCTCCGCGACGAGCCGCGGTACCGGACGGCGATCGAGCGCAAGCGGGTCGCCCCGGGACTGCTCGACGAGCTGCTCGCGGCCGACGACGAGCGGCGCGGCCTCGAAGCGCAGGTCGAGCAGCTCCGGGCACGCCAGAACTCGGCGTCGAAGGAGATCGGCCGCGCGCCGAAGGACGAGCGCCCGGCCAAGATCGCCGCCGCGTCGCAGCTCAAGGACGAGCTCACCGCGCTCACCCCCGACCTCGAGCGCTTCGAGGCGAGCGTCCGGGCCCTCGCGTTGCAGGTGCCCAACCCGGCCGACCCCACCGTCCCCGACGGCGGAGAAGACGACGGCGAAGTGGTGCGGGTCGTGGGGAGCACGCCGGCCGCGCCCCCGCACGACCACGCGGAGTTCGGCGAGCGCATGGGTTGGATCGACAACGCCCGCGGCGCCGAGGCGAGCGGGTCGCGCTTCGCGTACCTCGCGCGTGAGGCCGTCATGCTCGAGCTCGGCCTGGTGCACTGGGTGATGTCGAAGCTCGTGGTCGAGGGCTTCGTGCCGATCGTTCCGCCGGTGCTGGTGCGCGAGCAGACGATGGAGGAGGCCGGCTTCTTCCCCACCGACCGGCACCAGGTGTACTCGCTGCCCGAGGACGAGCTCTTCCTCGTGGGCACGAGCGAGGTCCCGCTCTCCGCGTTGCACCGGGGCGAGATCCTCCCCGCCGCGGAGCTCCCCGCGCGCTACGCCGGCTTCTCGTCGTGCTTCCGCCGCGAGGCGGGCACCTACGGCAAGGACACGCGCGGCATCTTCCGCGTGCACCAGTTCGACAAGGTCGAGATGTTCGCGTTCGTCGCGCCGGAAGACTCCGACGCCGAGCACCTCCGCATCCTCGCCGTGGAGGAGGCGATCCTCACCGCGCTCGGCCTCCCGTACCGCGTCGTCAACATCGCGGCCGGCGATCTGGGCAACGCGGCGTCGGCGAAGTTCGACCTCGAGGTCTGGCTGCCCAGCGAGGGCCGCTACCGCGAGCTCACCTCGGCCTCCAACTACCGCGACTACTCCGCCCGGCGCCTCGGCACGCGTGTGCGCACCGAGAAGGGCACCGAGCTGGTGCACACCCTCAACGGCACCGCGTGCGCCGTCGGCCGCACGCTCGTCTTCCTCTTCGAGCACTGCCAGCAGCCCGACGGCTCGTTCCTCGTGCCCGAGGTGCTGCGCCCGTTCGTCGGCTTCACCGAGGTCGCGCCCCGATAGCCTCACCCTCGGAGGGGTGCCGGAGAGGCCGAACGGGACGGTCTTGAAAACCGTTGAGCGCAAGCTCCGTGGGTTCGAATCCCACTCCCTCCGCTGCAGACGACGAACCTGGCGCGTTCCCGCCAGGAGTGCCCCCCGATTCTCGGAGGAACGACCATGAGCGCAACCCTTGCTGGACGACGCGTCTTGGTCACCGGCGCCGCGACCGGGATCGGTGCGGCCGCGGTGGAGGTGTTCGCCCGTGAAGGGGCGACGGTCGCGGCCGTGCACCACAGCACTCCTCCGCCCGCCCACCTCGTGGACAAGGCGCGATGGTTCCAGGGCGACATGCGGTCGAAGCGCGACGTCGACGCGGTGTTCGACGCGGCTGCGGATGCGATGGGCGGGCTCGACGTGCTGCTGCACTGCGCCGGGATGTGGGTGCCGGCAACCGCCGACGCGCTGTCGGAAGAGGACCTCGACTTCCTGCTCGCGACGAACGTGAAGGCGACGGTGTTCGCGAACCAGGCCGCGTTCACCCACATGCGCGAAGGCGGGGGCGCCATCATCAATCTCGGATCCGCCGAGGGCGTGATGGGCAACCCGATGGCGGTTTCGTACTCGTTGACGAAGGCCGCGGTCCACGGGTGGACGCGTGCGGCGGCCCGCTCGTGGGGCGGCTTCGGCATCACCGTGAACTCACTGGCGCCGGCGGTCGACACGCCCGGCGCGGACCGGCTGCGGGACCACCTGGGCCCGGAGATCGCGCCGATCCTGGAGCAGCGACTCGCCGAGACGATCGTCATCGGCGGGAAGCTCGGCGACCCGGTCGACGACCTCGGTCCCGCGCTCGTGTTCCTCGCGTCGCCCGGCGCGCGCTTCATGACCGGTCAGCTGATCGCGGTGGACGGCGGCGTGATGATGGTCGGCGCCTGACGCGCGGGTGGGGTCAGCCGACCGAGATCTGGATCTCGGCGGGGACCTTGGTGACGTTGACCAGGAACGGCCGCTGCTTGTCGAGCGTGATGTGCCACACGATGTCGCCCGCGCTCGACGTGAGCTGCACCTCCGACACGTAGTTCAGGTTCTTCGGGTCGACCTTCGTGCCCGGCGTGATGCCGCTTCCGAGCTTGGCGTTCTGCAGCGTCACCACCAGCACCGCGCCACCGCCGGCCGGCGCCGGTGATTCGTAGGCCGTCACCGACGACGCGAGTGTGGGCGAGAAGTCGAACACGACGTTGTCGATGCAGCCCGCGGTCGACGGGGTGACCTTGTCGAGCGTGGTCGACCCGGCGTCACCCGCCTTGCTCTGCGTGACCGTGGATCCGTCGAACGGGCACGACGCGTTGGGCGAGACCGTGGTCGCGGGCCCGGTCGTCGTCGTGGTCGCGCTGGAGCTCTTGGACGAGCTCGAGCCGCAGCCCGCGGCGGTCAACGTCACGGCGAGGGCCGCGACGATCAGCGCGGTCCGGCGGGCACGTACAGGTCGGCGGTCTGCGCGCTTCGAAGCGTCGTGTCCTGCACGGTTCGCCGCGGATCCCATTCGCCCTGTCCCTTTCGCCGGCCTGTGTCAGCGCGAGCGTAGGTGGGTTTCGCGGCCGGTTCGGGACCCCCGCCGCCGCGGGTCAGGGGACGAGCAGGACGCGGCCGAAGGCCTGGCGGCTCTCGATGTGGGCGTGGGCCTCACCCGCCTGCTCCAGCGGGAACCGCCGGTCGATCACCACGCGGAGGCCGCCGCTCGCGACCTCGTCGAGGAGGCGCGCGATCACCGCGTGCGGCCGGGGCGAGACGAAGAGCTCGGCGCCGAGGAAGTAGCCGACGAGGGTCTGGTTGTTGCCGCGCATGGTCGAGATGTCGAGGCGCGACCCGTCCTCCCGGCCCGCGTCGCCGAGGGTCACGCACCGCCCGCGGTAGGCGAGGCACTGGAGGCTCTTCTGGAGCGTCGATCCACCCACGGAGTCGATGATCACGTCGGCTCCCCGGCCTTCGGTGAGCGCGCGCACGGGGTCGACGAAGTCGCCCGACGCGTAGTTGATGCCGTGATCCAGGCCGTAGTCCCGCAGCCGCTCGAGCCGCGCGTCGCTGGAGGCCGTCGCGAGGACCACCGCGCCGGCGCGCTTCGCGAGCTGGATCGCGGCGATGCCGACGCCACTGGCGCCCGCATGGATGAGCGCGATCTCACCGGGTTGCAGGCGGCCGAACTCGAAGAGGCAGTCGTTTGCGGTCCCGAACGGCACCGGCACGCAGGCCGCGGCCTCGGTCGACAGGCCGTCGGGGATCAGCCAGCAGAACGACTCGCCGACGGCGCGCCGCGCGGCGTGCGAGCCGTCGAGCCCGACCGTGACCACCCGATCACCGGTGCTGATCCCGGTGACCAGGTCGCCGGTCGAGAGCACCGTGCCCGCGCACTGGTAGCCCACGATGTGCGGCACCCGGGCGAGCGCGCCCCCCAGCCGGTTGAGGGTGTCGCCGCCCTCGATGCTGATCGCCTCGACGCGCACCAACACGTCGCCCGGCCTGGCCTCGGGATCGGGCACGTCCTCGTAGCGGAACACCTCGGGTCCACCGGTCTCGTAGTACACGGCTGCCTTCATGGCGTCCCTTCCGACCGTGGTCCGCCCGGTGGCAAGGAGGCCCCGCCCGGGGGCACGAAGTATGCCCGGATGGCGGCGGAGCGGTTCGTTTGGCCCTTGGGCCGAAAGGCCGGGCCAGAATGCTCCGATAGGACTGCATCGCCCGGGCTCCCGGGCGCGGCCCGAACCGACCTCCCGGAAGTGGAGCAGCAGATGTCCGCACCCGCAGACCCGTCGGCGTTGCCGTTCGAGTCGATCTACGCGCACGGCTTCGCGCGCGTGATGGCGGGCGTGCCCGCGATGCGGGTGGGCGACGTCGAGCGCAACGTGGCCGGCAGCATCGAGGTGGTCGAGGCCGCGCACGCGAACCACGCGGTGCTGGCCGTGCTGCCGGAGCTCGGGCTCGTCGGCTACAGCAGCCAGGACCTGTTCCACCAGACCGCGCTGCTCGAGGCCGGCGTGGCCGGGCTCGACGCGCTGCGGGCCGCCACCTCCGACCTGCTCCCGATCGTGGTCGCAGGCGTGCCGTTGCGGTTCGGCCACCAGCTCTTCAACGCCGCGGTCGTGCTCCACCGCGGCCGCATCCTCGGCGTCGTGCCGAAGAGCTATTTGCCGAACTACCGGGAGTTCTACGAGAAGCGGCACTTCAGCGCGGCACGTGACGCCAACTTCGACACGGTCGCGCTCCTCGGTCAGGCCGACGTGCCGTTCGGCACCGACGTGCTCTTCGCCGCGACCGACCTCCCCGACTTCGTGCTCAGCGTGGAGATCTGCGAAGACCTGTGGGTGCCGGTGCCACCGAGCACGTTCGCCACGATGGCGGGGGCCACCGTGGTCGCGAACCCGTCGGCGAGCAACGTCACGATCGCCAAGGCCGACTACCGCCGCCAGCTGTGCTCGTCGCACTCGGCCCGCACGTTCTCCGCCTACGTGTACGTCGGTGCGGGCGGCGGCGAGTCGACCACCGATCTGGCGTGGGACGGGCACGGCATCGTGGCCGAGAACGGCACGATCCTCGGCGAGACCGAGCGCTTCGCCGCAGGCGAGCCGCACGTGTTCGCCGACGTCGACCTCGACCGGCTCGTGGCCGACCGCATGCGCACCACCAGCTTCGTCGACTGCGCCGCCGACCATCGCGACTCGTTGCGGTACCGCCGCGTCGACGTCGAGCTCGGCCTCCCGACCGGCCCGGTGCCGCTGGCGCGCGACGTGCCGCGGTTCCCCTTCGTGCCCGGCGACCCGGTCGAGCGCGACGAGCGCTGCGCCGAGGTCTACGACATCCAGCGGGCCGGGCTCACGACCCGCCTTCGGGCCACGGGCCTGGAGAAGATCGTGATCGGCGTGTCGGGCGGCCTCGACTCCACCCAGGCCCTGCTCGTCGCGGTGCGCTGCATGGACGAGCTCGGGCTCCCGCGCACCAACGTCCTCGCCTACACGCTTCCGGGTTTCGCGACCAGCGACCACACGCTGGCCAATGCGCACCGGTTGATGGTGGCGCTCGGCGTGTCGGCCCACGAGATCGACATCCGGCCGGCCGCGCAGCAGATGCTCGAAGACATCGGCCATCCCGCCGCCACCGGGGCGCCCGTCTACGACGTCACCTACGAGAACGTGCAGGCGGGCGCGCGCACCGCGGCACTGTTCCGCCTGGCCAACCAGCACGGCGCGCTGGTGCTCGGCACCGGCGACCTCTCCGAGCTCGCGCTCGGCTGGTGCACCTACGGCGTGGGCGACCACATGTCGCACTACGGCGTCAACAGCTCGGTCCCGAAGACGCTGATCCAGTACCTCGTGCGGTGGGTCGCCGATGCCGAGCACCTGGCGCCCGACGCGCGCGACGTGCTCGCCTCGATCCTGGCCACGGAGATCTCCCCCGAGCTCGTCCCGCACACCGGCGACGAGGCGGCCACCGGCCCGCACCAGCGCAGCGAAGACTTCGTGGGACCGTACGAGCTCCAGGACTTCCACCTCTACGCCGTCCTCCGCTTCGGCTACCGGCCGTCGAAGGTGGCGTTCCTGGCCGACGCGGCCTGGCGGGATCCGGACCGGGGCGCGTGGCCCGGCCTCGGCGCCGAGGGCCGCGAGCGCACCGCGTACGACCTCCCCACCATCTGTGCCTGGCTCCGGGTGTTCCTGCACCGGTTCTTCGAGACCAGCCAGTTCAAGCGCTCGGCGATCCCCGACGGCCCGAAGGTGGGTTCCGGTGGCTCGCTCTCACCGCGCGGCGACTGGCGCGCCCCGAGCGACGGCAGCGCGGGACCGTGGCTGGCCGAGCTCGACGCGCTCATCGCCCGGCTCGGCCTCGAACCCGGCGGCGGCTGAGCCCCGACGATGTTCGGGTTCCGCCACCAACGCATGCGCGAGGAGCGGCTCGAGGCCGGGTTCCTGCCCGAGTGGCGCGACCTTCTCACCGAGCGGTTCGGGTTCTGGTCGATGCTGTCGGATGCCGACCGGGCCCGCCTCGAGGTGCTCGCGCTCGACATCGTCGCCGACAAGCACTGGGAAGCCGCGCACGGGTTCGAGCTGCGCGACGAGATCATGGTGATGATCGCGGCACAGGCCGCGATGTTGATCCTCGGGCTCCCCGACGACTCGTTCCGCAACGTGCACACGATCCTCGTGCACCCCACGACGCACGTAGTCACCGGTCCGCACTCGCAGGTGCAGGGGCTCGTGTCCGACGAGCCGATGCCGATCCTCGGGCTGGCCGACTTCAACGGCCCCGTGCTGCTCACTTGGGACACCGTGCTCGACGACGCCCGTCACCCGGGCACCGGCCACAACGTGGTGTTCCACGAGTTCGCCCACAAGCTCGACATGCTCGACGGCACCGCCGACGGCACGCCCCCGCTCGCGGACCAGGCGCAGTTCGACCACTGGGTCGCGGTCTGCACCGCCGCGTACGACCGGGTGGTCGCGGGGAACGGCGGCCGTTCGCTGCGCGAGTACGGCGGCGTGAATCCCGGGGAGTTCTTCGCGGTCGCGACCGAGAGCTTCTTCGACGACCCGGCCGAACTGCTCGCCGAGCATCCCGACCTCTACGGCGTATTGCGCGACTTCTACCGCCAGGACCCGGTGCTCCGGGTCCGCGCCGGCTGAGCCGGCCGGTCGGCCGACAGGTGCGTCAGCGGCGCGCGGTGCCCGCCGTTGTGCGGGCGTCGCGCGTCTCCTGCACGTGGGCGAGGGAAGCGGCGCGTGACGGCGGCTTCTCGACCCGGGCCAGCCAGGCGCACACGCCGATGCCGATGGACGCGGCTCCGAGGAGCACCGCAACCGGCGCGGCGACGTAGCGCAGCGAGTCGGTGCCGTCGGCGATGAAGTGCAGGCTCGCGAGCGCGAAGGTCGCATAGCTCACGAGGTGGATCTGGCGCCACACCGTCGCGGAGAGGCGGCGCCGGGCCAACGAGGTGATCTGCACCGCGGCCATCAGGTACATCGCGACGATGCCGGCCGCGAGTGTGACCGGGTGCCACGACGACGAGAACGGCACCAGCACGTTGACCAGGCTGAAGCCGACGAACGTGTCGGCGAGGACGGCGAGGATGTGGATCGCGGTGAACGTGACCGCGAGGCCGCTGAGCCAGCGGTGCAGACCGAGCATGTACCAGGGCGGCACCTTCTTGCCGAGGGCCCGGGTCGCGAGCAGCAACCCGGATCCGATCGCCAGCACGAGCAGCACCCACGCGATGATCCCGGACGACCGGGCGATGTACCAGACCGTGAGGCTGCTGCTCGCCGCGAGCACGTCAGCTCCCGCGGGTCTGCGTGTTCGGCGCCGAACCGAAGTTCTGGCCGCCGCCCCCACCACCGCCGCCGTAGTAGCCGCCGCCGTCGCCGGAATTGGCGTTCGACCCGCCGTTGGATCCGGACCGGTCGGGGGCCGGGTTCGCGGGAGTCGTGCCGATGTGCGCGGCCGTCGGCGACGAGGCCCGGCTCGGGTCGCTGGTGGCGAGGACGACACCCAGGACCACTGCGGCGACGACGCTGAGGACCGTCGTCACGACGCGGGCGCGGCGGATCCGGATCCTGCGCTGCTCGGCCTTCGACACGCCGCCATCGGGTTGGTGCTGCATGGATCCTCCTCTCGACCCGTCCATTGATAGCCACCCTCGCTGGGATTCCTCTGAGCGACTCCTCAGGTCACGGTCAAGAAATGCCCAAGATCGGCGGGTGGGG
Organism: Acidimicrobiia bacterium; assembly: GCA_017882925.1. GTDB lineage: Bacteria > Actinomycetota > Acidimicrobiia > IMCC26256 > Chersky-534 > Chersky-534. The sequence continues at coordinate 17,866 of JADGOM010000272.1, read as the reverse complement.
ACACCCTCCGAACGAGCGGATGGCGCCCGGGGTTCCCGGTCCCGACCGGCGATCGGGATCCGCGACGATGGAGGCATGCGCGTCGTGGTCCTCTCCGATACCCACATCCGGCCGGGTCGGAACCGGAGACTCCCGGTCGCCGTCTATGCCGCGCTCGAGGAGGCCGAAGCGATCCTCCACGCGGGCGACGTCGTCACCCACGATCTGCTCGACGAGCTCTCGGGCTTCGCGCCCGTGCACGCGGTGCTGGGCAACAACGACCACGACCTCGTCGGTGTGCTGCCCGAATCGCTCGAGCTGGAGCTCGGCGGCGTGCAGGTGGCGATGGTGCACGACAGTGGCGCGACCGCGGGGCGGGAGCCGCGCCTGCACCGCCGGTTCCCCGACGCCGCGCTCGTCGTCTACGGCCACAGCCACGCCGCGTTCGACGGCCCCGGTGACGGCGGGCAACGCCTGTTCAACCCGGGGTCACCCACGGAGCGGCGCGCCCAGCCGCGGCACTCCTTCGGCGTGCTCGACCTCGACCGGGGTGCGCTGAGATCGCGGCTCGTCTTCGTCTGACGCGTGTCCCGAAGGGGGAGTCGCGGGCGCGGTCAACGGGTGACGGCGTCCTTGCGGTGCCAGATGAAGTCGAGCAGCTCGCGCCCGAAGTCGGACGCGACGCTCACGTCGCTCGGGTCGGCCTCGACGTTGTTGAGGTACTGGTACCGGAGCACGTCGCCGTCGTTGCGCTCGGGGAACACACCTCCGAAGAAGAAGCCGAGCTCGTTGAGCACGGCGCCGACGGCCGCGCCGGCCGGGTCGCCGAGCCGCACGTCGAGATAGACGATGTCGACCCGGTTGAGGCAGAGCGACCGCAGGCGGGTGTGCACGACGTCGGCGAAGTCGGCCCCGATGATCTGCACGGAGAGCACGGCCTGGTTGTGATCGGTGCGGAGGCGCTCGTCGATCCGCGTCTCCGCCGGCTGCGCCGCGTCGCCCGCCTCGCCGAAGGTGCGCGTGAGCCCGTTCGTCGCGTACATCCGCTCGAGGAGCCCGCGGTATACGGGCGGCGGGTAGACGACGCGGCCGGGCGCGGCGTTGGTCGCGAGGTAGAAGAGCGCCACCGACTGGCGGCGGCCCCGCTCGTCCTCCTTGATCGCGGTGTAGCTCACCTCGGCCGGGATGTAGCCGAGCAGGAAGCCCGTCTCGTGCGCACCGAGCGCGAGGTTCGCCTTCTGGCTGTATGGATGCGCCGCGGTGGCCTCGCTGAAGATGCCGAGCATGCCCGTGCCGCTCGCCCAGTCGGCGAGGTAGCGCTTCAGCGTGGTGAAGAGGTGGTGGCTGCGGTAGCGGGGGTCGACCACTGCCTGGCCGGCTTCGCCGACCCGGTCGCCGGCGCCGTCGAGCATGAGCGCGAGGTGCCCGACGATCTCACCGGTGGGCGTGCATCCGATCACCGAGCGCATGGTGCCCTCGCGGAGCATCGCCTCCACCGTGTCGGGCTGGTACACGAAGTCGGCGTCGTAGGAGTAGCCGTAGCAGCGGTACACGCACTGCGAGAACGCCATCGCCTCGCCCGGGTCCATGAAGCGCACGCGGATCGGCGTGTCCGGGTCGACCTGCGGCGTTGCGTCGGCGTCGGGTTCCGGGTCGGCCTCACCCGCGGCCCGACGCGGATCGCGCACGTCGACCCGCGGCCTCCGCTTCACCAGCTCGGTGCGGTGGCCGGCGCGGCCGCGCTGCCTCTGGCGCACCTCGTCGACGGCGCCGAGCGCGCGGAGCCGCATGATCGGGGAGTCGTCGCCGCCCTCGCCGAGGTCGCGGGGGAATCCCTGGTCGTCGACCCGGAGGAAGATCTCGTCCGCGTCGGAGAGCACGGTGACCGTGAGCCGGGCGTCGGCGGGACGGTCGAAGCCGCGGGCGATGGTCGCGTTGCACAGCTCGTCGGTGGCGGCGCGCAGCCGCGCGGCCTCGGCGTCGGGGAGATTCAGCGCGCGGGCGGCGGCCTCCACCGCGGCCGCGGCGATCGCGGCGCCCGCGGTGCCGGTCACCTCGAGCCGCATCGCCTCGCTCGCCGCCGAGCTCGCCGAGGTCTCACTGGTCGTGCCCACGCCGTTCCTCCGTCGATTGTCGGTGCCCGGCGAGAGGAGTCGGCCGACCCCCGAGCGGGCTTGAGCCCGGCCTCTAGGCTCCCGCCTCATGGCCGAGGATCCGCGCGCCTGGTGGCGCCACGGTGTGCTGTACCAGGTGTACCCGCGCAGCTTCGCGGATTCCAACGGGGACGGCGTGGGCGATCTCGTCGGGCTCACGCGGCATCTCGACCATCTCCAGTGGCTCGGCGTGCGGGGGTTCTGGAGCAGCCCGATCACGCCGTCGCCCAACTTCGACTGGGGCTACGACGTCGTCGACTACACCGGCGTCGACCCGGCCCTCGGCACCCTCGCCGACGCGGAGACGATGATCGCCTCCGCCACCGCGCGGGGCCTGAAGGTCATCCTCGACCTGGTGCCGAACCACACCAGCACGCAGCACCCGTGGTTCCTCGAGTCGCGTTCGTCACGCGACAGCCCGAAGCGCGACTGGTACGTGTGGCAGGACGCGAAGCCCGACGGATCGCTCCCCAACAACTGGCAGAGCAGCTTCATCGGCCCCGCCTGGCGCTTCGACGAGATCGCGGGCCAGTACTACCTGAGCAACTTCCTGCCCGAGCAGGCCGACCTCAACTGGTGGAACCCCGAGGTGCGCGCCGAGTTCGAGCGCATCCTCCGCTTCTGGTTCGACCTCGGGGTCGCCGGCTTCCGCATCGACGTCGCGCACATGCTCGTGAAGGACCGCGAGCTGCGCGACAACCCGCCCGCCACCGACGACGACCCGTTCATCGAGCAGCTCCACGGGCAGCGCCAGCAGTACAACGCCAACCGGCCCGAGGTGCACGAGATCTACCGCCGCTGGCGGGTGATCGCCGACAGCTACGACCCGCCCCGGCTCCTGATCGGTGAGACGCCGGTGTGGAAGCCGACGATCCTCGCCTCGTACTACGGCGAAGGCGACGAGCTCGACCTCGCGTTCAACTTCATCCTGCTCGAGACGCCGTTCGACGCCGACGCGATGCACGAGGTGATCGAGACCACGCTGGCCGCGCTGCCGCAGGGCTGGCAGGCCGTGTGGGCCGGGGGCAACCACGACGTGTCGCGCTTCCCGACCCGTTGGGCGGGCAACTCGCCGACGCGGGCGCGCGCCGCGCTCCTGATGCTCCTCACGCTGCCGGGTACCCCGTTCCTCTACGCCGGGGACGAGATCCTGATGACCGACACCGCGGTCCCGCCGGACCGGTTGCGCGACCCGATCGGCGTGCAGCTCTATCCGATGCCCTTCGGCCGCGACCCCGAGCGCACGCCGATGCAATGGTCGGCGGAGCCGGGGGCCGGCTTCACCGACCCCGGGGTCGAGCCGTGGCTGCCCTTCGGCGACCTCGCCGTCAACGTGGCCGCGCAACGCGACGACCCGGGCTCCGCGCTCACGCTCACCCGCGACCTGATCGGCCTCCGCGAGGCGATCGTGGATCTCCACGCGGGCGGGTACGGCCGGGTCGACGGACCGGCGGGCTGGTGGTGCTACCGCCGGGGCGAGCGCGTCGTCGTGGCGATCAACCTCACCGGCACCGCCGGCGTCCTCGGCGGCGTCCATGGGCTCCTGCGCATCTCGACCGACCGGTCCCGCGACGGCGAGGTGCTCGACGGCGACCTCGCGCTCGAGCCGGACGAGGCCGCGATCATCTGGCTCGACGCCTGAGGAGGCGCTCCGGTCGCGGTCCCTATACTCGGGGCGTTCCGGAGGGCTGACCGAGTGGCCGAAGGTGCTCGCCTGCTAAGCGAGTAGGGGGTTATTCGCCTCCTCGAGGGTTCAAATCCCTCGCCCTCCGCCAAGTAAGCGCAGGTCAGCGGGGTGGTTGCACCAGGTTGTCCGGCGTTGCGCCCTGCAACACGGTCACCACGCTCGCGCTCGACATCTTCGCCATGCTCGTGCGGGTGGCGTAGGTGGCGCTGCCGATGTGGGGCAGCAGGGTGATGTTGGGCGCGGTGAGGAGCCGGGGGTTGAGCTTCGGCTCGCCGTCGAACACGTCGAGCCCGGCGGCGAAGAGGTGGCCCGACTCGAGCGCGTCGACCAACGCGTCCTCGTCGACGATCGGGCCGCGCGCGGTGTTCACGAGGACGGAGCCCGCGGGCATGCGCGCGATCTGCTCCGCGCCGATGAGACCGCGCGTCTCGGGCGTGAGGGGGATGTGGAGCGACACGATCTGCGAACGCTCGAGCAGCTCGTCGAGCGACGCGACGTGGCCCTCGATCCCGGTGGGGGTGCGGCTCGTGTGGAGCACGGTCATGCCGAAGCCCTCGGCGCGCCGGGCGACCTCGCGCCCGATCCGTCCGAAGCCGACCAGACCGAGGGTCGCGCCGTGTACGTCGACGCCGAGGTGGTCGTCGATGGCCCACCCGGTCCAGCGGCCGGCCCGGAGATCGGCCTCCGCGCCGGAGGAGCGCCGCGCGGCCGTGAGGATCAGGAGGAACGCGAGGTCGGCGGTCGTCTCGTCGAGCACGCCCGGGGTGTTGGTCACCGCGACCCCGTGGGCGGCCGCGGTGACGCGGTCGATCTTGTCGAAGCCCACCGAGACCGTGGCGATCACCTGCAGGGTCGGGAGCCCGGCCTCGATCACCTCGGCGTCGGTGAGGTCGGTGAGGTCGCACACAAGACCCGCGTGGCCGGGGATGAGGGCGACGACGTCGGAGTGGGACAACGCCTCGCCGGGTATGGGCAGCGTGACGTCGTAACCGGCCTCGATGAGCGGATCGAGGCCGCCGTCGGGAAGATGGCGCGTGACGAGAACTCGCGGAGCGGTCATGCCCGCAGCTTGGCCCACGCGTTCGGCCGCGGGCCACCCGGTGACGCGGCGCGAAACGGTCAGTCGTGCTCGATGTGCATCGCCTGCTCCTCGGCCGGGAGGTCGGCCGGGTTCCACGCGCCGGGCGCGTCGCGTTCGGAGTCGGCGTCGTCGGTATCGCCGTCGACCAGCTCGCCGGCGAGGCCGAGCTCCTCGTCGTCGTCCCGGTCCTCGTCGAGGATCTCGAGCGTGTCGACGTCGATCACGTTGCCGATCGCGTTCGGGTCCTCGTCCTCGTCCCGGTCGATCTGCTCGAACACGTCGGGGACCTCGCGGGCGAGCCGACCGTCGAGGCCCTCACCCTCACGCTGCTCCGCGGCCGTGGTGCCGAAGTCGACGCTGGCGCGTGGCCGCGTCCCCGGGGGTGCCTGGCCTTCCTGCGGGTCGCCGGTCGCCGCCTTGCCGGGCAGCGGCCCGTTGAGATCGGGGACGCCCTCCTCGTCGAGGGTCTCGCCCGACTGCCCGACCTCGGCCTCGATGTCGCGTGAATCCGCCACGGGTGTCCCTTCGTCGTTCGACTGATGGTGCTGCGGGCCGGTGTGTGGGTCGGTCGTGTCGGCTGCTTCCCGGCTCCCCCGGTGGGGAAACCGCGGCTCCCGGCCCCGAATCCGTGGTGCGTGGGGCCGGGGGCCGTTCCGTGACGCTGTGCACAGGGTAGAACGGTCGCATGGCCATCGCCCCGGACGGGCTGGCGACCCCACCGAAACGGGCGCGGCACCGGCGCATCGTGTTGACGTTGATCGGTCTCGCCGTGGGCGCGGTGGCGATCGTGGTCATCGCGCAGTTGGCCGGGGGCGTGAGCGAGGCGGTCGAAGCGCTGCGCGACGTCGACCCCGCCTGGGTCGTCGCGGGCCTCGGCTGCGAAGCGGTGAGCTACCTGTTCATCGCCGGCCACCTCCGCCGGCTCACCGGGTCGACGCCCCGGTTCGGCTTCGGCGCCGCGGTCCAGCTCGCGCTGGTCGTCTACGGCCTCGGCATCATCACGCCCGCGTCACCCGCCGAAGGACTCGCGCTCGGGGCGGCCGAGCTGCGCCGGCGCGGCATGCCCCGCCGGCGGGTGTTCCTCGCGCTCGGGCTCTCGGAGTGGTTCAGCACCGGCACGCTCTACGCCATCGCCGCCGTCGACCTGATCATCGCGGGCTCGCTCGCCGACCTGCACCGCGACGAGCGGTCACCCGCGATCGCGGCGGCCGCGACCGTGCTCGTGCTGCTCGTGCTCGTCACCGTGCTCGCGTCGCGGCGCACCACCGTGCAGCTCGCGACCCGGTTCTGGCACTGGGTGTTGTTCTGGCGCGACTCGCCACCGCCCGCGGTGCAGCAGCAGCAGGCGTTCGAGCTCTACGACGAGGGGCGCGACGTCCTCGGCAGCCGGTGGAACCGCATCGTGCTCGTGGTGCTCGTCGCGGGTGCGTGGCTGGCCGACGGGCTCTGCCTCAATTGCGCGCTCATCGCCGCGGGCGTGCACGTGTCGTTCGACGTGCTGTTCCTCGCCTACAGCGTGGGCATCATCGCGGCCGAGGTCCCGCTCGTGCCCGGCGGCTTCGGCATCACCGAGGTCGCGATGCCCACGGTCCTGCACCACTACGGCGTGCCGTTCGCGCCCGCGCTCGCGGGTGCGCTCGTGTACCGCGCGCTCGGCACACTGGTCCCGGCGGGCGCGGGCGCGCTCGCCGCCATCAGCCTCCGGTCGGTTCGCCATCCCTCGGAGGTGCTCCACACCGACCCGGCCGGAGCGTGGGACCTCGACGCCCCGGAGCTCGACGCCCCGGAGCACGACGACCCGGAGCTCAGGCCGGGCGCGGCTCCCGGCCGTTGATCGCGCTGACCACCGCGTGCAGCGACGCCGCGAGGATGTTGGGGTGCAGGCCCACGCCCCAGCGTCCGGAGCCGTCGGCCCCGATCGTCTCGACGTAGGCCACCGCCGACGCGTCGGCGCCGCGTCCCAGCGCGTGCTCCTGGTAGTCGACCACGTCGATCTCGATGCCGAGCACATCGTGGAGACCGTGGACGAACGCGTCGATGGGCCCGTTGCCCGAGCCCTGCACGGTGACGTGCTCTCCTCGCACCAGCATCTGGGCCGTGACGCGTGCAGACCCGCCGTCGGCGCCCTCGGTCGTCGCGACCTCGTGGCTCAACAGCTGGAACGGCGCTTCGGGGGCCAGGTACTCGTCGGTGAAGAGGTCCCACATGCGGATCGGCGTGATCTCGGTGCCGGTGTCCTCGGCGACGGTCTGGACCGAGTGCGAGAACTCGATCTGCAGGCGGCGCGGCAGCACCAGGCCGTGCTCCGCCTCCATGATGTAGGCGACGCCGCCCTTGCCCGACTGGCTGTTGACCCGGATGACGGCCTCGTAGGTGCGGCCGACGTCGGCGGGGTCGATCGGCAGGTAGGGAACGTCCCACACCGCGTCCTCGGGGAGTGCGGCGAGCCCCTTCTTGATCGCGTCCTGATGGCTGCCGGAGAACGCGGTGTACACGAGGTCACCCGCGTACGGGTGGCGCTCGTGCACCGGCAGCCGGTTGCAGTACTCCGCGGTGCGGCGCAGCGCGTCGATGTTGGAGAAGTCGAGCCGGGGGTCGATGCCCTGGGTGTAGAGGTTCAGACCCACTGTCACCAGGTCGAGGTTGCCGGTGCGCTCGCCGTTGCCGAACAGCGTGCCCTCGACCCGGTCGGCCCCGGCCAACAGCCCGAGCTCCGCCGCCGCGACCGCGGAGCCGCGGTCGTTGTGGGGGTGGAGCGAGATGACCACGGTCTCGCGGTGCTTGATGTTGCGGTGGAAGTACTCGATCAGATCCGCGTAGACGTTGGGCGTCGACATCTCGACCGTGGCCGGCAGGTTGAGGATCAAGGGCCGCTCGACGGTGGGCTGGATCACGTCCATGACCGCCTCGCAGATCTCGATCGCGAAGTCGATCTCGGTGGCGGTGAAGCTCTCCGGTGAGTACTCGTAGCGGATGTCGATGTCGGGGACCTCGGCCGACTTCTCGACGACCAGGCGCGCCGCGTTCGCCGCGATCTCGATGATCCCGGCCTTGTCGAGGCCGAACACCACGCGCCGCTGCACCTCCGACGTGGAGTTGTAGAAGTGCACGATCGCGTGCTTCACGCCGGCCAGGCTCTCGAAGGTGCGGTCCATCAGGTCGGCCCGGCACTGCACCAGCACCTGGACCGCGACGTCGTCCGGGATCAGCTGCTCCTCGACGAGCAGCCGCAGGAAGTCGAAGTCGGGCTGCGACGCCGACGGGAAGCCGACCTCGATCTCCTTGAACCCCATCCCGACGAGCGTCTCGAACATGCGACGCTTGCGCTCGGGGTCCATCGGGTCGATCAGGGCCTGGTTGCCGTCCCGCAGGTCGACGCTGCACCAGCGGGGCGCGTGGTCGAGGACCTTCGACGGCCACGTGCGGTCGGGGAGCAGGTTGGCCACGGGGTAGGCGCGGTACCGCTCGGATGCCGGCTTGGGCTGGGAGGCCGTGGGTTGCGCAGGTGCGGTCATCGGGTGTCCTTGCGGGGTCGTCGGTGCAGGAGGAGCGGGCGGAGCGGTGGTGCGGGCGGTCGAACCGGATCGGGGCAACAAAAAACCTCCCGGCCCGGAGGCGTAGGAGGCTGTGGCGAACACCGGCGGGGGTGTTCGCCTACATGAGCAGAAGGGGGGTGGCGGCAGACGTGTTCATGGAACCAGCACCGTCGCGCCGGAGGCCGCCATTGTCAAGCCGGGTCCGGCGGGAGGCGGTCATGCGGGCAGGGGACTGCGGGCGTCGCTACCCGCGTCGAGGAGATCGATCGGCAGGTCCTGCTCGACCTCGGTCCGGCCGTCCTTGGGGACCCGGACGGCCAGCCGCCGCCGGCCCGCGACCACCCCGAACGCCGCCGCCGCGAAGCACGCGAGCGCGCCCACGATCAGGCCGGCGCGGGCTCCCCACGCGTCGGACACCGCGCCGAGGATCGGGCCCCCGATGGGGGTGCTCCCGAGGAACACCATCGCCTGGAGCGCGAGCACCCGGCCCCGCATGTTGGGGGCGGCGAAGATCTGCACGATCGCGGTGGATGCGGTGAGGAACGAGATGCTGCCGAAGCCGACGAGCGGTGCGACGGGGAACGCGACCCCGAGCGTGGGCGCGAAGGAGAAGAGCGTCATCGCGGCCCCGAAGATGAGCGACGCGACCACGACGTCGCGGATCGAGATCGACTTGCGGCGGGCCACCGAGAGCGCGCCGATGAGCGATCCCACGCTCATCGCGGAGAGCACCAGGGTGAACTGGGCCGCGCTGCCGCTGAGCGACTTCTCGACGAAGAGCGGGATCACCACGTTGAAGTTGAACGCGAACGTACCGACGAGCGCCATCATCGCGAGCGGGATCCACAGCTCGGGCACCGTCCGGACGTAGCGGAGTCCTTCGCGCACCTGGCCCTTGGCCCGGACCGCGACCGCGGTCGGCCGCAGCTCGCTCGTGCGCATCATCGCCAGGCAGACGAGCACCGCGATGTAGGAGAAGGCGTCGACGAGGAAGCACCAGCCGTAGCCGTAGAGGTGGATGAGCAGGCCGGCGAGCGCGGGGCCGAAGATGCGCGACGAGGTCATCAGCGCGCTGTTGAGGCTCACCGCGTTGTTCATGTCCTCGTCGGGCACCATCTCGGTGACGAACGCCCGGCGGGCCGGGTTGTCGAACGCCACGGTGACGCCCCCGACCAACGCCACGAGGTAGAGGGGGATGAGGGGGGTCGGGCGCATGAACGCGAGGGCGGCGAGCGCGAAGGATTGCAGCATCGCGACGACCTGCACGATGAACAGCAGCCGGCGCTTGTCGGAGCGGTCGGCGATGAGGCCGGCCCAGGGGCCGATCAGCAGGACCGGGAGGAACTGGCAGGCAGCCATGATCCCGACGGCCAGCCCGTTTCCGGTGATCGACAGCACCAGCAGGGTCATCGCGATCATCGTGAGCCAGTTGCCGATCTGCGAGATCAGCTGACCGCCGAAGAACAGGCGGAAGTTGCGCACGTGCATCGACTTGAACGTGTCGCGGCGGAGGTTGCGGATGCGCAACGTCATGGCGCCTCGGCTTCCGGGGGCGCGACGGTGAGGTGCTCGAGCACGTCGGCGGCGGCGACGAGGCGCGCGAGGTCGTCCGCGTCGAGCGCGACGAGCCGCTTCGCGAGCCACGCGTCGCGGCGGGTGCGGTTCGACTCGATCTGCAGGCGCCCCGCCTCGGTGGCCTCGACCCGGCAGATGCGCTTGTCCTTCGGGTCGGTGAGCCGCACGACGAGCCCGAGCGCCTCGAGCTTGCCGACGGTGTTGGTGATGCTCGGCGGCGCGATCTGCTCGCGGGCCGCGAGCTCGCCCAGGGTGAGCGGGCCCTCGCGATTCACCGTGGCGAGCGCGGCGCTGAGGGTGGGGGTGAGCCCCGACTCGTCCTGCTGGCGGAGCATCCGGGCGAGCCGGACCATGGTCAACCGGAGCCGCGAGGCGAGCTCGGTGGGGTCGCTGTCGGATGCCGGGATGCCGTCGGGATCTTTAGCCACTCGAACATTGTAGCGGGCGAACGTTAGGGTCGCTAACGAAATCTGCGGTCGCCCCGACCGGGGCGCCCGGGCCCGTACAGTGACCCGCCAACATGGCAGCGTCCGCATGACCCGCGTCCGGGTGGAGCCCCTCGGCGCCGACCTCGAGCCGGAGCCGGGGGAGTCGGTGATCGAGGCCGCGTGGCGGCTCGGCTACCAGTGGCCGACCACGTGCTGGGGCCAGGCGGAGTGCATGCTCTGCCGGGTCGACGTGATCGCGGGCGAGGAGGCCACGGTCCCGCAGGGCGCGGACGAGGAGCTCGCGCTCCGGACCCGGCTGCCGGCCTCGGCGCAGCGGCCGGGGTTGCGGCTCGCGTGCCGGCTCCAGGTCCGCGGCGACGGTGTGGTGCTGCGAAAGCGCGGCGTCGTGGCGCCGGGTCCGACCGGGGCGCCGTGAGGGCTCAAACGCGTGGTTGACAGTGCGGGGGACCGCCCCGAGACTGAGCACACGATGGCCGTCGCCCCGGATCGGGAGTCGGGTCGCGGTGGTGTGCCCTTCGCGATGAAGGACCCGCTGCACGTGCCCCGCGAGCGCTACTACGACCGCGCGTTCTTCGAGCTCGAGCGGGAGCGGCTCTGGCCCCACGTGTGGCAGATGGCCTGCCGCCTGGAGGAGATCCCCGCGTCGGGCGACTTCGTCGAGTACGAGATCTGCGACCAGTCGATCATCGTGGTCCGCCAGGCCGACGGGTCGATCGGCGCGTTCTTCAACGCGTGCCGCCACCGCGCCACCGAGCTCGCCAAGGGTGACGGCCGCTTCCCCGGCGGGCAGATCGTGTGCCCGTTCCACGGGTGGCGCTGGAACCTCGACGGCTCGAGCTCGTTCGTCTTCGGGGCCGAGGGCTTCGCGCCCGAGTGCCTCGACCCCGACGACCTCCGCCTGCGCGAGTGCCTCGTCGACACGTGGGGCGGGTGCGTGTGGATCAACATGGATCCCGACGCGCCGCCGCTCCTCGACGGGCTCGCGCCGGTGCCCGCGATGCTCGACCCGCTCGGCGTGGAGAACATGCGGGTCTGGTGGTGGAAGGAGGTGATCCTCGACGCCAACTGGAAGCTGGCGCAGGAGGCGTTCCTCGAGGGCTACCACACGATGCAGACGCACCCGCAGATCCGGCGGGGTCCCGACGACGAGGCCCCGCCGCAGTTGCTGGCCTACGAGACGTACGCGCGGGGCCACTCCTCGTTCCGGAACGGAACGCAGCGCGTGAAGATGACGCCGGACCAGTCCCTCGAGCTCTCCCGGATCTTCTGGGAGGGTCAGGACGCGATGACGCTCGAGAAGGACATCCGGGTGATGGCGAGCGTGCGCGACCATCCCGATGCGGCCCAGAGCTTCCCGCGGCTCGCGGTTGACGCGATCTACGAAGACGCCGCGGCGCGCGGCATCCCGATCGCGCCGTACGGCCCGGCGATGAAGCTGTGGGGTGGCGAGGTCTTCGCGTTCCCCAACTACTTCGTGCTGCCGCAATTCGCGAACGCACTCTGCTACCGGTCGCGGCCCTACGGCGACGATCCGGAGCGGTGCCGCTTCGAGGTCTGGTCGCTCACGACGTACCCCGAGGGGGAGGAACCCGGTCCGCCGCAGCTGCAGGGCCGCTACGCGAAGGACGACACCGAGCACTGGGGTCTCATCCCGCGGCAGGACTTCAGCAACATCGAGCGCCAGCAGCGCGGGCTGCACTCCCGCAGCTTCGAGCAGCTCCGGCTCGCGACGGAGTGGGAGCGCGCCATCAGCAACATGCACGAGAGCTTGGACCGCCACCTGGAGCGGTGACTAGCGTCCGGCCCCGGGGTGCGGCTGAAGAAGCGCGGCCGCCGATCCGGAGGAATGAGTCTGATGGCCGCAGTTGCGGGAACGCCCGAGGGGGACCCGGGCCACGTCGACGACGAGGCCGAGGGCTGGTCGGTCGACGCACCGGACGCGCGCTCCCGCATCCTCCGCGCCGCGTTGCGCGAGTTCAGCCAGAAGGGCATCAGCGGCGGCCGGGTCGACGCGATCGCGCGGGCGGCGAAGGCCAACAAGCAGCTCATCTACTACTACTTCGGCTCGAAGCGCGGCCTGTTCCGGGCTGTGCTCACCCGCCGGCGCAGCGACGGCAGCCCGTGGCCCGGGCCGCGCCCGAAGTCGTCGGTCACGCAGCGCCTGCTCGCGCAGGACGAGCTGTACCGCGGCGGCAACGAGTACGTGCGGCTGCTCGTGTGGGAGGCGCTCGAGGAGACCCCGGAGTCGAGCGAGATCCGGGACCGCCACCTCGAACGCTACGAGGAGCAGATGCGAGCCGACCAGGAGTCGGGGGAGCTGTCGCCCGACGTCGACGTGCGCCAGCTCCTGCTGGCCGAACTCGGCGTGGCGATCATCCCCTACGTGATGCCGCACATCGCGGAGCTCATCCTCGGCGCGCCGTTGTCGGACCCCAAGGTACAGGCCGACCGCACCGCCTTCCTCGAGTGGCTCGGCGGCCGGTTGCACGAGCCGGCGGCCGGCGACTGAGCCCTCCCGCCCGGACCGGCGCGGCCTTCGGTCAGGCGTCGTGGTCGACCTCGAGCCGCTCGCGCAGGATGTACTTCTGCACCTTGCCCGAGGCGTTGGTCGGCAGCTCGTCGACGAACACCCATTGCTTGGGAACCTTGTGCCGCGCGAGCCGGGCGCGCGTGTACCCGTCGAGCGCGGCGGCGTCGGGCGTCCGGCCCGGGGCCGGCTGCACGAACGCGACGACCGCCTCGCCCCACTGGCGGTCGGGCCGCCCGATGACCGCGACCTGCGCGACGTCGGGGTGGGTCGCGATCACCTGCTCGATCTCCATCGGGAACACGTTGACGCCCCCGGTGACGACCATGTCCTTCACCCGGCCCGCGATGCGCAGGAAGCCGCGCGCGTCCATCGTCATGAGGTCGCCGGTGTGCAGCCAGCCGTCGGCGTCGATCGCCGCCGCGGTCGCCTCAGGGTCGCCGCGGTAGCCCGTCATCACGTTGAAGCCGCGGATCTGCAGCTCGCCGACCGCGCCAATCGGCACGACCGCGCCGGAGTCGGGATCGACGACCCGGCCCTCGATTCCGGGGAGGAGCTGCCCGAGCGTCTCGGCCTTGTCCTCGGGGGCGTCATCGAGATGGGTCTGCGCGATGAAGCCGCACGCCTCGGTCTGGCCGAACACGATCGTCGACTGCACGTCGAGCGTCGTCTCGATGTGCCGGATCAGGTCCGCGGGGACCACGGCCCCGCCGGAGCTCACCTTGCGGAGCGCGCGTACGTCGCGGTGGCCGAAGTCGGGGTGGCCGATGATGGCGAGCAGCATGGAGGGGACGCCCACCGTGAGCGTGGCGCGCTCGGTCTCCAGGAGCTCGAGCTGCAGCCCGGGGTCGAACTGGCGCACGAGCACGTTGGTCGCGAGACCGAGGCAGATCTCGAGCGACACGCCCTGCCCGCCGGTGTGGAACAGCGGGATCGTCATCACGTAGACGTCGCCGGGCTCGATGCCGAAGCGCCGGCCCGCGACGCGCGCCGCGTTGACCATCCCGCGGTGGGTGAGCATCGCGCCCTTCGGCGCGCCGGTGGTGCCCGACGTGAAGATGATCTGCGCGACATCGTCGGGATCCGGTGCCGGGAGCGGCGCCGATGGCGCGTCGGCGGTGAGGGCCGCCCAGCCCGCGAAGTCGAACACCCCGCGCAGCTCCGGGAGCCGGGGCCGGATCCGCTCGAGGATCCCCGCGAGATCGTTGCCTCGGTGCTCGGCCACGAGGAAGATGCCGGCTACTCCCGCGGTCTCGAGGATGTGACGGGTCTCCTCCTCGCGCAGCGCCGGGTTCACGGGCACCAGGACGAGGCGGGCCATCGCCACCGCGAACGTGAGCACCAGCGATTCCGGGATGCTCGGTGCCCAGACCGCGATCCGTTCGCCGGGCGCGAAGCGGGTGCTCAACGCGTCGGCGACCCGTTCGGCCTCGTCGCGGAGCTGCGCGTAGGTCCGCCGGGTGCGGAGCTCGGGCTCGGGGACCCCGGCCACCAGCGCGACGAGGTCGGGCACCGCGTCGGCCGCGGCCCGCAGGATCCCGGCGATCGTGAGGTCGAGCACCGGCTCGCTCGGGTCCGCCGGCCACTCGGACGTGCGGAGCGGGTGCATCACGAACCCGGGTCGCACGCGGCCGCGTCGCCGGCGCGGTCGCCGAAGACGAGCGCGGGCCCGATGGTGCCGCCACCCGCGGCGACCCCGATGCCGAAGGGGCTCGCGGCCGCGTTCCCCGCGGCGTAGAGCCCGGGCAACGGGCGGCCGGAGGTGTCGAGCACGCGGCCGCGGTCGTCGGTGCGGGGGCCGCCCTTCGTACCCATGCAACCGAGGCCGACGCGCACCGCGAAGAACGGGCCGTCGGCGATCGGCGCGAGGGTCGGGTTCGATGCCGACCGGTCGCCGATCCAGCGGTCGTACGGCCGGCTGCCGCGGCCGAAGTCGGGATCCTCCCCGATCACTGCGCCCGCATTGAACCTGCGTACGGTCTCGACGAGGGTGGCGGCGGGGACGCTGAGCTGCTCGGCGAGGGCCGCGAGGTCGTCGGCGCGCTGCAGCCACTGCGGATCGGGGTCGCCCGGTTCGATCGGGCCGATCGGGTAGCGCCCGCGGTACGTGGCGTCGAACACGAGCCAGCACGGCGACGCCGGGTACGAGTACGTGCCGGCGTCGAAGCGCTGCATC
The DNA here is from genome assembly GCA_017882925.1 of Acidimicrobiia bacterium. GTDB lineage: Bacteria > Actinomycetota > Acidimicrobiia > IMCC26256 > Chersky-534 > Chersky-534. Next base: position 2,703 of record JADGOM010000272.1, on the reverse strand, counting down.
GCGCGGCCGACGTCGCAGTAGTTCTGGGCCTCGTCGACGAAGCGCAACCCGCGCTGGTCGACGAGGATCGATCCGGGCTGGGCCCGTTCGCGGTGCAGGGGTCGGCTGTACGGCGCGCCGTTGAGCTCCTCGCCGGGAACCGTGATCGTCGGCATCCACCAGCCCTCGGTCATGTTTCCGAGCCGGCTGCCGGCGGCCATCGCCATGCGCAGGCCGTCGCCGCTGCACCCGGGCGTTCCGAGCGGCACGATCCCGGGCGCCGGGAGGAACACGGCCCGCAGCTCGGGGTCGAACTGGAAGCCGCCGGTCGCGAGCACGACGCGCCCCTCGAGCTGCTCGGCCGCGAGGCGCACGCCCCGGATGCCGGCCTCCGATTGCAGGAGCTGCTCGACGCGCGTGTCGCTCCGCACATCGACGCCGGCGTCGAGGAGGCCGTCGAGGAGGCCGCCGACGAGACCCTGGCCGCGCACGGGACCCCGGAAGACGGTTGCGTCGGTGATGCCGGCGGCGTCATCGGCCGGCCGGCTCCGGCTGTCGGGCGCGGGCTGCACGAGCGCGGCCACGGGCGCGGGGACCGTCATCGGCGTCGGCCAGATCGAGCGGCCACCGTCGCGGCCGCCGGGAAACTCGCTGTGGTAGTCGGGCCAGTCGTGGAGCGGCGCCCACCGCAACCGGGTGCGGTCTTCGATCGCGGCCATCACGCGACCCGCGTCGTCGACGAACGCGTCGAGGGCGGGCCGGTCGACGTCGCCACGCGCGACGGCCTGCACGTACATGTGGGCCTCGGCCGGATCCGACCCGTCGTACGCGTTGCCGGGGGCCCAGACCACGCCGCCCGAGATCGCGGTCGTGCCGCCGATCGCGGGTGCGGCCTCGAGGACCACCACCTCGGCACCCCGGTGCGCGGCCGCCAACGCGGCGGCGAGCCCCGCGGCGCCGGAGCCGACGACTATGACCGGAGGTGCCATCGGCGGGACGCTACAACCGCCGTCAACCGCCCGGTTGAGGCCCGGCGGTGAAGGCGGCGCCGTCGAAGCGGTCGACGGTCGTGAACTCCTCGACCTCCTGCCGCCGCAAACGGGTCGGCTGCTTCACCGGGTGCCCGAGGGCGATCCCGGCGACGACGGCGAACTCGCCCGGGATGCCGAGGACCCCGCGGACCGCCGGCTCCTCGCGTGTGAGCATCGTGGTGATGACGCCGCCGAGACCTTCCTCGCGCGCCGCGAGGAGGACGCTCCACGCGAACGGGTAGATCGATGCTCCGCCCACCAGCGTGTAGCGGTCGAAGTCGCGGTCGACGGCAGCGAGGGCACGGAGATCCGCGAGCAGGATCATGAGCACCGGCACCTCGTCGAGGTGCTCGGCGAACCCGCCCCGCTCGGGCGTGGCCGCGGCCCGGGCCGCCATGTCCGGCGCCTGCTCGAGCGCCCGGGCTTCGGCCTCCCGATCGGTCACCGGTGCCCAGCCGACCAGGCCCGCGGCGCCGATGGCGAGGTAGTCGTACCAACCCCGCAGGTAGAGATCGCGCAGCTGCTGCCGTAGGCCGGGGTCCTCGACGACGATGAGCCGCCAGCCCTGGCGATTGCCGCCGCTCGGCGCGAAGCGCGCGTTGTCGAGGACCCGGTGCAGTGTCGCGGTGTCGACGGGCTCGTTGGTGAACTGCCGGATCGCACCCGTCGTCCGCAAGGCATCGCGAAGCTCCATGCCCTGACGCTACGCCCGCGCGGCCCCGCGAGGTCGTTATCGTGGCCCGGTCCGCTCGTCGGGGAGGGCGCATGCAGGTGCTCTTCGCCACCATCGTCATCGCGGTCGCAACCGGGTGCATCGCTGCCGCGCTGGTGTGGCGGTGGCCTTCGGTGGCGGTACCGCCAGGTGCCGCGCTGGTGGCCGGGATCGCGGGGGCGTTGGTCTTCGGGGCCGTTGCGTGGATGGTGCAGGCCGATGTCGGGCTCGCCCGCTACGACCTGCGCGTCGCGCGGTGGGCTGCACGAAACGCGACGTCCGGGTCGACGGATGTACTGCGCGCGCTCACCCGCATCGGCTCGACGGGGGGTCTGATCACGATCGCCCTCGTCACCGTGCTCGTCGTCTGGCGGCGACTACCGGTGCGCAACGTGATCCTGTTCCTGGTCGTCGTGATGGCGGGTGAGTCGTTGATGGTGTCGGCGATCAAGTCGATCGTCGACCGGCTGCGTCCGGAGGTCGACCGGCTCGCCGGGTTCTCGGGCTCGTCCTTCCCGTCCGGGCACGCGGCCGCGAGCGCGGCAACCTTGGCGGCGGTGGCATTGCTCCTCGGATCCGGGCGGAGTCGCCGGGTCCGCGTCGTGCTCGCGGGTGTCGCCGGCGGTCTCGCCGCAGCCATCGCCGCGAGCCGGGTGCTCCTCGGCGTGCACTGGCTCACCGATGTTGTGGCCGGGCTGGTGCTGGGCTGGACGTGGTTCGCGGTCGTCTCGATCCTCTTCGGGGGTCGCCAGCTGCGACTCGCCGCACCGGTGGCCGACGCGGAGGCGGTCGTGGCCCCGCGGGCCGGTCCGGGCAACGGCCCGACCGGTCGCCGACCCGTCACCTAGACTGCCCGCCGCACCACATGCGCTCGTAGCTCAATGGATAGAGCATCTGACTACGGATCAGAAGGTTGGGGGTTCGACTCCCTCCGGGCGCACTCGAGCTACCGCAGGTCAGCAAGCGCCTCGCCCAGAGGTG
>JADGOM010000271.1 GCA_017882925.1 Acidimicrobiia bacterium | reverse complement strand
TCCGCCCGGCGGAGCGAGCGGCGGCGCGGCGACGCCTCCGCGACCGCGGCCGCCTCGGCCGGGGACGCGGCCACCGGCTCCGGCGGTGGCTCCGATCCGGGCTCGGGGCCGGCCGCGAGCTCAGGCGGGTCGGGTTGAGGGGCGGGCGGAAGGGCCGGGGCCACCTCCTTGCGGGCTCGACGGCGGGGCGCCTCGGCCGGGGCGATGACGGCCCGGCTGCGCGGGCTGCTCGGCAGCATCTCGTCGATCGACCATGCGGGGCGGACGTCGGGTTCGGGGGGCGCCGCGAGATCGGGGGTCGGCACGTTCCGCGGGGGCCGTAGGCGCGAAGGGACGAGAGGCACGGCGCTTCTTCGGCATTTCGGCCCCGGGACCTGAGCCCCTCGTCCCCGGAATCGGCCGCCGGCCCCGGCGGTGCCGACGACTACCCGGCTCGGCGGTGCCGACGTCGGTCTTCGAGGAAGTCGACGAGGACGTAGTCGCCGAGGGTGTCGGGCGACGTGTAGAACGCCCGGCCCCGGTTGACCTTGGTCATCCGTTCCACGAAGTCGCGGAGGTAGTAGCTCTCGTCGAGCATGAACGTGTTGATGCGGATGCCGTCACGCGTGCACCGCATCACCTCGCGCATCGTCTGCTCGACGGTCTCGTAGTCGGGCGGGTAGTTGAAGTAGGCGTCGCCCTGGGGCGTGATGTGCGCGGTCGGCTCGCCGTCGGTGACCATGATCACCTGCTTGGTCCCTGTCTGGCGCGACAGCATCCGGCGGGCCAGCGTGAGCGCGTGCTGCATGTTGGTGCCGTACTCGAAGTCCCACGACAGCTCCGGGAGCCGCTCGGGCTTCACCTCGCGGGCGACGCGCCCGAAGCTCACGAGGCCGAAGTAGTCCTGGGGGAACTGACTCGTGATGAGCGAGTGCAGCGCCATCGCGACCTTCTTCGCGGGCAGGAAGTTGTCGCGCATCGGCATCGACATCGAGACGTCGAGCAGGAGCACCGTCGCGGAGCGCGTGGTCATCTCCGTGCGCTCGACCTCGAAGTCGTCGGCCGTGAGCCGGACCGGGGTGCCGCCCCCGCCGCGCCGGATCGCGTTGCGGATGGTCTGCTCGACGTTGAGGTTGAACGGGTCGCCGAACTCGTAGGGCTTGTGCTCGTACGCGCGTTCGTGCCCGACGCCGACGCGCTCGATCTCGTGCCGACCGCCGCGGTCCTGGAAGAGCTTCCGGTAGAGGTCGGACAGCGCCTTCTGGCCGATCGCCCGGATCGCCCGCGGCGTGAGCTCCATGCGGCCCTCGCGCTGCTCGATGAGCCCCGCCTCCTCGAGCATCCGCGTGAGCTCGGCCAGCTTCTCGAGCGACCGGGCCGCGTCGTCGCCGAGAAGGTCGCGGGCCCGGTCGAGGTCGACCTCCGCGAGCTCGCCGGGCTGGGTGGCCGAGCGCATGAGGTTCTCGAGCTCGTCGAGGTCGCCGAGCGTCTGCAGCAGGCCCGGCATCTGCCCCATCTGCAGCGGGTCGCTGCCTTCGAAGCTCATCGATTGGTTCCAGGGCAGGTTCGGGAACGCGTTCTGGAGGTTGCGCGAGAGCGCGTCGACCTGCCAGCGCAGGTCCATGTCCTCGAGGAGCGCCTCCGCGAGGCCCTGCAGCTGCGCGCGCTGCTCGGGCGTCATCGAGTTGAGGAGCTGCTGCATCTGCGCCATCGATTGGGCCATCTGCTCGAGCAGCTGGTCGAGGCTCTGCGGGTTGCCCGGGAAGAAGTCGCCGTACTGCTCCATGAACCGGTCGAAGTCGGGCTCCTCGCCCCGCTCGCGCTGCTCGAGCATCTGGTTGAGCTCGGCGAGCATGTCCTTGGTGCGGGCGAGCTGCTCGGGCGAGACGTCCGACATGCCCTCGGCCATCTGGTTGAAGTAGCTCTGCATCAGCTGCTGCCGCAGCTCGTCCATCAGCTCCTCGAAGTGCTGACGGGCCTGCGGGTCCATGAACTCGTACTCCTGGAGGGCCTGCACGCGGCCGGCGAGGTCGGGTGGCAGCTCCTCCAGCTGCTGGCGCCGCTGCTGCGCGGCCTGCTCGGTGATCTCCTTGGCCCGCTGGTCACCGTTGAGCTGCGCGTCGTCGACCCGTTGGTCGATGCCCGCACGCTCCTCGTCGATGACCTCCGACAGCCGCTGGGCGACGTCGTCGTAGACGCCCCCGAGGTCGCGCTTGTCGAGCTCCTCGCGGCGCTTCTCGCGGAGGCGCTCGATCATCTCGCGCAGGCCCATGAGGTCGCGGCCGTCGCGGTCGCGGAAGCCCTGCTGCAGGAGCCGGCGCAGCGCGGCGTTGAGATCGCCGTGGTACAGGAGATCGTCGGACATCTCCTCCATGAGCGCGTCGGCGTCGAGATCGAAGCCGACCTGCGTGCCGTCCCACCGGGAGTACCGAAAACCACGGCTCATCGCCAGGAGGCTACAACTCGGGCCGGCCGGGAGAACCGTCGGCGAGCCGCGCCGGCCGACCCCGCAGGCGCGCCTGGGCGGGTCGCCCGACTGTGAACCCGGGTCCGGGTCGGCCACAATGCGCGCATGCGTCGGACCCTCCCGCTCATCGCGGCCGCCCTGCTCGTCCTGACGCTCACCGGCGCGTGCACGAGCAAGAGCGCAGCCGTCGCCCAGGCCAAGAAGTCGGGGAAGCTCGCGCCCAAGCCGTTCTGCCAGGCGGCCTACAACCTCGACGAGGCCGTGGCCACGGTCAAGAACTCGAAGCGGCTGGCCCTGCTCACCCTGGTGGTCGACCGGGCGCCGGCCGAGATCCGGCCCGACGCGCAACTGTTCCTCACCGGGTTCCAGCGGGCCGAGCGGGGCGAGAAGATCACCCCCGCGCAGCGCAAGCGCTACGAGCAGGCGTCCAACAACCTCGAGCGCTACGCCAACGACAAGTGCGCCCTGTTCAAGCAGAACCAGCCCCCCGGCGGCGACATGTAACCCCGCCCGGTCGGCGCGCACGGGCTCCGGCCGGCGGCGACCAGAAACCCCTTGCCTCTTCCCGCGTGCGGGCCTACTTTCAGAAGTAGTTCCTTGCATAAGTGGGTTGACCAGGAGGTCGTCATGGCAGTCGCAGTCATCACCGGCGCTTCCCGGGGCTTCGGACTGGCCCTCGCCGAGCGCCTCGCCGCCGACGGTTGGCACCTCGTCCTCGACGCCCGGGGCGCGGACGCGCTCGACGGTGCCGCCGCGGGGATCCGGGACGCCGCCCCCGGCGCCACCGTCCGCGCGGTCGCGGGCGACGTGGCCGACCCGGAGCACCGGCGCGCCCTCGTCGCCGCGGCGTGCGAGATCGGCGGGCTCGACCTCCTCGTCAACAACGCCAGCGTCCTCGGGCCGTCGCCCCAGCCCGCGCTCGCCGACTACCCGCTCGACACCCTGGCCGCCGTCTACGCGGTCAACGTCCTCGGTCCGCTCGGTCTCATCCAGGCCGCCCTCCCCCTCCTCGACGCGAGCGACCGGGGCACGATCGTCGACGTCACCTCCGACGCCGCGGTCGAGGGCTACGAGGGTTGGGGTGGCTACGGCTCGTCGAAGGCCGCGCTCGACCAGCTCGGCAACGTGCTCGGCGCCGAGCACCCCGAGCTGCGCGTCTACTCGTTCGACCCCGGCGACATGCGGACGCAGATGCACCAGGAGGCCTTCCCGGGCGAGGACATCTCCGATCGCCCCGAGCCCGCGACCGTGGTCCCCGCGCTGCTCGCGCTCCTCGCGCGACGGCCGGCCAGCGGCCGGTACCGCGCCGCCGACCGCGTGGAGGTGACGTCATGACCACCCCCGGCTCGACGCTCCCGGGCGCGTCCCCCGCGGCGAGGCCGACGGCGCGGCTCACCTTCGACCTGCCACCGCACCTGGAGGCGGGCGCGCCCCCCGAAGCGCGCGGCATGACGCGCGACGCGGTACGGATGATGGTGGCGCACCGCGCGACCGGGGAGCTCACGCACTCCACCTTCGCGTTGCTGCCCGCGTTCCTCGAGGCCGGCGACCTCGTCGTCATCAACACGTCGGGCACGATCCCGGCCGCGGTGCGCGCGACCACGCCCGCCGGCGACCCGGTCGTCGTGCACCTGTCGACCCGGCTCGACGGCGAGCGCTGGGTCGTCGAGCCGCGGCGCGCGGTCGGCGACCACAGCGAACGCTGGACCGGCGAGCCGCCGGCGCACCACCTCGACCTCGGCCCCGACGCGTCGATGGAGCTCGTGGAGCGCTACCTCGACAGCCCGCGGCTGTGGGTCGCCGACCTCGTGCTGCCGCAGCCCGTGCTCACGTGGCTGACCGTGCATGGGCGGCCCATCCGCTACGGCTACGTCGAGCGACCGTGGCCCCTCGCGGCGTACCAGAACGTCTACGTCACCGAGCCCGGCAGCGCGGAGATGCCGAGCGCCGGGCGGCCGTTCACGCCCGAGGTGATCACCCGGCTGGTGGCCAAAGGGGTGGGGGTGACCCCGCTCGTCCTGCACACCGGGGTCGCGTCGCTCGAGTCGACCGAGCTGCCGTATCCGGAGCGGGTGCACGTGCCGGAGTCGACCGCCATGCGGGTCAACGCCACCCACGCCGCGGGCGGACGGGTCGTCGCGGTCGGCACCACGGTGGTGCGCGCGCTCGAGAGCGCGGCCGGCGCCGACGGCCGGGTACGCGCGCTCGACGGTTGGACGGATCTCGTGATCACCCCCGAGCGCGGCGTGTCCGCGGTCGACGGGCTCCTCACCGGCTGGCACGAGCCCGAGGCGTCACACCTGCTGATGCTCGAGGCCGTCGCCGGGCGCGGGCTGCTCGAGACCTCGTACGCGGCGAGCCTCGCCGAGGGCTACCAATGGCACGAGTTCGGTGACGTGCACCTGATCCTGCCGTGACCCCGACCCGTCGAGGGGCGGCTCAGCCGCGCGAGCGGTACGTGGCGCGGTTGCCGACCGCGTCCTTGTTGAGGCGCTTCGAGAGGTGGAGCCCTTCGAGGACGAACTCCACGGCCGACGCGACCCCGGCCGGGGTCTCCCCGACGTCGAGGTCGGACAACACGGTCCGCAGCGCCGACACCGTCTCCAACGTCTCCTCGTAGCGCGCCGCGGGAACGTCTTCACCCGTGTGGGCGATCGCGCCGGCCTCGAACTCCTGGACGACGGGGCCGAGCAGCTCCGGCCGCACGCGGGCCCGGAACACCTCGAGGATCGCGGCCCGGAGGATGCGCTCGAGCACCTGCTCCTCACGCCCGTCGTCGAGGGTCTCGATCTCGATCTTGCCCGCGGTCGACGCGACCAGCGCATCGAGGTCGCTGACGCGCGGGACCACCTCGTGCTCCCCCGCGTGCAACGCGCGGCGCGTCGCGTTCGCGACGAGCGTCTCGTAGTTGGCGATCGAGAGCCGCACCGACACCCCCGAGCGCTGGTTGACGTGGGGTGAGCGCCGGGCGAGCTGGCTCACCTCGGCGACGATCTCGGCCATGAAGTCGGGGACGTGGACGACGAGGCCCTCCGCGACCAGCGGGCGCACCTCCTGCGCCACGACGTCCATCTCGAGCTGCGCGTCGAGCGGGTAGTGCGTGCGGATCTGGCTGCCGAAGCGGTCCTTCAGCGGCGTGATGATCCGGCCCCGGTTGGTGTAGTCCTCGGGGTTGGCCGAGGCGACGAGCATGGCGTCGATGGGCAGGCGGATCTTGTAGCCGCGGATCTGGACGTCGCGCTCCTCGAGGACGTTGAGGAGGCCGACCTGGATGCGCTCGGCGAGGTCGGGGAGCTCGTTGATCGCGAAGATGCCGCGGTTGGTGCGGGGGACGAGCCCGTAGTGGATCGTGAGCTCGTCGGAGAGGTAACGGCCCTCGGCGACCTTGATCGGGTCGACCTCGCCGATGAGGTCGGCGATCGACGTGTCGGGGGTGGCGAGCTTCTCCCCGAACCGGCGGTCGCGGTGCACCCACTCGATCGGGGTCTCGTCACCCCGTTCGGCGACGAGCACCCGGGCGTGCTGGGAGATCGGCGCGTAGGGGTCGTCGTTGATCTCGCTGCCGGCGACGATGGGCATCCACTCGTCGAGCAGGTTGGTGAGCGACCGGATGATCCGGGTCTTCGCCTGGCCCCGCTCGCCCAGGAAGATCACGTCGTGGCCCGCGAGCAGCGCGTTCTCCAGCTGGGGCAGGACGGTGTCCTCGTAGCCCACGATCCCGTCGACGAGGGGCTCGCCCGCCGCGATCCGCCGGATCGCGTTGCTCCGAACCTCTTCCTTGACCGGCCGCGAGACCCAACCACTCGATCGCAGCTCGCCAAGAGTCCCGGGACGATTCATGCCGGCGCTCCGTTCCTCGAAAGCGCGCAGCGTACCAACGGCCCTCCGGAGACCGGCATGCGGGCAGGCCAGCGCCGGTGTTCCGAATAGGCCCTCCGCCGTTCCACGGCGCTAACGTGCGACCCGGAATGCGGCCCGGGGGGGTTGCAGGCGCGGAGGCGAAGAGCGTGACGATCCAAGAAGTCTCGACGGCCAGCCAGAAGGCCGGCGCCGACGACGCCGACCGGCTCGCCAAGGACACGGGGGCGCCGGTTCCGCAGAAGAAGCAGCGCGGCGCCCCGTGGCCTGTGCACTTCTGGCGGTCGGCCATCGGCAAGAAGTGGGTCATGGCCGTCACCGGGATCATGCTGCTGGGCTTCGTGCTCGTGCACATGATCGGCAACCTGAAGGTCTTCCTCAGCGCCAAGGAGGTCGACCAGTACGGCGAGTGGCTCCGCACGATCCTCGAGCCGGCGCTGCCCCGCACGGTCTTCCTGTGGATCCTGCGCGTCGGCCTGATCGGCGCCTTCTTCCTCCACATCACGTCGGCGTACCAGCTCACCCGCATGAACCACGCGGCCCGGCCCGTGAAGTACAAGGGCGGCCGCAACTACGTGGCCGCCGACTTCGCGTCGCGCACGATGCGCTGGACCGGGATCATCATCGGCCTGTTCCTCATCTACCACCTGGCCGATCTCACGTGGGGCACGCTCAACCCGCACTTCGTGCGCGGCGCCCCCTACGAGAACATGGTCCAGAGCTTCAACAAGTGGTACATCGCCGCGATCTACATCGTCGCCAACATCGCGCTCGGCATCCACATCTTCCACGGCGCCTGGGCGATGTTCCAGAGCCTCGGGCTCAACAACCCCTCGTACAACCGGGCCCGGCGCTACTTCGCGACCGGCTTCGCGGCCCTCATCACCATCGGCAACGTGAGCATTCCGATCGCCGTCCTCACCGGCGCCGTGAGCTGAGCGGAGACCCCGATCCAATGACGAACTACACGACCGCCTCCGAGCCGCTCGACGGCAAGGTCCCGCCCGGGCCCATCGAGCACAAGTGGGATGACCACAAGTTCGCCACGAAGCTGGTGAACCCGGCCAACAAGCGCAAGTTCGAGATCATCGTCGTGGGCACGGGTCTCGCCGGCGCGTCGGCCGCGGCCACGCTCGGCGAGCTCGGCTACAAGGTCAAGGCGTTCTGCTTCCAGGACTCGCCCCGCCGGGCCCACAGCATCGCGGCCCAGGGCGGCATCAACGCGGCGAAGAACTACCAGAGCGACGGCGACAGCATCTTCCGCCTCTTCTACGACACCGTGAAGGGCGGCGACTACCGCGCCCGCGAGGCCAACGTGTACCGCCTGGCCCAGGTGTCGGTCGACATCATCGACCAGTGCACCGCGCAGGGCGTGCCCTTCGCGCGGGAGTACGGCGGCCTGCTCGACAACCGCTCCTTCGGTGGCGCGCAGGTCTCGCGCACCTTCTACGCGCGGGGCCAGACCGGCCAGCAGCTCCTGCTCGGGTCGTACCAGGCGCTCGAGCGCCAGATCAACCTCGGCACCGTGGAGATGTACCCGCGCACCGAGATGCTCGACCTGGTGGTCAAGGACGGCGTCGCCGTGGGCATCGTCGTGCGCGACCTGATCACGGGCGAGGTGAGCTCGCACTCCGCCCACGCGGTCGTGCTCGCAACCGGCGGCTACAGCAACGCCTTCTTCCTCTCCACCAACGCCAAGGGCTGCAACGTCACCGCGGCCTGGCGCGCGCACCGCAAGGGCGCCTACTTCGCCAACCCCTGCTACACGCAGATCCACCCCACGTGCATCCCGGCGTCGGACGACTTCCAGTCGAAGCTCACGCTGATGTCCGAGTCGCTGCGCAACGACGGCCGGATCTGGGTGCCGAAGGACCCGGGCGACACGCGGTCCCCCGACCTCATCCCCGAGGCCGACCGCGACTACTACCTCGAGCGCCGCTACCCGGCCTTCGGCAACCTGGTCCCCCGCGACGTCGCGTCGCGCGCGTCGAAGCGCGAGGTCGACGATGGCCGCGGGGTCGGGCCGCTCAAGAACGGCGTGTACCTCGACTTCGCCGAGGCGATCGGCCGGCTGGGCCGCCACGTCATCGAGGAGCGCTACGACAACCTCTTCCAGATGTACGAGCGCATCACCGGCGAGGACCCGTACCGCGTGCCGATGCGCATCTACCCGGCCGTCCACTACACGATGGGCGGGCTCTGGGTCGACTACGACCTCATGACCAACGTGCCCGGGCTCTACGCGCTGGGCGAGGCCAACTTCTCCGACCACGGCGCCAACCGGCTCGGGGCGAGCGCGCTCATGCAGGGGCTCGCCGACGGCTACTTCGTGCTGCCCGCCACCATCTCGGGCTACCTCGCCCCGCAGCTCGGGCAGCAGCCGGTGCCCACCAGCGACCCGGCCTTCGTCGCCGCCGAGGCCGAGGTCTCGGAGCGCACCAAGCGGCTCCTCGCGGTGCGGGGCACCAAGTCACCCGACCACTTCCACCGCGAGCTCGGCAAGATCGTCTGGGACAACTGCGGCATGGCCCGCTCGCAGGACTCGCTCACCAAGGCGTTGGGCGAGATCCCGGCGCTGCGCGACGAGTTCTACCGCGACGTCAAGGTGCTCGGCAGTGACATGGACTTCAACCAGTCGCTCGAGCGTGCGGGACGCGTCGCCGACTTCCTCGAGTTCTCCGAGCTCATGTGCCTCGACGCGCTCCACCGCGAGGAGAGCTGCGGTGGCCACTTCCGGGTGGAGCACCAGACCGAGGACGGCGAGGCGCTACGCGACGACGACGACTTCGCCTACGCGGGGGCGTGGGAGTTCACCGGGGTCGGCGAGGACCCGGTGCTGCACAAGGAACCGCTCGTATTCGAGAACGTGAAGCTCGCACAGAGGAGCTACAAGTAGCCATGCACGTGAATCTGCGCGTCTGGCGCCAGGCGGGTCCGAAGGCCGACGGTGGCTTCGAGGAGTACTCCGTCGACGACGTCAGCCCCGACATGTCGTTCCTCGAGCTGTTCGACGTGCTCAACGAGCAGCTCCTCGCCGACGGCGTCGAGCCGGTCGCCTTCGACCACGACTGCCGTGAGGGCATCTGCGGCTCGTGCTCGATGATGATCAACGGGCAGGCCCACGGACCCGAGAAGGGCACGGCCACCTGCCAGCTCCACATGCGCAAGTTCGAGGACGGCGCCAACATCACGGTGGAGCCGTGGCGGGCCCGCTCGTTCCCGATCGTGAAGGACCTTGCGGTCAACCGCAGCGCGCTCGACCGCATCATCGAGTCGGGTGGCTTCATCACCGTTCCCACGGGCAGCGCCTCCGAGGCCAACCTCACGCTCATCCCCAAGGACGTCGCCGACTGGGCGATGGACGCGGCCGCGTGCATCGGCTGCGGCGCGTGCGTGGCCGCGTGCCCCAACGGCGCGGCGCAGCTGTTCACCGCGGCCAAGGTCAGCCACCTCAACATCCTCCCGCAGGGCCAGCCGGAGCGCTACGAGCGCGTCGTCGCCATGGTCGACACGATGGAGGAGTACTTCGGGTCGTGCACGCTGCACCGCGAGTGCGAGGCCGCGTGCCCGAAGGAGATCTCGATCGACTTCATCGCGATGATGAACCGCGACTACGTCAAGGCGCAGTTCAAGAACCGCCGGCTCAGCGCCCAGCGGTAGACGTCGCCCGCCCTTCCTCGCGGCCGGTCGCGATCACGGACCGTCGCGCAGGACCTGCGTCACCTGGATCGGCTGGCCGCCGGTGGTGTCGCGCACCGTCATCTGGATCTGGCGGGTGTCGGCGTTCCACGTGCAGACGAACGAGCCCGCCGCGCCCTCGCAGCTCTGGAACGTGTAAGGGCTCTTCGGACCCTGGTCGTTGATGGGCAGGTACGCGACCCCGAACATCTGGCTCATCGCGAGCTCGGACGCCACCTGGTGCGCGGCGGTCTTGTCGTTGCGCTGCCAATCGGCGTAGAGCGCCTTGGCGTAGGCCTCGGGGTTGTTCGCGACCGTCGTGACCGTGGCCGCGGTCGTGGTGGTCCTGGCCTTCGTGGTGGTGGTCGCGGCCTTCTTGTCCCCGCTCGAGCACGCGCCCAGGACCAGCGCAGCGGCCGTCACCAGGGCCAGCGCTCCGGCGTTCAATCGGCGGTTCATCGGACTCCCCATCTCGGGTGGACGGACTCACCCGATGATCGGTCCGGGACCGGGCCACCTGAAGGACCACTCCGCGGCGCGGCCGCTGGTCACATTCCCTTGGACATCCCTATGATCGCCGCCATGCAGGAGCACAGCTACAGCGTCGACATCGACGCGCCGCTCGTCGAGATCTGGGACATGTTCTGGTACCGCAAGCCCGACAAGCCGCAACACGCGCTGGGATCGATCACGATCCTGCACCCGGGCGACGAGATCGGTGAAGGACTCGTGCGCACCTGCAAGTTCCCGGTGCCGAAGTTCCTCATGTCGAAGGGCGTCGGCACGAGCTGGGAGTGGGTCACCAACGTGAAGCTCCACGAGAGCTGGCACTACGACGCGATCGGCAAGCCGCTGTGGTCGCGCGCCGCGGGGTCCGTGCGCCTCGAGGCCGTCGACGACGACCACACCCGCGTCCACTTCTGGGAGAGCTACGAGGCGTTCAACCCGTGGATGCGCCGCATCGGGCTCGAGAAGTACGTCCACGACCAGCTCTCGGCCGACAACGACACGGTCTTCGCCGCGCTCGACCGCAACCTCAAGTGGCACCGCGACCGCCGAGCCCGCGAGGCGACGGAAGCCACGGCGCCATCCGGCGCGGGGGCCGCGCCGGTCACCGCCGACGAGCCCACCGCGTGACGCAGCCACCGCCTCCGCCGCCCCCGCCGTTCCCCCCGCCTGCGTTGCCACCCGTCGGGGGTCCGGTCCCGGTCGTGACGCCGGCCGACCAGGTGCGCGCGGCCATCGCGGGCGAGAGCGCGTCCGACTACATCTTCGACTTCTGGACCGCGCTCGGCTGGACCATCCTCACCTGCGGCGTCTACCAGCTCTACGTCGTCTACCGGCTCGTGCAGCGCTCGCGGGACCACAACCTGCGCCGGTTGCAGCTCCTCGACGGCGCCTACCGCGCGGCTTGGGACCGCGCCGGCGCGTCGGGGCAGCAGGACGAGCTGCGGCCCACGTTCGAACGCGCGGCCGCGGGCCTCGCCGGGCTCCAGCAGCTCACGCACGAGTTCCGCGACCCCACGGTCTGGCTCGTCATCTGCCTCCTCGCGCGCGGCATCGGCGAGGTGATCCTGGGCGTGCTGCTCGACCAGGACCTCGTCCGCCACGACGCGGCCGAGGCGTCGGTGGAACAGGCGCTGGCCGAGATCTACACCCGGCTCGGGGCCCCGCTCCCCACGCCCGACCCCGCGTACCGCAAGCAGCCGTACCGCTACGTCGAGCGGGTGATCGTCACCGTGGTCACCTGCGGCATCTACTTCCTCTGGTGGGAGTACGACCTCATGGTCGACGGCAACGAGCACTTCCGCCGCAACTGGGCGTGGGAGCAGATCCTCGCCGCCGCGGTCGACGCCGCCCCCCGCTGACACCCGGAGTGCCCACGGCGCGCCGGTGACGCCGTCGCCGGGGTCGTGCAACGATCGCAGCCCGCGCGCGGCCGTACGGCCGCTCCGGAGGCTTGATGCATCGGCATGGAGTCTCTAGGGTCCACGCGCGGATCGGCAACGGAAGGAGTCGGCATATGGCCGGCGCGCTCGACGGTGTGCGCATTCTCGATCTCTCGTGGGGCATCGCGGGCCCGCTGGGCGTGCTGATGCTCGCCGAGCACGGGGCCGACGTCATCAAGGTCGAGCCCCCCGGAGGCGACCCGTTCCGCGGGTACAGCGGCGCGCACGTCTGGAACCGGTCGCGCCGCTCGGTCACGGTCGACCTGAAGACCGATGCCGGCCGCGCCGCGTTCACCGCGCTCGCCGACACCGCCGACGTCGTCGTCGAGAGCTTCCGGCCCGGCGTGATGGACCGCCTCGGCGTGGGCTACGAGACGCTCTCCGCCACCAACCCGCGGCTGATCGTGTGCTCGATCCCGGCCTACCCGCCCGGTCACCGCTGGGCCGACCGCCCGGGCTACGACGCCCTCGTGCAGGCGAGCTCCGGCCAACAGTGGGCCCAGCCGGGCTGGCGGATGGGGCCGATCTTCCTGCACATGCCGATGCCGAGCATGGGCTCGATCTTCCTCGTGCCGATGGGCATCAGCGCCGCGCTCATCGCCCGCGAGAAGACCGGACGCGGCCAGCAGGTGACCACCTCGTTGTTCCAGGGCGCACTCCTCTACACCACGCAGATCTGGCTGTGGCTCGAGGACGCGGACGCCGCGTTCCACGGGCTCATGGCCAAGACGTACCCGCCCGGCGTGCACCAGCAGATGATCTTCGAGTGCGCCAACGGCGAGTGGGTGCACACTTCGGTGATGAGCGGCCTCACCCCGAAGCGGTCGATGGACGACATCCTCGGTCTCGACGACATGCCCGACGCCTACGCGTTCATGTCGGCGTCGGCCGAGGAGCGCCAGCAGTACACCGACCTGCGCCGGGCCGCGTTCAAGGCCCGCGACCGGGCCGAGCTGATCGGCGAGCTGCAGGCCAACAACTACGCGGTGGAGGCGATCATCACCGCGGAGGAGTCGTTCGACCACCCGCAGATCATCGCCAACGGCATGCGGGCCACGGTGCACGATCCCGTCCTCGGCGAGACGACCCAGATGGGGGTGCCCATCAAGCTGCTCGGCACGCCCGGCACGATCGTCGGGCCGCAGCCGACGGTCGGCGAGCACAACGATGAGATCTGGGGTGGCCTCGGCTACTCCCCCGCCGACGCCGCCGCCTTCACCGGCGCCGGGTCCTCCCCGACCACAACCGGAGGCACGTGATGTTCGCCCTCGAAGGTGTCCGCCTCATCGACTTCGGCCAGTACCTCGCGGGCCCGTTCGGCCCGATGATCATCGGCGACCTCGGCGCCGAGGTGATCAAGGTCGAGCCGGTCACCGGCGACGGCATGCGCATGGCCAACGCCCCCTACTTCGGGTGCCAGCGCGGCAAGAAGGACATCGCCCTCGACATCAAGAGCCCCGACGGCATCGAGATCGCCTACGACCTCGTGCGCAGCGCCGACATCGTCCACCACAACATGACCAAGGGCACCGCGACCCGGCTCAAGCTCGACTACGCCACGCTCAAGGAGTTCAAGCCCGATCTCGTCTACTGCAACACCTACGCCTACGGGCTCGAGGGGCCGCTCAGCCACTTCGGCGGGCTCGACCCGCTGTACCAGGCGTCGGGCGGGCTCGAGTACGAGGCGGGCGGCGTGCAGCACGGCAACGAGCCGCTCTACTACCGCTTCGGCATGACCGACGCGTCGAACGCGATGCTGAGCGCGGTCGGTTGCCTGATGGCCCTGTTCCACCAGCGCCGCACCGGCGAGGGCCAGGAGCTGTGGACCTCGCTGATGGACGGCGGCCTCGTCTTCAGCTCCGACGCGATGCTGGTCGACGGCGAGCCCGTGCCGCGGCCGCGCATCGACAAGGACCAGACCGGCATCGACGCGCTGTACCGCCTCTACCGCACCCAGGACGACGACTGGATCCAGATCGCGGCGGTGCAGGACGCCGACTGGCTCGCGCTCGCGGGCGTGCTCGGCCTGAGCGAGCTCGCCACCGAGCCCCGGTTCGCGACCGCGGCCTCCCGGCACGAGCAGCGGGCCGAGCTCGACTCGCTCCTCGAGCCCATCTTCCGCACCCGCACCGCGCGCCAGTGGATCCTGGCGTTCGACGACGCCGCCGTACCCGGCGAGATCCCGATGGAGACCCGCGACGGCGAGACCGTGCTGTTCGACGCCGACAACGTCGAGCTGGGGTTGGTCGCGGAGTACGAGCACCCGGTGCGCGGGCTCATGCGCCAGTTCGGCAACCTCATCGACTTCTCGGACACCCCGGGCCACATCGCGGGCCCGCCCCCGATGGTGGGCCAGCACACCCGCGAGATCCTGCGCTCGCTCGGCCGCACCGACGCCGACGTCGACGACCTCCTCGCCCGCAACGTGGTGTACGAGCCCGACGAGGGCTACATCGAGCGCTTCGGCTACTGAGCGACGGCGCGCGGAGCGACCGCCGCGGGCCGCGCCCGGTCAGAGGATGTCGTCGGCGTCGAGGTCGGGATCGAGCCCCGGCAGCGTCGGCGACGGCGCCGCCTCCTGCGCGTCGAGGTCGGCCACCACCCGGTCGACCTCGAGGCGCGACGCGGCGAGGCGGTCGCGGCAGTAGCGCACGAGCTCGCCGGCCCGGCGGACCTGGGCCGCGAGCAGGTCGACGTCGACGTCGTCGCGTTCGAGCGCGGCGAGGATCACGTCGAGCTCCGCGCTCGCCTCCACGTAGGTGAGGGTCTCCACTGCAGTCGCGTCGGTCATCGTTGCTCCTGGGGGGCCGGATCGTCGGCGACGGTGGCATCGGTATCGGTGTCGGCGGGGGCGACCACCCGGCTCCGGACGGTGCCGTCGGTGAGCTCGGTGACGAGCCGGGTTCCCGCCGGCGCATCGGCCACGGAGCGGACGAGGGCCCCGTCGTCGCCGCGGGTGAGCGAATAGCCTCGCGCGAGGATCCGGCGGGGGTCGAGCGCCCGGACCTGCGCCTCCCGGTGGTCGAGTCGGTCGAGCAACGGACCCAGCCGGGCCGGCACCCGCGCCAGCCGTGCGCGCGCATGCTCGAGGTGCAGCGCCTCGGTTTGGAGCCGGGCCCGGCCGACCTCCCGGACCCGGGCGCTGCGCCCGACCAGTCGGCTCTGCACCCGGGTGGGCGCGTCGAGCGCGGCCCGCCGCAGCCGGCGGTGGCCTTCGCCCACCCGGCCATCCTCGCGGGCGAGGTGCACCAGCACGCTGCGGCGCACGAGCCGGCCGTGGTTCTCGAGCGCGGCGTCCGAGCGGTCGAGCCGCGCGGCCGCGATCTGCCGGATGCGGCTCCAGACCTGCTCGTTGCGCGCCGCCACCGCCCGCACGATGCCGACGAGCTCCTGCGCGCACGCGGTGGGGGTCTTGAAGCTCGAGTGCGCGACCTCGTCGGCGACGCTGCGATCGGTCTCGTGCCCGATGCCGGTGAGCACGGGGACCGGACAACGCGCGATCGCCCGGCCGACGACGTCGCTGTCGAACGCGGCGAGGTCGGTCTGCGCGCCACCACCGCGTACGACGACGACGACGTCGGGCGCGGAGGCCTCCGCCGCGCGGATCGCGCGCGCGATCGAACGGGGCGCGCTGCGGCCCTGGACGAGCGTGTCGACCACGCGGAGCCGCCACGCGAACGGCGCGGCCGTGAGCTCGTGCACGAAGTCGGCGTAGGCGGCGCTGTCGACGCTCGTGATCAGCGCCACCCGGAGGGGGAGCATGGGCATGGGGATCGCCGCGTTGCGCCCCAGCAGACCGTCGGCGGAGAGCGCGCGCATGACCTGCTCCCGCCGTTGGGCCATCGCCCCCACGGTGAAGAGCGGGTCGATCGCGCTCATCACGAACTGCATCCGGCCGGTGACCGGGTACACGTCGAGCCGGCCGCGGATGCGCACCTCGGTGCCCTCGGTGAGCCGGCCGCCGGGCGTCTCGCGCAGCGCGTTGGCGATGCGGCGGGCGTTGCCGGCCCAGAGCACGGAGTCGATCGTCGCCTGTACGCCGTCGCGGGTGGTCGACGACTTCTCCACCAGGGAGAAGTAGGTGTGGCCGGAGGCCACCACCCGGCACTTCTGCACCTCGCCCCGCACCCAGACCTCCCGCGGGAACGCCTCGCGCAGCGCGGCCTGGGCCAGGGAGTTGAGCTCGTGGACCGAGAGCGTGGGTTCTTCCATCGGCCGACAGTCTGCCAAGCGGCTACGACACCGACCGCTCCCCGCGTCCTGGCGCGGATTCCGGGCGGCCCGTCCGGCCCGCCTAGTCTCCCCCCCGTGCCCGGATGGAGCTTCGCCCGAGTGCTCCACGACCTGGCCGGCGCCGTGCCGGACCGGGAGATCGTGGTCTGCGGCGACCGCCGGCTCACCGCCGCCGCCTTCGACCGTCGCGTCGCCCGGCTCGCCGGCTTCCTCCGGCGCCAGGGCCTCCAGCCCGACGACAAGGTCGCGATCGCGCTCTACAACCGCCCCGAGTACCTCGAGACCTTCTTCGCCGCGCTCCGGCTCGGCTGCGTGCCGGTGAACGTCAACTACCGGTACCTCGCCGAGGAGCTGGCCGGGATCCTCGAGAACTCCGACGCCAAGGTGCTCGTCCACGAGCCCGACCTGGGGCCCCAGGTGGAGGCCGCGGTCGCGCGGTTGCCCGAGGGCACCGCGCCGTTGTGCCTCGAGCCGGGCCCGGGGTACGAGGCCGCGCTCGCCGCCGACGACCTCGTGGGTGAGATCGATCCCATCGACGTACGCGAGCCCGACGGGGCCGACCTGATCTTCGTCTACACCGGCGGCACGACCGGCAGCCCCAAGGGCGTGATGTGGCGCAACGACGACATGTACCGGGCATTGTGGGAGATGGCCCGCCCCGGGACGGAGCCGCGCGACCCGGTCGACGCGGCCCGGGCCGGCAAGCGCGCCGGAACGTGCCTGCCGGTCTGCCCGCTGATGCACGGCACCGGCCTGTTCATCGCGCTCAGCACGCTCGTGGGGGCGGGCACCATCGTGCTCATCGACCGTCCGGGATTCGATCCCGCAGAGGTCTGGGACACGGTGGTCCACGAGCAGGTCCAGGTGCTCACGATCGTGGGCGACGTCTTCGCGCGTCCGCTCCTCGCCGCGCTCGACGCGGAGCCCGCGCGTTGGGACCTCTCGGCGATGCGCGCGATCACGTCGTCCGGGGTCACCTGGAGCCCCGACACCAAGCGCGGGCTCCTCGGCCACATGCCCGGCATCATGCTGGTCGACACGCTCGGCGCGTCGGAGGGGATGATGACCCGGACCGCGAGCACCGCCGGGGCCGAGATCGAGCCCGCGCGCTTCGCGGTGAACCACCGGGTGAAGGTCTTCGGCCCCGACGACCGGGAGGTGGAGCCCGGCACCGACGCGGTGGGGATGGTCGCGCTGCGCGGCTTCCTGCCCGTGGGCTACTACAAGGACGCGACCAAGACCGCGGCGACCTTCCGCACGATCGACGGCACGCGCTACTCGATCCCGGGCGACTACGCGTCGGTCGACGCCGACGGCACCATCCGGCTCCTCGGACGCGGCTCCGCGTGCATCAACACCGGCGGCGAGAAGGTCTACCCGGAAGAGGTGGAGCTGATGCTGCGCGCGCACCCTGCGGTGCTCGACTGCGTGGTGGTCGGGGTCCCCGAGCCGCGCTTCGGCGAGATGGTGGTCGCGGTCGTGCAGCCGCGCCCGGGAACCGACCTCTCCGCCGACGAGCTCGACGCGTACGCACGCCCGCGCATCGCCGGCTACAAGCGGCCCCGGCACTACCTCCTGGTCGGTTCGCTCGACCGGTCCGACGCCGGCAAGGCGAACTACGCAGGCCTGCGGGCGCGCGCCGCCGAGCTCCTGTCCGCCGAATGAAGGACCCCCGACGCATGAATGACGAGATCATCGAGGTCGCGCCGGAAGAGGGGCACCGCCGGTTCCTGGCCGGCGCGCTGCTGCTCGACGTGCGCGAAGCCGACGAGTGGGACGCCGGCCACGCCGAAGGGGCCACGTGGCTGCCCATGACCGAGCTCGGGGCGCGCCAAGCCGAGATCTCGACCGACCGCGAGATCGTGGTCATCTGCCGCTCCGGGGCCCGTTCGGCCCGGGTCACCGCCGCGTTGCGCGCCGGTGGCCGGGACGCGGTCAACCTCGGGGGCGGCTCGATGGCCTGGGTGGCGGCCGGCCTGCCGTTCGTGCGCGACGACGGCCTCCCCGGCACCATCGACTGACCACCGCGCGGGCCATCGCGGTGCCGCGCTCCAGAACCTCGGCCCGGAATGCCGACAACCTCCGGCATGAGCACCCGGTCCGGACGCCGTCAGACCCGCAAGCTCGCCTCGGCGCGGGCCCGACCGTTCGTGCTCGAGCACTTCCGGGCCCTGGCCGCCTGCGGGCTCCTCGTCGTCGCGGGGGCCGCCGGGATCATCGCCGCCTCGAGCCTCGAGACCCGCATCGTCGTGCTGGCGCTGCTCCTGGTGATGCTCCTCCTCGTGTGGCTCATCGTGCGCTCGTACTCCGACGACTCGCGCGCGGAGCGGCTCTCCGCGTACGCCGGCGCATGGACCGCCACCGAGCTCGACGCGCTCGCCGCCAGCGGCTGGCGCGTCATCGACCGGGTGGCGGCCGACGGGCGCGTCGTCGACCACGTCGCGGTCGGGCCCGCCGGGGTGTTGACCGTGCGCACCGCGGTCGCGACCCGGCCCTGGAACCTGACGCCCGACCGCATCCAGGGCGCCGACCGCGACCCGATCGCGGAGATGCAAGGGATCAACGACGCGGTGAAGCAGCTCCTGGTGCAGCACGGCATGGAGGTGCCCGTGGTGCCGACCCTGCTGCTCTGGGGCAACGGCGCGCCGGCCCAGCCCGAGGGGCAGGAGGTGGTCGACGGCGTGGCCGTCCTGATCGGCAAGCAGGCGGAGATCTGGCGGCTCGACCTCCAGGACCGCCGTCTCGACGACGTCACGATCGCCGCGGTGTGCTCGGTCCTGTCGCCGCTCGGTGACACCCCCGTCGCGTAGCCCGCGCGGGCTCGGGTCCCGTCGGGTGGCGGCTCAGCCCCGGCCGAGCACCCGGGACACCGCGATCTCGATCACGACGCGCTGCGGGTTGGGCCGCGGCTCGCGGTAGCGCCGCGTGTAGCGCTGCACCGCGTCGGCGACGCGTGCAGGGTCGTGGGAGACGACGGCCACGCCCTCGAGCGAGAGCCAGCGCGGGCCGTCGACCTGCCCGAGCGCGGCACGGGCGCGCCCGCCGGCCGCCTCCACGTGCCGCACCTTCGCGGAGCCGGCCGAGGTGATGACGCGCGCGGTCGCGGTCTCGGCGTCGTAGGTGAACCCCACCGCCACCACGTGCAGGGTCCCGTCGGCGCGCACGGTGGTGAGGGTGGCGAGATGGCGCTCGTCGAGGAAGCGGAGCTCGGCCGCACCGAGCCCACGCGGGTCGTGGGCCACGTCAGGTGAGCCGGGTCGACGCCCACGCGCCGACCAGGGCGGGCGGTTGCCCGGGGCTCACGAATCCGACCATGCCGGCATGCTGGCACCCGGCTGCGCCGGCTCCAAACCGTGGGCGCCGGAGCCGGTGATCCGGTCAGCCGACCAGTCGGTCAGCCGGCGAACCATTCGGCCCAGCCGACGAGCGGGGTCGACCCGCCGGCGTCGTCCTGGCCCGCGTCGTCGTCACCCGGGGTCGCGCGGATCAGCGCGCGGTCGACGCGGAGCGCGCCGCCGGGCCCCTCGACCGGCACCGGCGCGACCCCGATCACCTCCACCTCGAGCTCGGCGCGCCCGACCACCAGTCGCGACGCGAACGGGAGCCCGCGGCCGTCGCGCCGGGTCTCGAGCAGGCCGTGGTGCACGACGTCGAGCGCGTCGGTCTCCACCCCGCGCACCCACCGCCAGCCGCGCACCCCACCGTCGCGGGCGCGAGCCGCCGAGACCGCGACGTCGGCGTTGACCGCGCCGAGGCGCGCCGCGACCCCCCGGTTCCAGGGCGCCGGGCCCCACTCGTGGCGGTGCACGCCGAACCCGTCGATCTCGAGGCGCACCGCGCCGAGGAGCACCTCACCGTGGACGCGGCCGGGCTGCGCGTAGGCGCCCGCAGCGGGTTCGGGCACGTCGTCGGGGTCGGGCTCGGCCGGCGCCGACAGCTCCCACTCGACGTCGAGTCCGACCGGCAGGCGGGTGCCGATCTCACCGCGGGTCGCGTCGAGCGGATCGTCGAGCTGCACGCCGAACGCCTCGAGCCCGAGGCTCCAGTGCTCGAGCGGCGTCTCGCAGGTCAGCTCGGCCCAGAGTCCCTCCGCCCGCACCTCGAGCCCGGCGCGGGGGAACGGCACGTCGTGGTCGCGCACCACCACCGGGCCCTCGTCGGGCCGCACGACGTAGGCCCAGTACCACGCCCGCCGGGCCGCGGGATGGAGCGCGAGCCGCACCGACACGCCGAGCGACCCGTCGGCGGCCGCGAGGTCGAACTGGTGGGCGTCGCACCAGCCCGCGGGGTCGGCGCTGCCGGCCGGTGGCTCCCGGCTGCGGGTCTCGGCCTTGCGATCGACGGGCGGCATCCGTCCACTCTCGCACTCCCGGGCCCGCTGGCCGGGCGTCGGGTCAGCCGGCCGAACCCGACGACGCGGCCACGTCGTCGTCGAGGTCGAGGTCGTGGTCGTGGTCCGCGAGGTGGCCGTGCTCGTCGATCTCGACCAGCAGCAGCTCGCGCGCCTCGGTCAGCTCCGCGATGCGCTCGGCCGCACCGCTCGCCTCGGCACCCTGATCGGGATGCGACTGGCGCAGCAGGCGCCGGAACCGCCGTTGCACCTCGCGCCGGTCGAGCCGGACGTCGGCGCCGATGCCCAGCACCTCCATCGCCCACCGGCGTTCCGACGGCACGCCGATCCACTCGTCGACCTCCTCCGGCTCGTGGCGCCATTCCACCCCCGGCGCGGTGGGCGGGCGGCGCGGGATGCCGTGGAGGAGCCGGCGGACCTCGAAGCCCTCGGGGAACCCGCCCGGATGCTTCACCGCCGCGTCGACGGCCGTGAACGCGAGCGGGCGCAGCCGGTCGGAGTACGCGGCCGCGGCCATCACGGCCCCGATGAGCTGTGGCACCGCGGCGCCGTGCACGTCGAGCTCGATGATGAGCCGGGTGCCGAAGTCGAGCCGGGGGTCGGGCTCCTCGACGATGCGGTGGCGGGCCCGGTCGAGGCCATGGGTGTCGGTCTGGAGCCGGTAGCGCAGGGCGATGCTCGGGACCCGGATGCGGCCCTTGCGGGCTTCGGCGAGGAACCGGGGCAGCGTCTCGAGCTCGTCCTCGGGCAGGCCGGGGAGGAACTCGGCGACCACCGCCCCGAGCAGCACGGCGCCGTAGGCACGACCCGTGAGCGGCAGGAACCCGGGATCCACCGCGACGCGCCGGGTCGGCATGTGCCGACGCGTGCTGCGCACGTTCAGTTCCGCGAGTACGGGCACCGAGGTTCCTCCGCCCGATGATTCGGAGCCGGCGCCCGGGTCGGACGCCGGCCCGGCTACATCCGGTCGATCATCGCGGCGGCGAACTCCGACGTCTTGACCTCGGTCGCGCCTTCCATCTGCCGGGCGAAGTCGTAGGTGACGACCTTGTCGGCGATGGTCTTGTCGAGCGAGGCCACGACAAGGTCGGCCGCTTCCTGCCAGCCGAGGTGCTCCAGCATCATGACGCCCGAGAGGATCACCGAGCCCGGGTTGACCTTGTCCTGGCCGGCGTACTTCGGGGCGGTGCCGTGGGTGGCCTCGAAGATGCCGTGCCCGGTGACGTAGTTGATGTTGGCGCCGGGCGCGATGCCGATGCCGCCGACCTGCGCCGCGAGCGCATCCGAGAGGTAGTCGCCGTTGAGGTTGAGGGTGGCGATCACATCGAACTCGGCCGGGCGGGTCAGCACCTGCTGCAGCGTGATGTCGGCGATGGTGTCCTTCACGAGGATCTTGTCGCCCGGGTCGCCGTTGCAGTCGTCCCAGCCGACCGCGACGTCGGAGAACTCGGCCTTCGTGACCTCGTAGCCCCAGTTCATGAACGCGCCCTCGGTGAACTTCATGATGTTGCCCTTGTGCACGAGGGTGACGCTCTTGCGCCCGCGCTTCATCGCGTACTCGAGCGCGGCGCGGACGAGCCGCTTCGACCCGGTCTCGGAGACCGGCTTGATGCCGATGCCGGAGTCGGGGCGGATGTTCCAGCCGTAGGCGTCGTGCAGGAACTCGATGAGCTTGGCGACCTCGGGCGTTCCCTCCTCGAGCTCCAGACCCGAGTAGACGTCCTCGGTGTTCTCCCGGAAGATCACCATGTCGACGAGGTCGGGGCGCTTGACCGGCGACGGCACGCCCTCGAACCACCGGACCGGGCGCACGCAGGCGTAGAGGTCGAGGATCTGGCGCAGGGCGACGTTGAGCGAGCGGATGCCGCCCCCGATCGGGGTGGTCAGCGGGCCCTTGATGCCGATGAGGTGCTCCCGGAAGGAGGTGACGGTCGCCTCGGGCAGCCACTCGCCGGTCTCGTCGAACGCCTTCTGCCCGGCGAGGACCTCGACCCAGTCGAAGCTCTTGGTGCCGCCGTAGCTCTTCTCGACCGCGGCGTCGAGGACGGCCTTGGCGGCCGGCCAGATGTCGACCCCGGTGCCGTCGCCCTCGATGAAGGGGAGGATCGGCTCGTCCGGGACCTGGAGCACGCCGTTCGCGTCGATCGAGATCCGTTCACCCACGGGATTACCTCCGCCACGTTCCGGTCGCACGGTCGTGCGAGCGGCCCGCATGTTAGCGGTCGGCGCCCCGGTCGCTCAGAGCCGCCGCTATCGCGCCAGCAGGACGATCACGAGCGCGAGCAGGTAGAGGATCACGATCGTGCCGAAGAAGAGGGCGATCCCCTGCCGCGAGAACCCCCGGCCCTCGCCGAGCCCGCGGTACAGCCCGCACGACGGGCACCGGGCGTCGGCCGCGGCCAGCGGGCACCGGCAGAGCGGGCACGCCGCCGCGGCCGGCTCGGGCTCCGGCGTCATCGCCGCCTCCGGGCTCACGGCCGGCCGGCCCGGCGCTCGGCGGCGTCGACCGTGTTGGAGAGCAGCATGGCCCGGGTCGTGGGGCCGACCCCGCCCAGGCGGGGCGTGATCCACGCCGCGACCTCGCCCACCGACTCCTCGACGTCGGGGATGATCCGCCGCCCCTCGAACGTCATGCCCGCGCTCACCACCGCTGCGCCCGGCTTCACCATGTCGGGCGTGACGATGCCCGGGCTCCCCGCGGCCACGATGAGGATGTCGGCCTGGCGGGTGTAGTGGCCGAGGTCGGCCACACCGGTGTGGACGACGGTCACCGCGGCGTTGGCGTGGGGCCGCTTCAGGCTCAGGAGGTTGGCGAGGGGTCGGCCGATGGTGAGCCCGCGACCGACGATGACCACGTGCTTCCCCTCGATCGGGACGCCGTAGTGCACGAGGAGCGCCTGGATGCCGCGCGGCGTGCACGGGATCGGGCCGTCGACGCCCATCACGAGCCGGCCGAGGTTGACCGGGTGCAGGCCGTCGGCGTCCTTGTCGGGATCCATCGCGAGGAGCGCGGCCTCCTCGTCGAGGCCCTTCGGCAGCGGCAGCTGGATGATGTAGCCGTCGACCGCGGGGTCGGCGTTGAGCTCGTCGATCACGGCGAGCAGCTCGGCCTGGGTCGCGGTGGCGGGCAGCTCGCGCGCGATCGACGCGATGCCGAGCTCCGCGCAGTTCTCGTGCTTGAGGCGCACGTACGACGCGCTGTTGGGGTCGTCGCCCACCAGGACCGTCGCGAGACCCGGCGTCCATCCCCGCTCGACCAGGGCGTTGATCCGCGCGACGAGATCCACCTTCAGGGCGTCGAAGAAGGCATCGCCGTCGAGGAACTGCGCGGTCATCAACGCCTCTCGGTGGGGATCGGGAACGGGTGCGGGCCGCGCAAGCTTCGCGTCTCCGGCCGACGCGGGCTACCCCGTGGGCGAACTAATGCCGGAAGTGGCGGTGGCCGGTGAAGACCATCGCGATGCCGTGCTCGTCGGCCGCGGCGATCACCTCGTCGTCGCGCACCGAACCTCCGGGCTGGACGACCGCGGCGATGCCGGCCGCGGCGGCCGCGTCGATGCCGTCGCGGAACGGGAAGAACGCGTCGCTCGCGCACGCGCCGCCCTTGGCCCGGCCGTCGGCCTTCTTCGCCGCGATCTCGGCCGAGTGCACCCGGCTCTGCTGCCCGGCGCCGATGCCGACCGCCTGCCCGTCGATGACGAAGACGATCGAGTTGGACGAGACCGCCGCCCCGACCTCCCACGCAAAGCGAAGGTCGCGCCACTGTGCGTCGGTCGGGGCGCGCCTGGTGACCACGGGCCAGTCGCCCGCGTCGACCTCCATCGTGTCGGCCTCCTGCACGAGGAAGCCGCCGTCGATGCGGCGTAGCTCGAGTCCTCGGGGCCCGGGCGGCTCCACCTCGAGCAGCCGCGTGTTCTTCTTTCGCGCCAGCAGCTCCAGCGCCCCGGCCTCGTAGGCGGGCGCGAGCACCACCTCGGTGAGCACGGTGCCGATCGCCTCGGCCACCGCCACCGTGAGGGGCCGGTTGAGCGCGACCACCCCGCCGAACGCGCTCAGCTCATCGCACGCGAACGCACGCCGGTAGGCGTCGGCCGCGTCGGCGCCGAGCGCCACGCCACAGGGGTTCGCGTGCTTCACGATCACGCATGCGGGCTCGGCGAACCTGCTGACCAGTCGCCAGGCGGCCTCGCCGTCGAGGACGTTGATGAACGACAGCTCCTTGCCCTGGTGCTGGGTCATCGTGTCGGGCCACCCGGGCGCGACGCCCTTCTCGCGGTACCTGGCCGCGGCCTGGTGGGGGTTCTCGCCGTAGCGCAGCGCCGCGGCGCGCTCGAGCGGCACCACCAGTTGCTCGGGCAGCAGCTCGTCGGCCTGGAACCAGCGCACGATCGCGGCGTCGAAGGCGGCGGTCGATGCGAACGCGTCGAGCGCGAGCCGCCGCCGGGTGTCGGCGCCGAGCGTGCCGTCGTGCCGTCGGAGCTCGTCGAGGATGCCGGCGTACTGGTCGACGTGGGTGACGACGCTCACCCACGCGTGGTTCTTGGCGGCACCGCGGATCATCGCGGGCCCGCCGATGTCGATGGTCTCGATGCCCGGCTGCTCGGTGAACGGGTAGAGGCCGACGACCACGAGGTCGAACGGGACGATGCCGAACTCGTCGAGGTCGTCGCGGTGCGACTGCTTCGACCGGTCGGCGAGGATGCCCCCGTGGATCTTCGGGTGCAGCGTGACCACGCGGTGGTCGAGGATCTCCGGCGCGCCGGTGACGTCCTCGACCGTGGTGACGGGAATGCCCGCCGCCTCCAGGGCGCGGGCCGTCCCTCCCGACGACACCAGCGCGACGCCGAGGTCGGTGAGCCCGCGGGCGAAGTCCTCGAGCCCGGTCTTGTCGTAGACGGAGAGCAGCGCGCGCTGCACCTTGGTGCGCATCAGGGGTTCGCGTCTCCTCGTTCGAGCAGGGTGGCCAGGACCGCGGGGTAGATGCGGCGCTCGACCCGCTTGATGCGCTCGTGGAGCGCGTCCTCGTCGTCGGTGGGCTCGACCACCACCGCCTCCTGGGCGAGGATCGGGCCGTCGTCGACCTCGAGCGTGGCGAGATGGACCGTGCAGCCCGTCACCTTCACCCCCGCGTGCAGCGCGTCGGGCACCGCGTGCGCCCCCCGGAAGGCCGGCAGCAGGCTCGGGTGGGTGTTGATCACCCGGTTGGGGAAGGCGTCGAAGATGGGCTTCTCCAGGATCGTCATGAAGCCGGCCATCGCGACGAGGTCGACGTCGTGCGCATGGAGCGCATCGACGACCGCTTCGGTGAACGCCACGCGATCGGGGAGGTAGGCCCGGCGGTCGACGACCACCGCCGGCACCCCCGCGGCCCGGGCGCGCTCAAGCGCGCCGCAATCCGGCCGATCACTGACGACGACCTGTACGGGAATGCCCCCGTCGAGAATCGCCTGGAGGATGGTGCCTCCACCGGAGGCAAGCACGCCGACCCGCACGTGTACGGACGCTAGCCGCTCCCGCCCCGCAGCGACCGGGCCCGCGTGATCCTTGCAATGGCGGGGTTCTCATGATCGACTCACGACAGACCAACCGCCCAATGGAGGACAGATCCTTGGAGAAGCTCAACCAACTCTCGCTCGGCGAGAAGATCGCCGGGGTATCGGGGATCTTCCTGCTGCTCTTCTCGTTCTTCACCTGGTTCAAGAAGGACTACAGCGCAGGCGGGTTCAGTGGCACGTACAACGGCCACAACGGCTGGGGCGGGTTCTTGAGCCTCATCGGGATCCTGCTGACGGTCGTGATCGTGACGGTCCTCCTGCTCGCCCGCTTCGGCGTGATCACACTGCCGGAGAAGCTCGGCAACTTCTCGTTCCCGCAGGTGTTCCTGGCGGCCGCCGGCTTGGCGTTCGTCCTGATCCTCATCCAGGTCCTCATCGGCCAGAAGGTCAGCGGCCAGACCCTCGACCGCAGCTTCTGGGCCTGGCTCGGGCTTCTCGCCTCACTCGGCGTGTTGGTCGGAGCGTTCCTCGGGTTCCAGGAAGCACAGAAGTCGGGTCCCAGCGCGTAGGCGACTGCACCCACGATCTCGATCCACCGATCGACGCAACGAAGAAGGCCCCCGCACCGCGGGGGCCTTCTTCGTTGTGCGGAACGCCGGAACGTTCGGGATGCGCGCGAGACGCGCAGCCCGGTCGCGTGCCGCGCGGAAGATCAGCCGAGGCCGGCGACGACCTCCGCCATGAGCGGACCGATCTCGACCGGGTTGGCCGCGACGCGTGCACCCGCGTCCTCGAGCGCCTCCGTCTTGGCCGCCGCGGTGCCCTTGCCGCCGGAGATGATGGCGCCCGCGTGGCCCATCTTCTTGCCGGGGGGCGCGGTGACCCCCGCGATGTAGGAGACGATCGGCTTGGTGACGTTGGCCTTGATGTACTCCGCGGCCTCTTCCTCCGCCGAGCCGCCGATCTCGCCGATCATGATGATCGCCTTCGTATCGGGGTCGGCCTGGAAGCGGCTGAGGCAGTCGATGAAGCTGGTGCCCGGCACCGGGTCACCGCCGATGCCGACGCAGGTGGTCTGGCCGATGCCCTGGCGGGTCATCTCGTAGAGCGCCTGGTAGGTGAGCGTGCCCGAGCGGCTCACGATGCCGACCGGGCCACCCGCGAGCGCGATCTCGCCCGGCGTGATGCCGATGTTGCACTCGCCCGGCGTGATGATGCCGGGGCAGTTGGGCCCGAGCAGCGAAACGTCGGGGTAGTTGTTCTTCAGGTCGTTGTAGAACCTCGCCTCGTCGTGCGCGGGCACGCCCTCGGTGATGACGACGATGAACTCGATGCCGCCCTCGGCCGCCTCCATCACGGCCCCGGCGACGCCGGGCGCGGGGATGAAGATGCACGACGCGGTGGCGCCGGTCTCGGCGACCGCGTCCTTCACGGTCGCGAAGATCGGCACGCCCTCGACGTCGGTGCCGGCCTTCTTCGGGCTCGTGCCGGCGACCACCTTCGTGCCGTAGGCGCGGTTGCGCAGGCCGTGGAACGAACCCTGGTTGCCGGTCAGTCCCTGGTAGACGACCTTGGTGTTGCCGTCGACGAAGATGCTCATCGGTCGCTCCTAGGCTCCGGCCAGCTGCACGACGCGCTGCGCGGCGTCGAGCATCGTGGGTTGCGAGATCAGCATGTCGGACTCGTGCGCCTTGATGATCGCCCGGCCCTCCTCGGCGTTGGTGCCGTCGAGGCGGATGACGATCGGCGAACGGACGTCGACGCGCGCGAGCGCCTCGACGATGCCGTTGGCGACCTCGTCGCACTTGGTGATCCCGCCGAAGATGTTGACGAAGATCGCCTTCACGTTGGGGTCGGAGTTGATGACCTCGACCGCGTTCGCGAGGAGGTCGGCCCCGGCGCCGCCGCCGACATCGAGGAAGTTGGCCGGTGTGCCGCCCACCTGGTTCACGACGTCGAGCGTGCTCATCACGAGCCCGGCGCCGTTGCCGATGATGCCGACGGTGCCGTCGAGCCCGATGTAGTTGAGGCCCTTGCTCTTCGCGAGCTGCTCGCGTTCGTCGAGGTCCTGGCTCGCCTCGTACTCGGCCCATTCCGGGTGGCGGTACTGGGCGTTCTCGTCGAGGGTGACCTTGGCGTCGAGGGCGTGGACCTTGCCCTCGGGCGTGAGGATCAGCGGGTTGATCTCCGCGAGGTCGCAGTCACCGTCGACGTAGGCGGTGTAGAGCTTCATCAGCACCTCGAGCGCGCCGGCGTCGGCCGCGGGGTCGAGCTTCGCCGCCGCGATCCACGCCTTGGCCTGCTCTTCGGTGAGGCCGATCACCGGGTCGATGTGGATCTTGGCGATCGCGTCGGGATCCGACTCGGCCACGGTCTCGATCTCGACGCCGCCCTGCGCGCTCAGCATGCCGAAGTACTTCTTGGCCGCGCGGTCGAGGGTGAACGACGCGTAGTACTCGGCCGCGATGTCGGAGGCGTGCTCCACCCACACGACGTCGACAAGGTGGCCCTTGATGTCCATGCCGATGATGTCGCCGGCGTACTGCCGGGCCTCGTCGGCGTTGTCGGCGATCTTGATGCCGCCGGCCTTGCCCCGGCCGCCCACGCGGACCTGCGCCTTGATCACGACGGGGTAGCCGGCCTGCTCGGCGGCGGCCACCGCTTCGTCGACCGTCACCGCGGCCGCGCCCGGCGAGACCGGGATGCCGTAGCGGGCGAAGAGCTGCTTGCCTTGGTACTCCAAGAGAGCCACGAGGACTCCGTGACGATCGTCGGGCCGGCGGTGCGCCGGGCGGGCAGAGGCTAGTTCCAGCGTTCCTGGACCGAGCGTTGTCGAACGGGCGGCGAACGATACCCACGCGCCGGCGCCGGGGGCCAAAAGTCCCCCGACTGGACGGCGGTCCCGCCGCCTGCTGTCATCCCTGCGGGTCGAGGAGGCTGCGTGCGCAGAGACATCAGAGCCCTGTGGATCACCGGCGCGGTCGCCGTGATCGCCGGGGTCGCGGTCGCGGGAGCCATGCTCTGGGCCACGGGTCGCAACAAGACGCCCACGAAGCCGCAGCCGTTCGCGGCCGGGGTCTCGCACTCCATCCGCGAGCAGCTCAACGAGGGGCCGTTCTATTTCCCCGACCCGTTCGGCGGGACGCGCGACTTCTGGTTCGCGCTCGAGAACGGCGACATCGTGGCGCTCTCGGCCAACCTGCCGGGCGAGAAGGGCTGCCGGGTCGGGTACAAGGGCGAGCAGAAGGGCTTCGTCGACTGCCACGGCGCCCGGGTGCCCGAGCACGACCTCGCCCGATTCCAGCTGAAGCTCGAGGTCGGCAAGCACAAGTACCCGTACCCGCTCACCGCGTCGGGGCCGGACCCGAAGAGCAAGAAGGCCAAGGAGGGCAACCTCCTCGTGTACCTCAACCGGCTCCTGCCGCCCCCGGCCGGCACCGCCACCACCGCCACCACCGCTTGAGGGGTCGGCCTCAGACCTTGCGCAGCGGCGCCCACGCGAGCAGCAGGCGCTTGTCGCCCACGTCGGGGAAGCGCACCACGGCCTCGGCCTTGTCGCCGCTGCCGATGATGTCGGTGATGACGCCCTCGCCGAACTTGTCGTGCGCGACGTCGTCGCCGACCCGCAGGCCGATGCCCTCCGCACCCCGCGCGCCCGACGGGGCGCTGGTGCCCGGCACGGGCGCGAAGTCGGCGTCGCCACCGCGGGAGGAGCGCCGGAGCGCGGCGGACACGACGGCGTCGCGGTGCGCGCCGATGCCGCCGCCCCTCCGGGACTCCCCCAGCGCGTGCACGAGCTCCTCGGGGATCTCGGCGAGGAAGCGGCTCGGCGGGTAGTAGTCGGTCGCGCCGAACAGGGTGCGGCTCCACGCGTGGCAGAGGTACAGCCGCTCGCGGGCGCGGGTGATGCCCACGTAGCAGAGCCGGCGTTCCTCCTCGAGGGCCTCGGGATCGCCGAGGCTGCGGAGGTGCGGGAAGATCCCGTCCTCCATCCCGGCGAGGAACACGGTCGGGAACTCCAGGCCCTTGGCCGCGTGCAACGTCATCAGCGTGACGGTGCTGACCTCGCCGTCGATCCCGTCGAGGTCGGTGACGAGGCTGATGCCCTCGAGCAGGGCCTGGATCCGCGCCTCGCCGACCGGCGCCTCCACCGGCACCGCGGGCGCACCCGACTCGTCGGTGTCGCCGTCGGCCGCGTCGGTGCCGATGCCGGCGATGCCGACCAGCCCGGTGAGGTCGCCGTGGTCGAGGCGGTCGTCGAACTCCTTGGCCACGCCGACGAGCTCCTGCAGGTTCTCGATCCGGCCCTGGGCCTCGATCGTGCGCTCGGCCTCGAGCTCGGCGAGGTAGCCGGTGCGGGCCAGCACTGCCTCGAGCGTGGGGGCGACGCCGCGCGCGGACTCCGCCCGGATCTCCTCCAGCACGTCGACCAGGTCGCGGATGCCGCCGAGGGCCTTGCCCGTGACCCCGGCCGCCGCGGCCTCGCGCATCGCGTCGCGGAAGGTGAGACGGGCGCCCTGGGCGTAGGCGTCGATCTTCGCCACGGACGTGTCGCCGACGCCGCGCTTCGGCGTGTTGACGATGCGCTTCCAGCTCACCTCGTCGTCGGGGTTGACCACCGCGCGCAGGTACGCGAGCGCGTCCTTCACCTCGCGGCGGTCGTAGAACTTCACGCCGCCCACGACCCGGTACGGGATGCCGCGCCGGACGAACTGCTCCTCCACCACCCGGCTCTGCGCGTTGGTGCGGTAGAAGACCGCGACGTCGGAGAAGCGGTAGCCCTCCTGGTCGGTGAGGCGGGTGATCTCGTGGGTGATGAACGCGGCCTCGTCGTGCTCGTCCTCGGCCTGGTAGCGGGTGATGAGCTCCCCGCCCACCTGCTCGGTCCACAGCTGCTTCGGCCGCCGCGCCGCGTTGTTGGCGATCACCGCGTTGGCCGCGTCGAGGATGTTCTGCGTGCTGCGGTAGTTCTGCTCCAGCACGATGACCGTGGCCTCCGGGAACACCTCCTCGAACCGGACGAGGTTGCGGAAGTCG
>JADGOM010000270.1 GCA_017882925.1 Acidimicrobiia bacterium | reverse complement strand
GCCGTTCGACGGAATCAACGGTTCGGGCAAGCACATCAACTTCTCGCTCGGGAACGCGACCGAGGGCAACCTGCTCCTCCCCGGTGACACGCCCCACGAGAACGCCCAGTTCCTGGTGTTCTGCGCGGCCGTCATCCGGTCGGTCCACAAGTACGGCGGCCTGCTGCGGGCGTCGGTGGCATCGGCGACGAACGACCACCGCCTCGGAGCCAACGAGGCTCCGCCGGCCATCATCTCGATCTTCCTGGGCGACCAGCTGACCGACGTGTTCGACCAGATCGCCAAGGGCGGCGCCACCGCGTCCAAGGAGAAGGGCACGCTGATCATCGGCGTCGACACGCTGCCGACGCTGCCCACCGATCCGGGCGACCGCAACCGGACGAGCCCGTTCGCGTTCACCGGCAACCGGTTCGAGTTCCGGGCCCCGGGCTCGCTCCAGTCGATCGCCGGGCCGATGGTCACGATCAACACGATCCTCGCCGAGGCACTCGACTACATCGCGACCGAGATCGAGGGTGCGGTCGCGGCCGGGGCCGAGTTCAACGTCGCGGTCCAGAAGGTGCTCGAGGAGATCATCACCGTCCACGGCGGCGTGGTCTTCAACGGCAACGGCTACTCCGACGACTGGCAGGTCGAGGCGGCGGCGCGGGGTCTGAAGAACCTGCGCACCACGCTCGACGCGCTTCCCGAGCTGATCAGCGAGGAGTCGATGGAGCTCTTCAGCAAGTACGGCGTCTTCAACCACCGGGAGATGCACAGCCGCTACGACGTGGCGCTCGAGCAGTACGCGCTGAGCATCAACGTCGAAGCCAAGCTGACGCTCGAGATCGCCAACACGCAGATCCTGCCGGCGGCGTTGCGCTACCAGACCGAGCTCGCGACCAACGTCGCCAGCCTGAGCGCGGTGGGGGTCGACGCCGACACCGCCACGCTCGACGAGGTCTCGGCGGCGATCGCGGCGCTCCGCGCCGGCATCTCGGACCTCCGGTCGCAGCTGGCGGCGGACGCCGGTTCCTCGGCCGAGGAGGAGGCGTCGCACGCGGGGCTCGGCCTCCTGCCGGCCATGAGCGCGACCCGGGCCGCGGCCGACGAGCTCGAGACGCTCACCGCCGACGACCTGTGGCCGCTCCCGACGTACCAGGAGATGCTCTTCATCCTCTGACGGGCCCGGGCGGGTCGAGGCGGGTCGAGGCGGCACGGTGCCGGCTCGACTCGCCGGGTGGGTGCGGCTGGGACAGACTGCACGCCCAGCACCGGGTGGGCGCCCCAGGGCGCCGAGCATTGAAGGAGCCAACGGACGTGAGCTACCAGGCCGAGTACATCTGGATCGACGGCACCAAGCCGATCCCCCTGATGCGCTGCAAGACCAAGATCGTCCAGGACGGCAAGGAGCCCGGCATCTGGGGCTTCGACGGCTCCAGCACCAACCAGGCCCCGGGCCACAACTCGGACTGCGTGCTCCAGCCCGTCTTCACCTGTCCCGACCCGATCCGCGGCGGCGACAACGTCCTGGTGCTCTGCGAGGTGCTCCTCACCGACTTCAGCCCGCACCCGACCAACACCCGCGCCGCGTGCGTGGAGGTCGCCGAGAAGTACGCCGACCAGGAGCCGGTGTTCGGCATCGAACAGGAGTACACGTTCCTCCAGGGCGGCTACCCGCTCGGGTGGCCCACCAGCGGCTTCCCGGCCCCGCAGGGTCCGTACTACTGCGGCGTCGGCTCACCCGAGATCGTCGGCCGCCCGATCGTCGAGGCCCACACGCAGGCCTGCATGGACGCCGGGCTCGCGATCGAGGGCACCAACGCCGAGGTGATGATGGGTCAGTGGGAGTTCCAGATCGGGATCCTGCCCCCGCCCGCGATCGGCGACCAGATCTGGCTGGGCCGCTGGCTCCTCTACCGCGTCGCCGAAGACTTCAACGTGCGCGCCACCCTCGACCCCAAGCCGGT
Organism: Acidimicrobiia bacterium; assembly: GCA_017882925.1. Classification (GTDB taxonomy): domain Bacteria; phylum Actinomycetota; class Acidimicrobiia; order IMCC26256; family Chersky-534; genus Chersky-534. The sequence continues at coordinate 6,835 of JADGOM010000270.1, read as the reverse complement.
CCGGGGTGACTGGAACGGTGCAGGCGCCCACACCAACTTCTCCACCAAGGCGATGCGCGAGGGTTGGGACGCGATCATCACGGCGTGCGAGGCCCTCGGGAAGAACGTCGAGGAGCACGTCACGAACTACGGCCCCGGCATCGAGGACCGTCTGACCGGTCAGCACGAGACGGCGCACTGGAGCGAGTTCAGCTACGGCGCGTCCGACCGCGGCGCCTCGATCCGCATCCCGTGGCAGACCGAGAAGAACCAGAAGGGCTGGATCGAGGACCGCCGCCCGAACGCGAACATGGACCCCTACGTCGTCAGCCGGCTCATCACCGACACCTGCTGCAGCGCGCTCGCCGAGACGAAGTAGCGGGCGTAGCGTCCAACCCGCCTCAGCACGACCCTGAGACGGTACGGCGGGCGGCACCGGGAGGCTCCCAACGGGGCTCCGGTGCCGCCCGCCTGCTGGTTCCGGAGCCGTGGCTCTTCGGCCCGCGGACTCCACGAGACAGGCGGGGAGTATCCTCGGCGTTGGCAGAGCCGAGCAGCGTGCTCCGCCGCGACTCCCCGAGGGGGACCAACTGGTCCGTGCACGGCTGAGCAGGCACCCACTTTCCACGCCAGGTTCGCCGGACCCCCGGGCCGAAGCGCAACTCCCCGAACCCCGACCCTGCCCCGGTCGCGGCAAGCCGATCTGGCGGGGCCGCATCCACCAGTGGGCGTTCTTCCTCTCGATCCCCGCCGGGGCGCTGCTCATCGCGTTCGCGTCGCGGGCCGAGGCCCGCGTGGGCGCGGTGATCTTCGCGGTGAGCCTCACCGCGCTCTACGGCACGAGCGCGCTCTACCACCGCCGGCCGTGGAGCGAACGGGCCGCGCGGCGGATGAGGCACCTCGACCACTCGATGATCTTCGTGCTGATCGCGGGCTCCTACACGCCGATCACGCTGCTCGCGCTCCGGCCCGCGTGGGGCATCACCCTGCTCGCGCTCGCCTGGACGGGCGCGGTCGCCGGCGTGACGATCACCCTGTTCCGGCTCGACCAGCTCCACCGGCTCGGCATGGTGATGTACATGGCCCTGGGCTGGCTGCTCGTCGTGGCGCTCCCGCAGATCCTCCACGTGCTCACCGGCCCGGAGCTGATCCTCCTCGCCGCGGGCGGTCTCCTCTACTCGGTCGGTGCGGTCGTGCTGGCCACCAACTGGCCCAATCCGAGCCCCCGGGTGTTCGGGTACCACGAGATCTGGCACGCGATGGTCGTCGCGGCCGGCGGGTGCCACTTCGCGATGATCGCCCTCCTGGTCCACTGATCGGCGGCCGACAGCTCCTGCGGCCATTTCATGCCGGTCGTGGCGCCCGGGTCCCCTAACCTGAGGGGCCGACCAAGGAGCTCCGCGACCGTGTCCCAAGCCGAACCGCCCCGCCCCGACCCGAACCCGGCCGCCGTCGCCGCGACCCGGCCCGCCGTGTCCCCGGCCCCGGTGAACGCCGCGCCGGAGGTGCTCGACGCGCTGGTGCCCGCGGCCGGAGTGGCGATCGAGCCCGAGGAGACGGTCTCGCGCCCCACGAAGCTGATCCGCATCGCGTCGATGGTGCGGGCGATGCTCGAGGAGGTCCGTCGCGCGCCGCTCGACGACGAGGGCCGCCGCGCTCTGCGCGAGATCCACGACCGCTCGATGCACGAGCTCGAAGGGATCCTGTCCCCCGACCTCCAGGCCGAGCTCTCCGAGGTCGCGCTCCCGCTCCCGTCCGACACCCCCAGCGAGTCCGAGCTGCGGCTCGCGCAGGCCCAGCTCGTCGGCTGGCTCGAAGGGCTGTTCCATGGCATCCAGGCATCGCTCTTCGCGCAGCAGGCCACCGCGGCCTCGCAGCTCGAGGAGATGCGGAGGCGTCCGGAACTCGACTCCGGGCCGCCGATGAGCGGCAGCGCGTACTTGTGACCGCACACGAAGAGCTCCGCCGTCCCCGCGCGCCCCTCCCGGCATGGTCTCCCGAGGACTGGCGCGCGTTCCCCGCGAGCCAGCAGCCGGAGTGGCCCGACCCCGCCGCGCTCGAGCGGGTCCTCGACGAGCTGCGCGACGTACCGCCCCTCGTCTTCGCGGGTGAGGCGCGCACGCTCACCGAGGAGCTCGGCCGCGTCTCGGAGGGCAGGGGGTTCCTCCTGCAGGCCGGCGACTGCGCCGAGAGCTTCGACGCGTTCAACGCCAACTCGATCCGCGACAAGCTGAAGGTCATCCTCCAGATGTCGGTGGCGCTCACCTACAGCTCGGGCGTCCCCACGGTGAAGGTCGGCCGCATCGCGGGGCAGTTCGCCAAGCCCCGCTCGTCCGCCACCGAGACCCGCGCCGGGGTGGAGCTCCCCTCGTACCGCGGCGACATCGTCAACGACTTCGCGTTCACCGCCGAGTCGCGCCGCCCCGACCCGCAGCGCCTCCTGCGCGGGTACCACCAGGCCGCGTCCACCCTCAACCTGCTGCGCGCGTTCACCAAGGGCGGCTTCGCAGACCTCAGCCGGGTGCACGCATGGAACCAGGAGTTCGTGGCGACCAGCGCCCAGGGGCGTCGTTACGACGCGCTCGCCCAGGAGATCGAGCGCGCGCTCCGCTTCATGAGCGCGTGCGGCATCGACCTGCGGGCCGAGCACCAGCTGCACCAGGTCGACTTCTACACGTCGCACGAAGCCCTCATCCTCGGCTACGAGGAGGCCCTCACCCGCGAGGACAGCCTCACGGGCGAGTGGTTCGACTGCTCGGCCCACTTCCTCTGGATCGGGGAGCGGACCCGCCAGCTCGACGGCGCGCACGTGGAGTTCCTCGCCGGGGTCCAGAACCCGCTCGGCGTGAAGCTCGGGCCCACGGTCACGCCGGAGGAGGTGCTCGCCCTGTGCGAGCGGCTGAACCCCGATCGCATCCCCGGCCGTCTCACGCTCGTGTCGCGCATGGGGGCCGACCGCGTCGACGAGGCCCTCCCGCCGCTGCTGCGCGCGGTCACGCTCGCTCGGCACCCGGTCGTGTGGGCCTGCGACCCGATGCACGGGAACACCTTCCAGCACGCGAGCGGTTACAAGACGCGCCACTTCGACGACGTGATGCGGGAGCTCCAGGGCTTCTTCGACGTCTGCGGAGCGGCCGACGTCTGGCCCGGTGGGGTCCACATCGAGCTCACCGGCGACGACGTGACCGAATGCCTCGGCGGGTCCGAGAGCATCGAGGGCGACCAGCTCGAGCGGCGCTACGAGACGATGTGCGACCCCCGGCTCAACGCCCGCCAGAGCCTCGATCTCGCGTTCCGTATCTCCGAGCTGCTTCGGCGCTAGTAGCGCCCGCACCGCCCGGCCCGTACTGCAAAGGAGCAGCATGACGGCCAGCGACACCTTCGAAGACCTGGGCCCCAACTCCGGCCTGGTCGAGGAGATGTACCGCCAGTTCCTCGACGACCCCACGTCGGTGTCGGAGAGCTGGCGCGACTTCTTCGCCGACTACACCCCGCGCGCCGAGGCCGCGGCGCTGGCCCCGCCGACCCCCGCGGCCGACATCGTCCCCGCGGCCGCACCGCCGCGAGTCGGCATCCCGATCCCGTCCGAGCCCGCGGCGTCGCCGGCTCATCCGGCCGGCCCCCCGGTCGTCCTCGACGGCGAGGAGCCCAAGCCGCTCTACGGCGCCAGCGCGCGCATCGTCGAGAACATGGAAGCCAGCATCGGCGTGCCCACGGCCACGTCGGTGCGCACGATCCCGGCCAAGCTGCTCGAGGTCAACCGCCAGATCCTCAACAACCACCTGCGCCGGATCGGCGCGGGCAAGGTGAGCTTCACCCACCTCATCGCGTTCGCGCTCGTGCGCGCGCTCGAGCGTGTGCCCGCCATGAACGTCGGCTTCGGCGTGGTCGACGGCAAGCCGGTGGTCGTGCACCACGACCACGTGAACCTGGGCCTGGCCGTCGACGTCCAGAAGAAGGACGGCTCGCGCACGCTGCTCGTCCCCAACATCAAGGCCGCCGACACGCTCAACTTCGCCGCGTTCTTCGCCGCCTACGAAGACCTCATCCGCAAGGTGCGCAGCGGCAAGATCGCACCCGACGACTTCGCCGGCACCACCGCGTCGCTCACCAACCCGGGGATGATCGGCACCGTGAGCTCGGTGCCGCGGCTCATGCCCGGGCAGGGGTTCATCCTCGGCGCGGGATCGATCGGCTTCCCGGCCGAGTACGAGGGCGCCGACCCGCAGACGCTCGCCCGCGTCGGGGTCAGCAAGGTCGTCACGCTCACGAGCACCTACGACCACCGGGTCGTCCAGGGGGCCGAGAGCGGCGAGTTCCTGCGCTGGATCCACCAGCTCCTGCTCGGGGCCGAGGGCTTCTACGACGCCATCTTCCAGAGCTTCGCCGTCCCCTACGAGCCGGCCCGCTGGAGCACCGACGACAGCGCGCTCGACGACGCCGAGGCGATGAACGAGAAGGTCGTCGCCGTCCACCAGCTCATCAACATGTACCGCGTGCGCGGCCACCTCATCGCCAACCTCGACCCCCTCGGCCGCCGCGAGCCGCACACCCACCCCGAGCTCGACATCAGCCACTACGGCCTCACGATCTGGGACCTGGAGCGGGAGTTCCCCGCCGGCTCCCTCGCGGTCGACGACAAGCAGATGCCGCTCGGCGCGATCCTCGGCGTGTTGCGCGACGCCTACGCCCGCACCGTGGGCGTGGAGTTCATGCACATCCAGGATCCGGGCCAGAAGAGCTGGATCCAGGATCGGGTCGAGCGCCCGCACGAGTCGACCGCCCCCGACGAGCAGCGCCGGATCCTCGAGCGGCTCAACGCGGCCGAGGCCTTCGAGCGGTTCCTCGCCACCAAGTACCTGGGGCACAAGCGCTTCGGGCTCGAGGGCGCCGAGAGCCTCATCCCGATGCTCGACGCGCTGCTGTCGACCGCGGCCGACGCGGGCATGCAGGACGCGGTGCTCGGGATGGCCCACCGCGGCCGGCTCAACGTGCTGGCCAACGTCATGGGCAAGAGCTACATGCAGATCTTCCGCGAGTTCGAGGGCCAGCTCGATCCCACCTCGGCCCAGGGCTCGGGCGACGTGAAGTACCACTTGGGCGCGCGCGGCAAGCACGAAGCACCCGGTGGCCGCGAGGTCGCGCTCACCCTCGCCGCGAACCCGAGCCATCTCGAGGCCGTCGACCCCGTGGTCGAAGGGATGGCGCGCGCCGAGGGCGATGCGCTGCACGACGACGCGCGCGTCGCGGTGCTGCCCGTGCTCGTGCACGGTGATGCCGCGTTCGCCGGTCAGGGCGTGGTGGCGGAGACGTTCAACCTGTCGGAAGTGCCGGGCTACGAGGTCGGCGGCACCGTGCACATCGTGGTCAACAACCAACTCGGGTTCACGACCGCGCCGGAGCTCGGGCGATCGAGCGTGTACCCGACCGACGTCGCCAAGATCGTGCAGGCGCCGATCTTCCACGTGAACGGCGACGACCCCGAGTCCGCGGTGCGCGTGATCCGGCTCGCATTCGAGTTCCGCCAGGCGTTCGCCAAGGATGTCGTCGTCGACCTGTTCTGCTACCGGCGGTTCGGGCACAACGAGGCCGACGAGCCCGCGTTCACCCAGCCGACGATGTACCGGCTCATCCAGGAGCACCCGTCGATCGGCTCGATCTACCGCCAGCAGCTCGTCCAACGCGGCGACATCACCGCCGACGACGAAGCTGCGCTCGAAGCAGACTTCCGCGCCCGGCTCGACCACGCGTTCGCCGCGACCAAGGCGGGGCGCGAGACCTCCGATGATCCGGGCTCCGACCTCGACCTCGGCGACGACTCGACGCTCGCAGCACCGCTCGCGGTCGTCGCCGCGACCGCGGTCTCCCGGGCGGTGCTCGACCGGGTCGTCACCGGTCTGACCACCTGGCCCGCTGACCTCGAAGTGCACCCCAAGCTCGAGCGCCAGCTGCTGGCACGACGCACGATGTTCGAGGGCGACGAGATCGACTGGGCCCTCGGCGAAGCGTTGGCGTTCGGGTCACTCGTGGTCGAAGGTGTGCCGGTGCGCCTCGCGGGGCAGGACACACGACGAGGCACGTTCAGCCAGCGTCACGGTGTGCTCGTCGGCCAGGACCGCGAGCACGAGTACGTGCCGCTCGCGCACATCTCCGACGATCAAGCGCCGTTCCTGCTCTACGACACGGTGCTGTCGGAGTACGCCGCGCTCGGCTTCGAGTACGGCTACTCGGTCGCGTCCGATGCGCTCGTGTGCTGGGAAGCGCAGTTCGGTGACTTCGCCAACGGCGCGCAGATCGTGATCGACCAGTTCATCGTCGCCGCCGCCGACAAGTGGGGCCAGCGCAGCAGCCTGTCGTTGCTGCTCCCCCACGGTTTCGAAGGTCAGGGCCCCGAGCACTCGAGCGCACGGATCGAGCGCTATCTCACCCAGTGCGCCGAAGACAACTTGCGCGTCGTGTACCCGTCGACGTCCGCGCAGTACTTCCACGCGTTGCGGCGACAGGCCGTGTCGAGCGAACGAGTACCGCTCGTGTGCTTCACGCCAAAGCGCTATCTGCGCATGGCGCAGACGCACTCACCAGTGGTGGCGTTCACCGACGACACATTCCACGTGGTGCTCGACGACCCGAGCGATGCACTCGACGCAAACGCAGTCACGCGCGTGGTGCTCTGCACCGGCAAAATCGGCCACGAGTTGATCGACGCGCGCGATGCCGACGGAGCGGCCGTGGCGATCGTGCGGGTCGAGCAGCTCTACCCGTGGCCGGAAGCGGAGCTCGTGGCCGCGCTTGCCCGCTACCCGTCGGCACGCGAAGCGATGTGGGTGCAGGAGGAGCCGTCGAACATGGGCGCATG
>JADGOM010000058.1 GCA_017882925.1 Acidimicrobiia bacterium | reverse complement strand
TGGTGAAGACGCTCAGCGAAGCGCAGCGTCCTACCTGACCCTCATCGAGTCCCGTTCCCATGGGTACCGCGCGGCGTCTGCCACCAATCCAATGTCTCGGTATCCCGGTGGAACTCGGTCCCGGCCCCTCTGCTCCACACCGACGTGCTCGTTTGCAGGTGAGCGCAGCGCACGTGGGGTGCCCCCCCACCGCGATGGAATTCCCGGGTCGAAGCCGTTGTCCGAATCGACGTACGCGCTGACGACGAGCTCGTCCCGCCTGGTGGGAAGGATGCTGATGCTGCCGCCGTCATTGCGGGAGGTCGACGTCGGACCGGACGCGCCGGACGCTTCGGCCTAGCCCACCCAGATCAGGTGCATGTTGTCCGACTCGGGCGTCCGGCCCCACAGCGGCGCAGAGCTCGCGACGAGGGTCTCGAGTTGCTCGGGCACCGGGCACGGTCCGAACAGTCGGAGGTGCTCGAGGGTTTGCCCGATGGCAGCCGGTCGATGCTCGGGTGGCTCGACGATCTGAGCGGCTGCGAGCTGGTGCGCCCACTTCGTCCAACCGCGGTCCGCGAGGCCTTGCCCGATCATCTCGGCCGCGGCCTCGAGGTCCGGCTGTTCCATCGGGATCGCGTGACAGGAGCGCCAGCCATGGACGAGGCACTGGTCGACCCGCTCACGCGGGCGATGGGCCAGCTCCTCGACGGAGGGATCGGTCGCGTCCTCGGCCGGAGAGACCGGGAGCCAACGCCCGCACTCGGGGCAGCCGGATTCGTCGACGTCCGGCAGGTCCGGAACTCGGTCGGAGCGGAGCCGATGCCAGAGCCCGGCCCGTGGTGTCCCGGTCAAGACCGCCGCCACGAGGACCGCAACCTGTCGGGTAGAACCGGGCGCGCGAATGGCTGCCTCATTCGTTCTGGTGTCCGCCATGCGGGGATTCTGCCCGCATGCGCCGAGCGGCGAAACCACGGCCGGTGGGCGCGCCACCGCAATGTCGACTTCTCAGACGTGTTTCACCTGGTCAGGCGAGGGTACGGCGCGATGAGGATCAGTCAGACATGCGAGTCCGGGGCAGGCTCAGGTGCCGTTTGGCGATGATGCCGTGCATGATCTCGGTGGCACCGCCGGAGAGCGTGGCGACAGCGGCCCTGCGCCATCGGTGCTCCATCGGGGCACCGGCCATCGCGTCCCGCTCGGACTCCTGGAGCACGCCGTCCGCGCCGAGCAGGTCGATCAGACCCGCGTCGGACCGCTGCATTGCCCCGAGCAGCGCGGATTTCGGGCCGCGAACCTTCGACATCGGCAGGGCGCCCTCAGCCGAACGCCGCACTCGTCGAGGTGACGATCGGCGTCGAGATGGCGAGCCGGTGACGTCGCCGTTGCTGCGGGGTGTGCGCGGCATCTGCCGTACCGGCGCCCGCTGGCGTTGCCTGCGATGTTCGCGTCGGTTGTGCTCGTCGCCGATGTGCGGTCTCGCAGGTGAGCACACCGCACCTTGGGGGCTCGACGAGGCGTATCGCGTTCTGCGCGGACGGGCCGGCGCGAGCGCGTCAGGGCTTCGCCAGATCAGAGGACGGCGGTGCCGTACATCTCGCCGAGGGGATCGCGGATCAGCTCGAGGCGCTCGCCGTCGGGCCCCGTGAAGTAGAGCGACTGGCCACTCATGTGCTGCAGGGGGACGCCCGCGGCTTCGAGCTTGGCCCTCAGGTGCTGCCAGCGCTCGGGCTCGACCGAGATCGCGAGGTGGTGCATGCCGCCCAGCACCTCCGCGTAGTCGCCGAGGTCGAGGCCGGGGAAGTCGAAGAAGGCCAGGAGGTTGCCGTTGCCGATGTCGAAGAAGAAGTGCGTGGAGCCCTGGTAGTCGCGGTTCTCGAACAGCTCGGTGAGCGGGAACTCGAGCAGGTCCTGGTAGAAGGCGATGGTCCGCTCCACGTCGCTGCTGAGCAGTCCGAGGTGGTGCACCCCACGCGCCGACGACTCCGGCCGGTCTTCGGGCGGCGCGAGGTGGCGGGCGCGGAGCTCGTCCCATTCCGAGCGGCGGTCGATGTCGGCACCGTGTCGGGGCATGGCCCGCTCCCTCGAGTTGGTCGGCGGCGGCAAAGATACCCCACCCCCGGGAGCGCTTCGGGGCCGGATTCGCCGCCGTCGTCGTCGCGATCCAGAAGGCTCCGAAGCGGCGCGATGCGGTCCCGCGGGACCCGAGTGCGCGCTTGGTGCCGCGCTCCGTGGCCACTGGTTGGGCAACTGCCCGCGCCGGGGGTCCGCGGGTCGCTGGCTAGCGTTGCCCGGTGCGATCGGGGGCGGGGACGAGAGTCGGGTATGCGGTCGGCCTTGGCGCCGCGCTGCTGTTCGGCCTGAGCGCGCCGCTGTCGAAAGCGCTGCTCGACGGGGTCGGCCCGCAGATGCTGGCCGGGCTCCTCTACCTCGGCGCGTTCCTCGCCGTCGCCCCGGCCCAGCGGTTCCGGCGAGGGCGGGTGCGCGAGGCACCGCTGCACCGGGCGGACCTCCCGCGCCTCGGGGTCGTCGTCCTGAGCGGGGGAGTGATCGCCCCGGTGCTGCTGATGCTCGGGCTCCAGCGCACGACCGGCCTCACCGGGTCGCTCCTGCTGAATCTCGAAGGCCCGCTCACGTTGGTGGTCGGGGTTCTCTTCCTGCGCGAGCACATCGGACGCCGGTCGGGATTCGGGGCCGCCCTGATCTTCGGCGGCGCCGCCTTCCTCGGGCTCCAGGGGAGCACCGGCCGTTTCGACGTCGTCGGCGCGCTGCTCATCCTGGGAGCCTGTGCCGGCTGGGCGCTCGACAACAACATCACGCAGACGCTCACGGTGCGCGATCCGTTTGCGATCGTGAGCGTGAAGACGGGGGTCGCGGCGGTCGTGAACATCGGGCTCGCGTCGGTCCTCGGCGATTCCGCACCCGCGGCGAACTTCATCGTCGGGGCCCTGCTCCTGGGCGCGTTCGCCTACGGGATCAGCGTCCTGCTCGACGCGTACGCGCTGCGGATCCTCGGCGCGGCGCGGGAGTCGGCCGTGTTCGCGACCGCCCCGTTCGCGGGTGCGGTGCTCGCGGTGCCGTTGCTCGGCGACGCGTGGGGCGGCGTCGAGGTGGTGGCGTCGGTCGTGATGGCGGTCGGCGTCGTCGCGGTCCTGAGGGACCGCCACTCGCACCGGCACGTGCACGAACCGTTCGACCACGAGCATCGCCACGTGCACGACGAGCATCATCGGCACGACCACCCGCCCGGCGTCGACCCGGCCGAGCCGCACAGCCACCCCCACCATCACGACTTCCTCGTGCACGCCCATCCCCACGTCAGCGACGCGCACCACCGCCACCCGCACGGCCCGTAGTCGCGGCCACGTACATCCCGGCCGCAGGCCCGTGCAGCAGGGGCCCCTTGACTCGAGTTCCTTCAAGGAAGAAGATCCCGCGCGTTGCCACGTTGTTTTCCATAGAAGCTCCTCGTGGCAACGATCAAGGGGGGACACGTGAATGCCGGACTCGAGAGTCAACGGCCCGCGCGGTTCGGGCCCTGGATGGGCATCGCCTTCTTCGTGTTGTTCGTGGCCGGATTCGTGGTCTTTCCCGTGCCGGACAACGGAAAGAACACCGTCAAGTGGGAGCGGTGGTGGACGGACAGCGGGCATAGGGTCGCGGCCATCATCGGCGCGTACCTCATGGTGCTCGCGCTCCTCGCGTTCGTCTGCTTCATGTGGGGCGTGAATCAGCGGCTTGGCGGGCGCGGCGGAGCGATGATCACGTTCGGGACCGTGTTCGTGACGCTCGGCCTCGTCTCGGCGCTCGTGCGCGCGGCGATCCCGGGTGGCAAGTTGTTCGGCAGCACGCCGGTCCCGAGCGGTCCCGATCTTGCGAGGCAGCTCGACAACGTGGGATTCGCGGTGTTGCTCGTCGCGGGTGCCGTGGCCGCCGGTGCGTTCACCGCGGCCGCTTCGTACCTCGCTCGTCGGGACGGAATCCTGCCCGGTTGGTTGACGGTGACGGGCTACGTCGTGGCGGTCCTCCAGATCGCCGCGTCGTTCTTCTTGCCGTTCCTGCTGTTCCTGCTGTGGATCCTCGTCGTGTCGATCGTCCTCCTGCGCCGCACGTCACGGGCGGAGCCGCAGACGACGACCTGAGGCGATCGAGGGACTCGCAGCCCGCCAGCGTCGCCCGGGCGGTGCTTCCGGGGCTACCCTTCGCCGCGCCTCATGAAGGGACCTCACATGGAACTCGGACCGGTCGAGTATCTGATCATCAGCTTCCCCGGCAACCGCTTCAACGGGCAGATCGCTCCGGCGATCGCCGACCTCGTGGCCCGGGGCACCGTCAACATCATCGATCTCGTGTTCATCATGAAGGACGCCGACGGCAACGTCACGTCGTTCGAGTTCGACGAGCTCGAGGAGGCGGCCGAGTTCCTCGACATCGAGGGCGAGGCCGACGGCCTGCTCAACGCGGAGGACATCGAGCTCGCCGCCGAGGCGCTCGAGCCCGACTCGTCGGCCCTGTTCATCGTGTGGGAAGACCTCTGGGCCGCGGATCTCGCCCAGGCGATCTGGGCGTCGGGTGGCCAGTTCGTGGCGGGGGAGCGCATCCCCCGCGAAGTGGTGCAGGCGGCGCTGGTCAGCGTCGAATCCAACGGGGAGAGTGCATCGTGAGACGCCGAATGGTCGGAAGACGGGGTCCGGGTCTGGTCGGCACGGTCGCGCGCACCGCGGTGGTCGCGGGGACCGCGACCGCGGTGGTCGGTGGCGTGTCGCGCCACCAGGAGGCCAAGGCGCAAGCCGCGGCGGGGCCGCCTCCGGCGCCTGCTCCCGCGCCGGCTCCGGTCGCCGCGGCCCCGGCCGCGCCGGCCGGTGGTCTCACCGACGCGACGATCGCGCAGCTCCAGCAGCTGGGTGAGCTCAACAAGTCGGGGATCCTCACCGACGAGGAGTTCGCGGCGCAGAAGGCCAAGCTCCTCGGATAGCCGACGTCGGGTGGGCCCGGCCGCCGGGTCGGGCCCCCGGCTCGGGACCGGTGCGCCCGGGCGAGCCCTGGGCGCGGCGCCGGGCGCGCGAGCAGTATGGGCGCAGTGACGACCGACCTCGCGCGGATCGACGTGTTCGATCCCGATCTCTACGCCGCCGGCGACCCCGAGACCAACGCGCTGCCGTTCGAGCGCTACGCGTGGTTGCGGTCGGAGGCGCCGTGCGTGCGGCTGCCGTGCGCGATCCCCGGGCACGAGCCGTCGGCCTGGGTCGTGTCGCGCTTCGACGACGTGTCCGCGATCCTGCGCGACCCGGAGCGCTTCGTGTCGGGGCACGGCGTGACCATGCGGGCCACGCACACGACGGTGGCGGGCGACGGTGGCAAGCCGGCCATGATCACGATGGACGGGGCCGCGCATTCGCGCAACCGCCGCCTGATCAACCGCGGCTTCACGCCGGCCGTCATCCGCAGCTTCGAGACCCACTTCCGCGCCATCGCGGCCACGGTGATCGACCGCGCGGTCGCGCTCGGGTCGTTCGACTTCGTGCAGGAGATCGCCAGCCAGCTGCCGATGCACGCGATCTGCGACCTGCTCGGGGTGCCCGAGGCCGACCGGCCCCAGCTCGCGCGTTGGACCAACTTCGCCGCCAGCCCGACCGACCCCGACTACGCCATCGACGGCGAGGACATCCTCACCGTGCTCGGCCACGTCTGGGACTACGGCCTCGAGCTGGCCGAGCTGCGGCGCAAGGATCCCGGCACCGACGTGATGTCGACGATCGTCGACGCGGCCGACAACGAGTCGCTGACCGCCGACGAGCTGATGGGCTTCGTGTTCACGCTCGCGGCCGCGGGCAACGAGACCACCCGCAACAGCGCGAGCCACGCGCTGCTCGGCCTGTTCAACCACCCGGAGCAGATGCGTTGGCTCCGCGACCGCGCCGACCGCATCCCCGACGCCGCGATCGAGGAGATGCTGCGCTGGTCGACGCCGGTGATCTACCTGCGCCGCACGGCCGCTACAGGCTTCGAGCTGCACGGTCAGCAGATCTCCCCGGGTGATCCGATCGCCGTGTTCGCGGCGTCGGCCAACTTCGACCCCAGCGAGTTCGCCGATCCGCAGGCGTTCGTGCTCGACCGGACGCCCAACCGGCACGTCACCTTCGCGGTCGGGCCACACGTGTGCCTCGGTGCACACGTGGCGCGCCTGGAGCTGCGGGTCCTCTTCGAGGAGCTGCTGCGCCGCACCGACGACCTCCGCCTCACCGGGCCGGTGGTGTACGCGCGTGACAGCTATCTGCGGGGCGTCAAGCGACTGGGGGTGCAGGTGTGACCGACGGGCGGAAGGTCGCGTTCGTCACCGGGGCGGCACGCGGTCTCGGCCGGGCGCTCTGCGTGCGGCTGGCCGAGGACGGCATCGACATCATCGGCGTCGACATCGGGGCGCAGATCGCGTCGGTCGACTACGCGATGCCGGGGAGCGCCGACCTCGAGGAGACCGCCGTGCTCGTGCGGGCCGCGGGCGCGGAGATGGTCGCGGCCGCGGCCGACGTGCGTGTCTCGGCCCAGCTCGGGGCCGCGCTCGACGCCGGGCTCGCCGCATTCGGCCGCGTCGACATCGTGCTCGCCAACGCCGGCATCTCGCCGTGGACGACGCCGGTCGACGACCCCGAGACCGTGTGGCAGGACGTGATCGACGTCAACCTCACCGGCGCGTGGAACACGGTCCGCGTCGCCCTCCCCGCGCTCCTCGACGGCGGCCGGGGCGGGAGCATCGTGTTCACCAGCTCGACCGCCGGGCTGCGCGGGCTCGGCGGCGGCACCGTGGCCTTCAACGCCTACACCGCGAGCAAGCACGGGATCGTGGGCCTCATGCGCACGCTGGCGCGCGACCTCGGGCGGGAGAACGTGCGGGTCAACAGCATCCACCCCGGCGGGATCGCCACCCCGATGCTCGACCACGACGGCGTGCCCGCGTTCATGGCCGAGCACCCGCACTTCGCGGAAGCGTCGAAGGCCGCGCTCCAGACCGGGAGGCTCGAGCCGCGTGACGTCGCGAACGCGGTGGCGTGGCTGGTGTCCGACGGCGCCCGCAACGTCACCGGGGTCACGCTGCCCGTCGACGGGGGCATGGCCCTCTGATCGGCCGGGTCCGCGGCCGGAAGTGACGAAGGGCTCTTTCGGGCCGGTCCGCGACCCGGCATCCTGGCGGGTAGACGTCGGAGAGCGGGGGATCGCGTGGGAGCCAGAGCAGCTCGGATCGTGATGTGCGCGGTGTCGATCGTGGCCTTGGCCGGAATCGGAGCCGCGTCGATCGCAACCCCGGCGGGCGCGGCACCGCCTGCCTCCGGCTACTGGCTCCTCGGCGGCGACGGCGGGGTGTTCTCGTTCAACGCGCCGTTCTTCGGGTCGCCGGCGTCGGAGCCGACCAAGTGCCCGGCCAACACCGTCGACCGCGGCTTCGCCGGCGGCACGTGCTTCTCGATGGCGGCGACCCCGACCGGCAAGGGCTACTGGATCCTCAACGGCGACACCGGGGCGATCTTCACCTACGGCGACGCCCAGCTCTTCGGGCAGCCGGCCGGCGAGTTCGTGGGCGTGCCCCGGGAGTTCGTGCCGACGGGCAAGGCCATCGTCTCGACCCCCGACGGCAAGGGCTACTGGGTCCTCGAGGCGGGGCTCAGCGGCACCGGGACGGTGCTGCACTACGGCGACGCGGGTTCGTTCGGCGACACGACCGCGCTCGCGCACGCGTCCGGTACCGGGTTCGTCGGCCAACCGGTCGGATTGGCAGCCACGCCCGACGGGGGTGGGTACTGGGAGGTGCACTCCGACGGCGGCGTGTTCGCGTTCGGCGACGCGGGGTACTTCGGCTCGATGGGCGGCCGGAAGCTCGCGCAGCCGGTCGTGGGGATGGCTCCGACCCCGGACGGCATGGGCTACTGGTTGGTCGCGGCCGACGGCGGCGTGTTCGCGTTCGGCGACGCGGTCTTCGCCGGCTCGACCGGGGGCATGAAGCTGGACGCGCCGGTGATCGGGATGGCCGCCAACCCGCGAGGAGCGGGCTATTGGCTCGGGGCCGCCGACGGCGGGGTCTTCAGCTTCGGGGGCGCGCCGTTCGAGGGATCGTCGGGCGGGATCCAGCTCGCGCGGCCGATCGTCGCCATCGCCGCGCGCCGGCTCAGCATCGCCTGACGCCGGGCCGGGCCCGGCGCCCGCGGGTCGGCGGGCCACGGTCTCGCGGATGGCCGCTCCGTAGACTCGGCCGATGACGGTGAGCAGCTCGGTCCGCGAGGAGCGGACGACGCAGACCCGCTCCGATATCGTCGAAGCGGCGATGACCCTCTTCGGCGAGTCGGGCTTCGACGCCACGACGATCGACGAGATCGCCCGCCGGGCCGGCATCGGGCGGCGCACGTTCTTCCGGTACTTCCCGACCAAGGAAGCCGTGCTGTTCTCGGAGTTCAAGGCCCGCCAGGCGTACGCGCTCGAGAGCCTCGAGCGCCGGCCCCCGGGGGAGTCGACCCTCCCGGCCCTGGTCGCGGTCCTCGGCGACATGTGCGACCACCCGATCGACCCGGCGCGGGCGGCCCGCATCCGGCGCGTGGTGCACGCGTCGCCGGCGTTGCGCGACCGGCAGCGGCTCGTGGTCGTCGACGGGTTCGGCCGCGACCTGATCACCATCCTCGCCGTACGGGACGACTCGCTCAGCGAGCTCCAGCTGCGCGTGCTCGTGGCCTCGGTGCTCGAGTGCAACACGGTGGCGACGATGGACCACCTCCTCGGCGCCGACCGCCCGGTGCGGGAGATGTTCGACGAGGCCGTGGAGGCGTGCCGGGCCGCGTGGAGCTCGTTGCCCGGTTGAATCCGGGGCCGCTCAGCCGACCGGGGCCGGCGTCTCGATCTTGTAGAGGCGGGCCGCGTTGCCACCCATGATGTCGGCCCGGATCCCGGGGTCCGGCACCTCGGCGAGCGCGGTGGCGGCGTAGTCGAGCCCGTCGGGATAGGTGCAGGTGGGGTGCGGGAAGTCGGTCTCGAACAGCAGGTGCTCGTGGCCGATGGCGCGGATGACGTCGGCGATCCCTTGGCGCTCGAACCAGAAGCACGCGTGGATCTGCCGGGCGAAGTACTCCGACGGCATCATCGACAGCTCGGCGGCGACCGCGGGCGACATCTCGCCGAGCTGGTGGTCGAGCGCCTCGAGCATGAACGGGATCCACCCGACCGCGCTCTCGACCGAGACCACCTGCAGGTCGGGGAACCGCTCGAGGACGCCGGAGTAGATGAGGTTGGCGAGGACGCCGGCATTGTTGAGGTAGAGCATCGCCGAGCCGACGCCCATCTTCTGCTCGGGTCCGAGCGACGGCCAGCTCACGCGGCCGTACCAGTCCATGTCGGAGGACGCGGCGCCGATGTGGAAGTTGACCGGCAGGCCCAGGTCGCTGCACGCCTCCCACAGCGGGTTCCAGTACGGCGCCCCGAGGTCGGGGAAGCCGTGGTCGTGCGGCGCCGACGTGGTGTTGATGCCGTGGAGGCCGAGCTCGTGCGCCCGGTGCGTCTCGGCCACCGCGGCGTCGAGGTCCCACCAGGGGAGCGCGGCCATCGGGAGCAGCCGGCCACCCGACTCCTCCTGGATCTCCGCCATCGCGTCGTTGAAGATCGTGGCGGTGAGGAGCCGCAGCTCGGGGTCGGTGACCTTCGCGAGTGCCTGGCCGCCGAAGCCGATCGTGTTGGGATAGACGATCTGCCCCCAGATCCCCTGCTCGTCCATCATCGCCAGCCGCTCGGGAATGCGGTGCGCGCCCGCGTGGACGTCGTCGATGGTCCAGGTGAAGAAGTCGATGCCGGGGACCTTGGTGCCGTCCTTCGCGATCACGCCCGACGCGCCGGCGCGGGCGATGACGACGTCGTCGTCGACGACCCACGTGGCTTGGCCCTTGCGGTCGACCACCTTCGGCACGCGGTCGCGGTACTTCGCCGGTGCGCGCGACGTCCAAAGGTCGTGGGGCTCCGTGAGGTGGGTGTCGGCATCGATGATGCAGACGTCGGCGAACTCGCTGGGGACGGCCATCACGCGCTCCTCGGTACCTCGGGACTCGTACCTCGGGTCTCCGGCGACAGTGTGGCACCGGTGCCACACTGTCGCCACGATGACCGGTGGGTGGATCGCACGCCCGCGAAGGGGAGGGGATCGTTGCCGAACGCAGGGGTGAGCCGGGCGGACGCCGCGTTCCTGGAGGGGGCCGAGCAGGGGCTGCTCCTGATCCAGCGCTGCGGAGGGTGCGGCGTGCCGCGCAACCCGCCCGCGCCGATGTGCGGCGAGTGCGGGTCGGTGGTGCAGGAGTACGAGCCGAGCCCGGGGCGGGGCCGCGTCGTCTCGTGGATCCGGTCGCGGCACCCCAACCGGCCCGACGATCCGCCCACCGACGTGATCCTCGTGGAGCTCGAGGAGGGCGTCCGGCTGGTGTCGAACCTCGTCGACGTGTCGGGACCGGGCCCGTTCGAGGACCTCGAGGTCGTCGTCGACTTCCGGCCCGTCGACGGGCGGATCCTGCCGGTCTTCCGCCCCGCGGCGGAGGAGTCGCCCGCATGACCGGCGTGGTGATCGCGGGCATCGGCCAGACCGAGTTCTCGAAGGATGCGGGGCGCGACGCGTTGCAGCTCGCGTCGGAAGCCGGGCTCGCGGCGATCCGTGACGCGGGCCTGACCCCGCGCGACATCGACGGCCTGGTCACGTACACGACCGACGAGAACGACGAGCTCGAGCTCATGTGCTCCCTCGGCCTCCCGGAGCTGCACTTCTGGGCTCGCACGCCGGGCAGCGGCTACGGCGCGTCGGCCACCGTGCAGGTGGCGGCGGGCGCGATCGCGACCGGTGCGGCAAAGGCCGTCCTCATCTACCGCGCGTTCAACGAGCGGTCGGGCCGGCGCTTCGGGCAACCGCGCCCGGGTGAGGCGCGGGCGCTCCCGTTCGACCGGCACCGGAGCTACGGCATCGACACGCCCGCGAAGATGTACGCACTCTGGTTCCGCCGCTACATGTACGAGTACGGCGTCACCAACGAGGACTTCGGCCGCTACACCGTGGTCGCGCGGCGCCACGCGGCCACCAATCCCGCGGCCTGGTTCTACGAGCGCCCGATCACGCTCGAGGACCATCAGGCGTCGCGTTGGATCGTGGAGCCGGTGCTCCGGCTCCTCGACTGCTGCCAGGAGAGCGACGGTGGCGTGGCCCTGGTCGTCACCGGCGCCGACCGCGCGCCCGACATCCCGGCGCCGGTGCGCGTGCTCGGCGCGGTCGACGCGCACGTGCGCGGCACGAGCGTGATGCACAACTACTACCTGCCCGACCTCGCCGGCTTCGCGGACGCGCAACGGTGCGCGGTGCGCCTGTGGGAGCAGACCGGCCTCGGCCCCGACGACATCGACGTCGCCCAGATCTACGAGAACTTCAGCCCGCTCGTGTTCCTCGTGCTCGAGGCCTACGGCTTCTGCGGGCGGGGCGAGGCCGCGGCCTTCATCGCCGACGGCAACATCGACCTCGGCGGGCGCCTGCCGGTCAACACCCACGGCGGGCTGCTCGGCGAGGCCTACATCCACGGCATGAACACCGTCCTCGAAGGGGTGCGCCAGGTCCGGGGCACCGCCGCGAACCAGGTCGGCGGGGTCGAGCGCTCGCTGGTGAGCTCCCTCAGCAGCGCGCTCGTGCTGGGGCCGGTGTGAGGACCGCCGGTCGCGGGTCGGCGTAGGGTTCGCGCACCACCCGCCGATCCTGGAGGCAGACATGGGTGCCACGATCGAGCGCTTCGGACCCGGGGCCGATCCCGACGCGGTCTGCGCGGCCATCGGGCGCGACGGCGTCGTGATCATCGAGGGTCTGCTCGCGACCGACGTGGTCGAGCGGGTCAACGCGGAGGTCGACGGCGCGGCCGCGGCGGCCGACCCCGCCGAGCGGCTGTTCAACCCGGTGATGGAGGCGTTCCACGGGCCGTACACGAAGCAGGTCACCGGCGTGCCGGGCATCTCCCGCACCTTCGCCACCGACGTGATGTGCGATCCGCTGCTGCTCGCGATCTGCGACCGGATCCTGCTCCCGTCGTGCGCGCGCTACCAGCTCAACATCGGCCACCTGTTGCAGCGCGGGCCCGGCGCGGACGACCAGTGGCTCCACCGCGACGAAGCCGTGTGGAGCGACGTGCCGCGTCCTGCGCCCGAGCTCCAGCTCGCGTCGGTCATCGCGTTGGTCGACTTCACCGCCGAGAACGGCGCGACGCGCATCGTTCCCGGCAGCCACCGCTGGCCCGACCGCGAGCTGTCGCCCCTGGAGCAGGCCGCGCAACCGGCGCCCGATCCCGACCTCGTCGCAGTGGCCGAGATGCCCGCCGGGTCGGCCGTCGTCTACACCGGCGGCACCATCCACGGCGGCGGCGGCAACCGCACCGACAGCCCGCGACGCGGCGCGCACCTGAGCTACTGCCTCGGCTGGCTGCGGACCGAGGAGAACAACTACCTGTCGGTGCCGCCGAGGGTGGCGGCGCAGCTGCCGCGGCAGGCCCAGGAGCTGCTCGGCTACGCGCTGCACGACAGCATGCAGCGCGGCGGCGGGTACCTCGGCACCGTGCGGCTGCAGGACCCGGTGGAGCTCCTCGCCCGCGGGGAGCTGTAGGGCGGCTCCGCCGAAACCCTGTGCTCTCGACCACCGGGGCGGGCGACTGTAGGGCGATCGCGCGCAGGTGGCGCGGTCTCGCGCATCGAGGTGCATCCCGCTCAAGCAGGTTGCACTTCGTGCCGAACGGGGGTGATGCGGACACATCGGACGATCTCCTGGCGGGTCGCGGGCGCGGCCCTCGCCGTCGTGGCGTCGGTCGGCCTGGGCAACCTGCCCGCGTCGGCGGCGTCGGGGGGATCGATCGCGGGGCGGGTCGTCGACGCCAAGCTGATGCCGCTCGCCGGGATCTGCGTGAGCGTCGAGAAGGGGCCGTCGACGACCACCGACGGAGCCGGCAAGTACGTGCTCGACGGCGTCACGCCGGGAACCGCGAAGGTCGAGTACTCCGACTGCAACCCGTCACCGACGTTCCTCACCCAGTGGTACTCGGGCCGCCCGGACGCCGCGAACGCCGACCCCGTGCCCGTCGCCGACGGGACGATCACCCCGATGGCCGACGTCCAGATGGTGCCGGGCGTGCCGGGCGTGCCGGGCGTGCCGGGCGTGTCGGTGCAGGGGACGGTGACGGACTCGAAGGGCAACCCGTTGGCCGGGATCGCCGTGAACGTCAACCCGACCGACCCCGGCGTGTCGGTCGGGACCCAGACCGACGCCAACGGCGACTACGCGACCGCGCCCCTGCCCGCGGGGCAGTACACGGTCGAGTTCTCGGACCCGAACCCGAACCCGGCGTGGGCCCCGCAGTACTGGAAGCAGGCGCCGTCGGGCGGGTCCGCCGCCCGGATCAAGCTCGACCCGGCTGCCGGACCGGCGCAGACGGGCGTCGACGCGCAGCTCACCGCGGCCGCCACGATCGAAGGCACGGTCGTCGGGCCGAAGTCGGATCCGGTCGCCGGGATCTGCGTCGACGCCGACGTTCCCAACGGGAGCGGTGGCTTCGACACGGTCCAGACCGCCACGACCGGCGATGACGGCACCTACGCCCTCGGTGGTCTCCCCGCGACCGACGTGCGGGTCCACTTCCGCGGCTGCTCGCCCGCGAGCCCGTACTTCGACCGGTGGTACGACGCGCAGGGCGACTTCAGCAACGCGACCCCGGTCGTGCTCTCGGGCGGCGAGGACCGCCGGGGGGTCGACGCACAGCTCGCCGCGGGCGTGTCCGTCTCCGGCACGGTGACCGACGCCGACGGCAACCCGCTCCCCGGCATCAACGTCAACGTGAACCCGACCGATCAGGGCAGCAGCGCGTCGGCCCAGACCGCGGGCGACGGCACCTACGTCACGAACGCGCTCGTTCCCGGCACCTATAAGGTCGAGTTCTCCGCGTCCGGTCCGATGCCGGCGTGGGCGACGCAGTACTGGAGCGACCAGCCGACCCAGGAGCGGGCCGACGTCCTGACCCTCGGCGCGTCCGACGGCACCGTGCACGGCGGCATCGATGCCCGGATGGCGCCGGCCGCGTCGATCTCCGGGACGGTCACGACCCCCGGCGGTGACCCCGCCTCCGGCATCTGCGTGACCGCGGCGTTGCA
>JADGOM010000269.1 GCA_017882925.1 Acidimicrobiia bacterium | reverse complement strand
CGGTGGTGGTCTTGCCGGCGCCGTTGGAACCGAGGAGCGCGACGACCGAGCCCGGCGCGATCGACATCGAGACGTCGAAGATCGCGCGGAACGGGCCGTAGGCCGCGTAGACGTTGCGCAGCTCGAGGAGCGGCGCGACCGGCGGCGGGCCCTGGAGCGGCGTCGACTTCGGCGCGGCGGCGGTCATGACGACACCGCGATGTCGCCGATGTAGGCGGCTCGCACGGCCTTGTCGGCCAGCACGTCGTCGGTCTTCCCGGACGCGATCAACACGCCGAAGTCGAGGACGTAGAGGCGTTGGGCGACGCTCTGGACCATCTCCACGTCGTGCTCGACCAGGAGGATGGCCGTGCCCCGCTCGCGGTTCACCACCCGCAGCACCTCCGTCAGCGCCCGGGTCTCGACCTGGTCGAGGCCCGACGACGGCTCGTCGAGGAGGAGCAGCTTGGGCTCGGTCATCAGGGCCCGGCCGAGCTCCACCAGGCGGCCCTTGCCGAGGCTGAGCGACTCGACCGGGGCCTCGGCGACGTCGGTGAGCTCGAGGAGCTCGAGGGTGCTGTCGGCCGCGGCGGTCTCCTCCGGCCGGGTGCCCGACAGGTTGAGGAAGTCTTTCCAGAGCCGCCCGTCTCCCCGGCGCACCCGCTCGGCGATCAGCAGGTGCTCCCGCACGCTGAGGCCGGAGAACAGCTCGATGCGCTGGAACGTGCGGCCGAAGCCGAGCCGGGACCGCTTGTAGACCGGCAGCTTCGTGATGTCCTGCCCGGCGAAGATGACCTCGCCGTCGTCGGGCCGCAACATGCCGAGCAGGCAGTTGAAGAACGTGGTCTTGCCCGCGCCGTTGGGCCCGATGAGGCCGACGATCTCGTGCTCGGCGACGTCGAGGTTGACCCGGTCGAGCGCGGTGATGCCGGAGAAGCGCTTGGTGATGTCGTTGGCGTCGAGGAGCGCGTGCTGCTCGCTCATGTCCCCTCCCCTGCGAGCTCGACCGAGCCCATGGCCCCCGCGGGTACGGGCGTCGACTGGTCGAGGCTCGCGAACGCCTCCCCGGGTATCTCCTCCGCGGGGTCGCGGGTGTCTTCGACCTTCGAGAGCCAGTAGTCGTTGAGCACGCTCTGCGCGCCGATCATGAACTGCATGTAGGCACCGATGGCGGCGAAGATCAGGATCCGCGTCCCCAGGACCTCGGGCTGGAGAGCCCCGAACTGCAGGCTGCGGAGGTAGATCTGGAACAGCACCATGAACGTGAGCCCGAACCCGGTGAACTTGTTGATGCGGTCCTGCCGGGTGACGGCCGTGGTGAGCGCGTCGATCTCTCGGCACAGCACGAAGAACACGGGGCACGCGATCAGGCCGAGGGCCATACCGAGGAACAGGTTGTTGTCGACCAGGAAGAAGCCGGCGGTCGCGGCCACGACGGATCCGAGCGCGAGCGCGAACCCGCCGACCACCCCGAGGCCGCGGCCCGACTCGGCCCGGAGGTCCCGGAAGCACCGCGTGAACCAGTAGACGCCGTAGGCCGCCGACAGCGCACAGGCCAGCTCGAACCACTTGACGTTGGGCGGGTCGCCCTTGGCGATCGCGGTGAACAGCCAGAAGATGCCGTAGATCGCGGCCGGGCTGATCACCAGCAGGATGAGCGCGAGCCGCCGGCTGTCGGCGTCGCCGCGGATCGTCCGCAGAGCCGGGCCGAGCCCGAACGGCAGGCACATGAGGAACGCCACTCCGAGCACCTTGAGGCTCGGGACCGGGGCGTTGTAGATGCCGTCGGCCAGCCAGTAGAGGGAGTAGAGGAGGAACGGCGCGGCGGACAGGCCGACGTCCCGGGTGTTGAAGTGCGCGGGTATGAGCCCGCGCGCCTTCAGCCCCGCGACGCGCGCCTTCTCGGCCGCGTTGCGGGCCCGGTCCTGGATCCCCCGGCGGGTCTGCCACTCGACCACGCCCTCGGGGTGCTTGGCGTAGGCGATGGCGCCGAAGCCGAAGCCGATGATCTGGAGGCTGGCGGGAAGGCGCTGGCTCTCGATGAGCCACGCGGTGAGCACGAACGACAGGCCCGCGTTCGCGGCGCCGTCGACCGTGCGCGCACCGACGGTGACCACCAGCACGATCCAGAACGCGCCAACGATCGCGGCGAACTCGGTGCCGTTGGGGTCGGGGGTGTTCTGGATGAGCATCCCGTACATCGTCCCTCCGACGGCCGCGATCGCCGCCGCGATGGCGAAGAGCACGACGCGCAGCCGGGCCGAGTTGATGCCGATGGACGCGGCGGCGGTAGGACTCCCGCGCACCGCGAGGAGCGAGCGACCGGTCGTACCGGTGCGCACGAGGATCACCCCGACGGCGACGATCGCGAACACGAACAGGGTGAGGATGAAGAAGCCGTCGTCACTCTGGAAGAAGTCTTTGTGGATGGTGAACCACCCGAAGACGTCGATGTTGGCCCAGAGCTGCGGCCGGTTGAGCACGAAGCCGGTGGGCAGGTTGCTGACCGTCGGGTCCTGGAACACCAGGGTGCCCATCAT
>JADGOM010000268.1 GCA_017882925.1 Acidimicrobiia bacterium | reverse complement strand
CTGATCTTCCGAGCTGGCCGTGCCTTCGATCTGCGCCTGGCTCTTCATGCGGCTCCGACCTCCGGCACTCGATCCACACGCTGAATCTGATCTTCCGGGCTGGCCGTGCCTTCGATCTGCGCCTGGCTCTTCATGAGTCGAGGTCCTCCGGAGTCGCGAAGTGGCCGGCGATGGCGGTGGCCGCGGCGACGGCGGGGGAGACCAGGTGCGTGCGCCCGCCGCGTCCCTGGCGCCCTTCGAAGTTGCGGTTCGACGTCGACGCGCAGCGCTCGCCGGGAGCCAGCTTGTCGGGGTTCATCGCGAGGCACATCGAGCAGCCGGGCTCGCGCCAGTCGAATCCCGCCTCGCGGAAGACCCGGTCGAGACCCTCGCGCTCGGCCTCGACCTTCACGGCCATCGAGCCGGGGACGACGAGCGTGCGCATGCCGGCCTTCACCGTCCGACCGTGGGCAACGGCCGCCGCGGCGCGGAGGTCCTCGATACGGGAGTTCGTGCACGACCCGATGAACACGGTGTCGACCGCGATCTCGCGCATCGGCGTGCCGGCCTTCAGTCCCATGTACGCGAGCGCCCGCTTGGCCGCGTCGCGCGCGTCGGGGTCGTCGAAGCTGTCGGGCGAGGGGACGACGTCGTCGATCGTGATGGTCTGCCCCGGGTTCGTTCCCCACGAGACACCCGGGCGCAGCGTCGCCGCGTCGAGGGTGACCGACTTGTCGAACGACGCGTTGTTGTCGGTCTCGAGACTGCGCCAGTCGTCGAGCGCCGCTTCCCAGTCGCGGCCGCGGGGCGCGAACGTTCGACCTTCGAGGTAGGCGAACGTCGTGTCGTCGGGTGCGATGAGCCCGGCGCGCGCGCCCGCCTCGATCGTCATGTTGCAGACGGTCATACGGCCCTCCATCGAGAGTGCGCGGATCGCGCTGCCGCGGAACTCGATGATCGATCCGATGCCGCCGCCCGTACCGATGCGGGCGATGATCGCGAGCACGATGTCCTTGGCGGTGACGCCCGCCGGGACGTCGCCGTCGACGTTGACCTCCATCGTTCCCGGCTTGGTCTGCGGCAGCGTCTGCGTCGCGAGCACGTGCTCGACCTCGCTGGTGCCGATCCCGAACGCCAACGCGCCGAAGGCCCCGTGCGTCGAGGTGTGGCTGTCGCCGCAGACGATCGTGAGCCCGGGCTGCGTCAGACCCTGCTCGGGCCCGATCACGTGCACGATCCCCTGGCCCGGGTCGCCCATCGCGTACAGGCGGATCCCGAACTCCTTGGTGTTGCGCGCGAGCACGGCCATCTGCTCCGCGGAGATCGGGTCCTCGAGCGGGCGGTCGAGCCCAGATGTCGGCACGTTGTGGTCCATCGTCGCGACAGTGAGGTCGGGGCGCCGCACACGCCGGCCGTTGAGCCGGAGGCCGTCGAACGCCTGCGGCGAGGTGACCTCGTGCACGAGGTGGAGATCGATGTAGAGCAGGTCGGGCTCGCCGGGGGCGCGGTGCACGACGTGGCGCTCCCAGACCTTCTCGGACAGCGTCGGCATTGGTCCCTCGAGACGTGGTGTCCACTATGTGGAATACTGATCTATATGTTGGACAGTCTAGAGGGAAACGTCCCCCCGGGCAATCGGACGAGAACGGCGGTGCAGACGCTCGACCGCGCGGTGGTGCTCCTCGAGGTCGTGGCCGACGAGGGGCCGATCGGGCCGGCGGGGCTCGCCGAGGCGACCGGGCTCACCCGTCCGACGGTGCACCGGCTGGTGCGGGCGTTGGAGGACCACGGGCTGCTGGGGCGCGACGGCCGCGGCGACCTGCGATTGGGTGGCCGGCTCGTCGGCTGGGGGGCGCGCGCGGCGCGGGCACTCGGCGCGGCGCAGGTGGCCGGCCCGGTGCTCGAGGCGCTCTCGGCGCGAACCGGCGAGAGTGCGCAGCTCTACGTGCGGGAAGGCGATCGGCGGGTCTGCGTGGCGTCGGCCGAACGGGCGAGCGGCCTGCGCGACACGGTGCCGCTCGGGGCGTCGTTGCCCCTGACCGCCGGTTCCGGTGGCGCGGTGCTGCTCGCGTGGGCGCCCGATGCCGACCGTTTCCCGGCGGTGCCGCCGGCCCGGCTCACCGAGGTCCGCGACCTCGGCTGGGCCGAAAGCGTCGGCGAGCGGGAGGCCGGGGTGGCGAGCGTGAGCGCCCCGGTGCGCGATCGCAGTGGCGCCGTGGTCGGTGCGATCAGCGTCAGCGGGCCCGTCGACCGGCTCGGCCGCCGACCGGGCGCGCGCCTCGCGGGGCCCGTGCTCGATGCCGCCGCCACCCTCGAGCAGGCCAGCGGAATGCAGGGGCCTCGGTAGCGTCACCGCTCGGAAACCGGCACGAAACACAGCTTCCTTAGCCTCGGCATCGTGGAAGTCGAGATCGTGCGCTGGCCAGACGAAAACGACTACGTCGAGCGGCTCCGCTCCCAGGGGGTGCCCCGGCTGCTGCTCCTCGACGCCGACCTCCCCCCGCCCACCCCGCCGGACTGCCTGGAGGACTGGGTTCGCCTCCCGGCGCCGGAAGCCGACATCGCCGCCCGAACAT
>JADGOM010000267.1 GCA_017882925.1 Acidimicrobiia bacterium | reverse complement strand
GCATCGGCTTGATCATGTTGCCGGCGTCGACCGCGCCTTCCGCGCCCCCGGCCCCGACGAGCGTGTGCAGCTCGTCGACGAACGAGATCACGTCGCCCTCGGAGTCGGCGATCTCCTTCAGCACCGCCTTGAACCGCTCCTCGAACTCGCCGCGGTACTTCGCGCCGGCGACCATCGCGCTGATGTCGAGCGAGATGAGCCGCTTGCCGCGCAGCCCCTCGGGGACGTCGCCCTCGACGATCCGGCGGGCGAGCCCTTCGGCGATGGCGGTCTTGCCGACGCCCGGCTCACCGATCAGGACCGGGTTGTTCTTCGTGCGCCGCGACAGCACCTGGATGACCCGGCGGATCTCCTCGTCGCGCCCGATCACCGGGTCGAGCTTGCCCTTCCGGGCCTCCTCGGTGAGGTCGCGCCCGTACTTCTCGAGGGCCTGGTACTGCTCCTCCGGGTTCTCGCTCGTGACCCGGTGCGACCCGCGGATCTCCTTGAGCGCCTCGAGCACCGCCTCCTCGGTCACCCCGAGGCTGCGGAGGATGTCGCCGACGCCACCGGCGACGCCGACCATCGCGAGCAGGAGGTGCTCGGTGGAGAGGTAGTCGTCGTCGAGCGACTGCCGGTGCTGGTCGGCCGACTCGAGGACGCGGTACGCCTCCGGCGCGAGCGCGGCGTTCTGCGCGGTGTCGCCGTAGACCTGCGGGAGGGCCGCGAGCTGCGCGCTCACCTGGTCGAGCAGGGGCTTGGGGGCGACCCCGACCCGCTGGAGCACCGGGAGCACCACGCCCTCGGGCTGTCCGAGCAGCGCGGCGAGGAGGTGCAGGGAACCGACCTGGGAGTGGCGGCGCTCGCGGGCATTGGCCTGCGCCGCGGACAGCGCCTCGTTGGTCTTGCGCGTGAACCGGTTCGGATCGAGCGGCATGCGTTACCCCTGCGTGTGCGCGGTCACCCGGACCGCCGACGTGGACCAAGTTGACAACGGCATTGTCAACTCTTGCATTCCCGGATCCGCGCCTGCGCGGCCGGCGCGGCGAGTCGCTTCAGGAGCCCCGGCGGAACGAGACGATCGCGCGCGGGGGCATGGGGACCAGCGCCCGGCGGTAGCTCCGGTGGACCCCGGCGACGGCCTCGGCCGCTTCGGACTCCGACTCCTCGATCCGCCGCTGGAGGGCATCGATCCGCGCCTGCGCGGCATCGACGCGGGCCTGGGCCGCCGACAGCTCGCGCTCGAGATCGAGCACCTTCTGCACCCCCGCGAGCGAGACGCCCGCGTTGGTGAGCTCCTGGATGCGCCGGAGCAGGGCGATGTCGCGCTCGGAGTACCGCCGACTCCGGCCCTCGGTCCGCTGGGGCTCGATCAGGCCCTTGCGCTCGTAGATGCGCAGGGTCTGCGGGTGGACACCGGCCAGCTCCGCCGCCACCGAGATGACGTAGACCGCGCGGTCGTCACGCTCCATCGTCGCCTCCCACCGGCGCGTCGGTCTCGAGGTGGGCCCGGGGGTTCGTGGTGATCACGGACGCCAGGGCCTCGACGGCCGCCCGGCCGGCGTCATCGAGCTGCGTCGGCACCGCGACGTCGAAGGTCACGAGCAGGTCGCCGGCCGCACCCTTGGATGGCACGATGCCGCGGCCGCGGACGCGCACGGTCTTGCCCGACTGCGTTCCCGGCTGCACGCGCACGGTCACCGAGCTGTCGAGCGTCGGGACCTTCACCTCGGCACCCAGCGCCGCTTCGGCGAACGTGATCGGCAGCCTCAGCGTGAGGTCCTTCCCCTTTCGGCCGAAGATGCGGTGCGGCAACACGTGCACGATGACGTAGAGGTCACCCGACGGACCGCCGTTGGCCCCGGCCGCGCCGCGGCCCTTCACCCGGATGCGCTGGCCGTCGTCGACCCCGGCCGGGATGCGGACCTTCACCTCACGCGCCCGCTTCTCGACTCCGGTGCCGTGGCACTGCGGGCACGGATCCTCGATGATCTGGCCACGTCCCGCACACTGCGGGCACACCTGCGAGAACGAGAACATGCCCTGGTCGTTGGCGATCTGGCCGCTCCCCCCGCACGTGGGGCAGGCGACGGGCGAGGTGCCCGGCCGCGCGCCGTTCCCATGACACACGGAGCACACCGCGTCGGCGGTGAACCGCACGGTCGTCGTCACGCCGTGGGCGGCATCGACGAAGTCGAGGTGCAGCTCGGTCTCGAGGTCGTCGCCGCGGCGCGGCCCGGCCGCGTTGGGACGGCCGCGGCGCGCGCCGCCACCGCGGTTGAAGAGACCCCCGAGCAGGTCGCCGATGCCGCCGGCGTCGTCGGTGTCGAACCGGAACCCGCCTCCGGGTCCGGGCGGCTGGAAGCCGAACCCACCGGGGCCCGGCGCGGAGCTGCGGCCCCCGCCGGTGGCCACCATCTGACGGACCTCGTCGTACTCCTTGCGCTTCGCGGCGTCATCGAGCACGTCGTAGGCGGTGGAGATCTCCTTGAACCGCTCCTCCGCCACCGTGTTCCCGGGGTTGGCGTCGGGGTGGTGCTGCTTCGCGAGCTTGCGGTAGGCGCGCGTGATCTCCTTCTCGGTGGCCGTCGTCGGCACACCGAGGACCTTGTAGTAGTCCTTGTCGAACCACTCGCGCTGTGGTGCCATCTCGCTCTACTGCCTCGCCGTCGTCGTGGTGAAGGTCATCGTGGATCGGGGTCCCCGGTGGTGTCGGCCGCTCAGCGCGTGACCTTCACCATCGCCGGGCGGAGCACCCGCCCCTTGAGTCGGTAGCCCGAGCGCAGGACGTCGGACACGACGGGCTCCCCGTCCCCCCCGTCGTCCTGCAGGACCGCCTCGTGCTCGTTGGGGTCGAACGCCTGCCCGAGCGCGTCGATGCGCTGCAGGCCCGACCGCTCGAGCACGGTGACGAAGTCGGCGAAGATCAGCTCGATCCCCTTGCGGATCGTGGGCTCCGCGTTGTCGATGTTGGCCAGCGTCAGCTCGAAGTTGTCGAGCACCGGGAGCAGCGACTCCACGAGCGACTCCCCCGCCCGCTCGACCATGACGGTCTGCTCGCGGAGCACGCGCTTGCGATAGTTCTCGAACTCCGCCTGCACGCGGCGCGCCTGGTCGAGGTACTCGTCGCGCTCCTTGCGGAGCTCCGCGATCGGGTCGATCTCGTCTTCGAGCTGCGACTCGAACTCCGCGATCGCCTCGAGGTCGTCGGGGGTCGGCGTGTCGCCGACCCCCTCGTCCATCTCACCCATGATCAGGCGCCCTTCGCCTCGTCGGCGTCGTCGACGATCTCCGCGTCGGCGACCTCGTCGTCGGACGGGGCCGAGTCGGAGGTCGGGCCCGCGTTGTCGGCGGTCTGGCTCTGCGCCTGGGCGTAGAGCCGGCGGGAGAACTCCTGGCTGGCAGCCATGAGCTTCTCGTCGGCGGCCTTCACGGCGTCGAGGTCGGTGCCGGCCAGAGCATCCTTGAGCTCCTTGAGGGCGCCCTCGATCTGCTCACGCTCACCCGGCTCGACGTTGTCGCCCTGCTCCTTGAGCAGCGTCTCGGTCTGGAAGACGTGGGTGTCCGCGATGTTGCGGTACTCGACCTCCTCGCGGCGCTGCTTGTCCTCCTCGGCGTGGGCCTCGGCGTCCTTCATCATCCGCTCGATCTCGTCCTTGGGCAGGGCCGTACCGCCGGTGATGGTCATGAACTGCTCCTTGCCGGTGGCAAGGTCCTTGGCCGACACGTGCACGATGCCGTTGGCGTCGATGTCGAAGGTGACCTCCACCTGCGGCACGCCACGCGGCGCCGGGGGCAGACCCACGAGCTGGAACTTCCCGAGCGTCTTGTTGCGGTACGCCATCTCGGACTCACCCTGCAGGACGTGGATCTCCACGCTCGGCTGGTTGTCGTCCGCGGTGGTGAACACCTCGGAGCGCTTGGTCGGGATCGTCGTGTTGCGCTCGATGAGCTTGGTCATGATCTGACCCTTGGTCTCGATGCCGAGCGAGAGCGGGGTCACGTCGAGGAGCAGGATGTCCTTGACGTC
>JADGOM010000266.1 GCA_017882925.1 Acidimicrobiia bacterium | reverse complement strand
TCGTCGGGCTCCATCGCGTCGAGCATCTGGATCCGCTGCGCGCGGGGCATCTCGGCGAGGAGGTCGGCCGCGTCGTCGGGGGCCATCTCCTCGAGGATGTCGGCGAGCCGCTCGATGTCGAGGCCCTCGACCAGCGCGAGCTGCTCGTCCTCGTCGAGCTCCTCGAGGAGGTCGGCGAGCCGGTCGTCGTCCATCGCACTGGCGAGGTAGCGCCGGCGCTCGAGCGGCATCGCACGCAGCGCCTTGGCCAGGTCGTTGGGGTGCAGCTCCCGCAGCGCCGCGACCTCGGTGCCCAGGGGCCCGGCGTCGAAGATCTCGAGCACGTCGGTCGTGTACCAGGGGACGACCCGGGTGCGGGTCCGTCGACGCAGGCTCCCGGTGTGGCGCAGGGAGACGGTCGACACCTCCCAGCCCGGCTCCACCGGCATCGCGGCGAGGCCAACGTCGTTGACGATCTCGTCGGCCAGGCGCCGGCTGATCAGGGCGGAGACCAGCAGCTCACCGGACCGGCGGCGGAAGTGGCGCAGGTCGATGGTGCCGGTGGCGAGGTTGACCCCCGTGACGTCGACCCGGCCGACCCGGGCCGCGTTGACGAAGATCTGGCGCCGCTGGATGGAGGCGACGAAACCGATGACCCGCGGCGGCTTCCCCAGGTGGGGCGGCACGAGCACGACGTCGACCACGCGGCCGAGCTCGGCGCCGTCGGCCGCGAGCAACGGGAGCCGGAGCAGACGCGCGGCGTAGATCAGCGAAGCCCCGGTTTCCACGGCGTCACCGTACCTGTCGGCCGTGGTCACGGGCTCAGCTCGTGGCGACCATGGCGAACGACGGGATGGGTTCGTACCCGAACAGGTTGGCCGGCACCCGGTCCCAGAAGCTGGTGCGGGTCTTGGAGTAGCGCTTGACCGCCGAGTTGTACGCGGTGACCAGGGCGGGGGGAGGCACCGCGGTCTTCAGGGCGGTGAGGGCCGCGGCCACACCCGCGTTGCCGTTGAGGCGGGGCGAGTCGGGCACCGCGGCCTCGACCCGGCCGATCAGGCCCTCGAGGTTGTTGGCCGCGGTGACCTCGGCCGGCACCTGGTCGGGTTGGAACGGCTGCTTCATGAGCCGGGCCCAGCGGGCCTCGGCCACGTCGACCTGGGTCAGCACCTTGCGGTCGCCGAGCGGCTTGGCCGCGGCGGTCAGGGCCGCGAGCTTCGTGTAGCGGTCGGTGAGCGGGGCGCGCAACGGCTTCCAGCGCGTCTCCGCGGTGGTGCGCTGGTGATCGAGCGTGTCGCGCCCGTTGCTCAGGGCGACGGTCCCGGCGATCACGAGAACGATGACGAGAACCAGCGCGACGAGCGCGGCGCGACGACCCATGATCCGACGACCCTAGTGGCGACGGCCCCACGATCGGGGTACCCCGCCACGCACGGCACGAGGCTCGCGGGCGGGATGGGTGTCGTATCCCGCGGCTAGCTTCACCGCATGGCCCGCTCCCGGGCCGGTGTCGTGGTCGCGTTGGCCGCCGCCCTTGCCGGGAGCGTCGGTGTGGGGTGGTGGATCGGCGGCACCGTGGCCCGGCCGACTCCCGCAATCGTGATCCGCGCGATCGACGGCGACACCGTCGTGGTGCGCACCGGCTCCGGCCGCACCGAGACGGTCCGCCTGCTCGGCATCGACACGCCCGAGACCCACGACCCGCGCAAACCGGTGCAGTGCTTCGGCCCTGAGGCCGCGGCCTACACGAAGCGCGCCCTCACGGGTCGGAGGGTGCGCCTCGAGCTCGACGTGGAGGCGCGCGACAAGTACGGCCGCCTGCTGGCGTACGTCTACCTCGACCGCGAGCCCTACAACGAGCGGCTGCTGAAGCTGGGCTACGCGCGCCTGCTGGTGATCCCGCCCAACGGATCGCACGCCCGCACGATGCTCCACGAGGAGATCGACGCCCGAGCCGCCCGCGTCGGCCTGTGGGGCGCGTGCGAAGGGGAGTGACTCAGTTCGTCGGGGTATGGGCCGGTTGGCGTCGGCCCGGACGATCAGGTGAGGCGGCAGCGCACGGGCAGGTGCTTGATACCGCCGTTGACGTTCGAGTTCAAGCGCTCCACCGGGCCCGCCAGCTCGAACCAGTCGAGGCGCGTGATCAGGTGCCGGAAGATCGTCTCGAGCTCGACGCGGGCGAGGTGCGCGCCCATGCAGAAGTGCTCGCCGAAGCCGAACGCGAGATGTGGGTTCGGCCGGCGGTCCACCCGGAACGCGAACGGGTCCTCGAACACCTCCTCGTCGCGGTTCCCCGACGCGAAGAAGATCGCCACCTTCTCACCTGCGGGGATCTTCACCCCGCGCACCTCGCTGTCCTCCGTTGCGTAGCGCGTGAAGTGGATGATCGGGCTGACGTAGCGCAGGATCTCCTCCGCCGCGTCGGGCAGGAGCTCGGGCTGTGCGCGCAGCTTCTCCCACTGGTCCCGGTGCTCCGAGAACGCGAGCAGCCCCCCGCTGATCG
Source organism: Acidimicrobiia bacterium (assembly GCA_017882925.1). Taxonomy (GTDB): domain Bacteria; phylum Actinomycetota; class Acidimicrobiia; order IMCC26256; family Chersky-534; genus Chersky-534. Next base: position 2,690 of record JADGOM010000266.1, on the reverse strand, counting down.
CGTTGCGCGTGGTCTCGTTGCCCGCCTCGACGATCAGCTCGCAGTACAAGAGGAGCTGCTCCTCGGTGAGCGGTGCCCCGTCGATCTCCGCGCCGATCAGCTGGCTGACGATGTCGTCGCCCGGTGCCCGCCGGCGCTTCTCGATGAGGGCACTCAGGTAGGCGTGCATCTCACCGCGGGCGCGCCGGATGGTCTGGCCGGGGGTCTCGCCGGGCCCGCGGAACTCCGGGTCGTCCTTGCCGATCACCTCGTTGGTCCAGCGGAACAGCAGCTGCCAGTCAGCCTGGGGCACGCCCAGCATCCAGGAGATCACCGCGATCGGCAGCGGCGCCGCGATCCGCTCGACGAAGTCGAACTCGCCCGGATCGTCGGAGGCCACCACGGCATCGAGGATCTCGAGCGTGATGCGCTCGATCTCCTCGTGGCGCGAGCGGACGGCGCGCGGGGTGAAGCGCCGCATCGCGACCCGACGCATGGGCCCATGCCGCGGGGGGTCGAGCGTGACCACCATCTCCGAGGGTTGGCCCGGCGAGCCGGCCGGCATGATGAAGAGCCCGTGCGCGTTGGAGAAGCGCTCCGGCTGTGACGCCACGTACTGGATGTCGGCGTGCTTCGTGACCGCCCAGAACGGCTCGTAGCCCTCCGGCTCGAAGTACGCGACCGGCGCCTCGGCGCGCAGCTTCGCCCACACCGCGTGCGGATAGCCGTTGCGCGCGAACCGGGCGGGATCGACGAGGTCCTGGGGATCGATGGAGGCCGGGGGCTCGATGCGCATCACGGCCGCCCTGCCGACCACGAGACGGTCTCGACGTCGGTGTGCAGCGAGCAGTTCTTCAGACCGGTGAGCATCGTCGCGCCCTTCCCCCTCGTTGCACGTGGTTCGCCTCGCGCGGTCATCGCCGCCCGACGTATAGGAGCCGGGTCTCAGACCAGGGAGGGCACCTCGAGGCCGTAGAACCGCTGGGCGTTGAGGCCGAGAACCTTGGCTTGGTCCTCCTCGGGAAGGGAGGCCAGACGCGAACGGATCTCGCCGACGACGCCGAAGCTGGCGTCGATGTGCGGGTAGTCCGACGCCCACACGAAGTAGTCCGCGCCGACCGCCTGGATGATCGGTGCGATCACCGTCTCGTCGGGATCGGCCGACACCAGGCACTGCCGGAAGAAGTACTCGCTGGGCTTCAGCCTCGTCGGGGTGAGGGTGCGCATGACCTCGTACTTGTGGTCCAGGCGGTCGAGCCACGCGGCGATCCACGTCGCGCCCGACTCGAGCACCGTGCAACGCAGGTCGGGGTGCTTCTCGAACACGCCGGTCGCGAGCATCTCGGTGAACGCCGCCATCACGTCGATGGCCAGGAACGCGAAGCCGAAGAGCGCTCCTCCCGCGCTCCGGTCGACGACCCGGTTGCGGAACTCCGGCTGGTCGCGGACCACCACGTGGAAGCCGACCGGCATGTCGAGCTCTCCCGCCGTGGACCAGAACCGGTCGAACGCGGGGTCGTTGAGGCCGCGCCCGGCGCGCGCCTGGGAGTCGGGCGAGAGGTAGACCGCGCGGCAACCGGCCTCCCGGGCGCGCACGACCTCCTCCACCGCGCCGTGCTCGTCGATGAGCGAGATGTGGGCCACGGGCACGAGCCGCACCGGGTCGTGCGAGCAGAAGTCGACGATGAACCGGTTGTAGGCGCGGGAGTAGGCGGTCGCCAGGGCCGGGTCGGTCACCAGGCCCTCCCAGCAGATCCCGATCGTGGGGTAGAGCAGGGCGATGTCGATGTCTTCCTCGTCCATGACCTCCAGGCGCGCCGCCGGGTCGTAGCCGCCGCGTGGGCAACCGTCCTCGTACCGCAGGCGCGTGCCGCGGTCGAGGGCCACGGCCGGGTCGAGATCGATGCCGCCCAGGCCGGCGAGCCCGTTGCGCATCGATTCCAGCGGCCGGCCGTCGACGAGCAACACCTCGTCGCCCCGGTCGTCGTCGGCGATGCGGATGGCCCGCTCTCGGAAGGCGGGGTCGATGTAGTCGATCCACGTGTTCCGCGGTTCGAGTACGTGACCGTCGGCGTCGACGCAGAGCGTTCGAACCACGATGTCGAGCTCCTTCCGTAGCTTCGACCGCACGGTACTCACACCGGCGCGCAAGGCGCCATTGACCAAGATCCCGGCGGCCTGCACGAAGCGCGCGCTCACCGGCCGGGCGGTCCGGCTCGAGCTCGACGTGGAGGCGCGGGACAAGTACCGGCGCCTGCTCGCCTACATCTACCTGGACGGCGGGCGTACACCGAGCGGCTGTTGGTGACCCCCGCCCAACAGTCCCCACGCCCGGGTGATGCTCCACGAGGTGATCGGCGCCCGGACCCGTGGCGTCGGGTTGTGGGGCGCATGCGAAGGGGAGTGAGGGCGGGGTCAGGCTCCCGTGAGCTGCCGCATCATCGCTCCGGTGTCCAGCACACCCCAATGCTCGAGCACCACACCGTTGTCGATGCGGAAGAAGTCGGCGGCGCCGACATCGAGGGACTGGCCCGTCGCCGGAACTCCCAAGAACTCCGCCCGATGAGTTCCCGTCATCCGTAGCCGAACGAACACCCTGTCCCCTTCGGCGATCATGTCGTCGACCTCGAACTTCGCGTCCCGGAACGCGGTGTGGAACATCTCGAACAACTGGCGCACCCCGGCCTTGTTCGGCTCCAAGCCGGGGAACT
>JADGOM010000265.1 GCA_017882925.1 Acidimicrobiia bacterium | reverse complement strand
CAGGCGTATCCACGTCGACCACGTCCTGGTCGAACAACGGCGCGGTGGCGGCCGCGAGCTCCTCGGCGGCGCGTCGGGCGTCGGCCTCCGCCTGGGCCCGGACCTGCTGGATCTCGAGCGCCGCGGCCGCGGCCGTGGCCTCGGCCCGCCGGGCCCGTTCGAGCATCTCGGCCCGCAGCACGGCGGCCTCGGCGTCGGCGACCTCCTGCTCGCGGGCGAGCTGGGCCGAGGCGTCGATCACGGCCTGCGCCTCGCGCGCGGCCGCCTCCCGTTCCTGCCGCTCGGCGCGCGCCTCGGCCTCCCGGAGCGCGGCGGCCGCGTCGATCACCCGCACGCCCTCCTTCCCCTGGCCCCAACGCCCGATGGAGTCGTCCTCGGTGAGCACGACGACCTGGACCTCGGCCGCGAGCCGGTGCAGCTGGTGCAGCACGTGCGACCGCCCGGGCGCCTCGAGCCAGTCGAACGCGTGGTCGAAGACGAGCGGGTCGCCGTCGGGCTCGGGCTCGGGCACGTTGGCGACGCAGCGGCGGAGCGCGGCATCGAGCAGCGCGGTGCTCATCGCCGGCAGCGGGCCGCGGGCGCCGATGATGCGGCTCTCGTCGTCGAGCTTGGCCCGGTCGGCCTCCCATCTCGCGATGTTGCGTTCCAGATCGTCGAGCTCGCGCTCACGCTCGGCGCGCTCGGCGTCGGCGTAGAGCGGCGGCGGGCCGTCGTCGACCGGGCGCAGGGACGCGAGTCGTTCCTTCACCGCGGCGCGACGGCGGCGGGCGGCTTCGATCGCGCCGGTGAGCTTGTCGCGCTCGCCCCGACGCGACTCCAGCGCCGCGGTCGCGATCGCGTGGGCGGCGGCTTCGAGATCGCCGGCGCGGACGACCGGCGGCGGGGGCACGGCGCGGTCGGGGGGCGCGTCGGGCCGGGCGGCGTGGGCGCCGACGACGATGGTCAGCTGCGGGTGGAGCCGGAGGTCGATCGGCGGCGCGCCCGCGCCGCGCACCTCGACGATCCGGCCGCTGCGGGGGGTGTTCGACGATCCTTCGTCTGACTCGTGCATCACCATCGACGGGTCCAATGCGACGTCTGCGGGTTGCTCCCCCGGAACGAGGGACTCCTGTCCGCATCGGCCCCGGGTTGCAGGCTCTTGATTCCTGCCGCCGGATCGCCACTCTACGGGATCGGATCGGGATCCGGAATCACGGACCGCGTTCGCGAGCCCCGCCGCGGCCTGATGGAGGGCCCGGAGGCTCAGGCGCCGGGGCCCTCCGCGGGGGCCTGCCACAGCACCCGGCGGGCGGGCTCGGCCACCGGCGCCGGCGACGCGTCGGCCGAGCCGGCTCCGCGGGCCGCGTCGGGACCGCCGGATGCGCGATCCGGCTCGGGCTCAGGCCCGGGCTCGGCGGTGCCGGCCCAGAGGTCGGGGATCACCTGGAGCTGGCCGCTCTCCGTGCGCTCGCCCCCGGCGACGTGCTCGAGCCCGGCGACCATCCGCGAGGCGTCGAACGCCCAACGCCGCAGCACGGCCGGCGGCGCGGCGAAGAGGAGCACGCCACCGACCTCGGCGAACCGGTGCCGGTGGCGCGAGCCCTGGCCCTCGGTCTCCGCCCGCCACTCCTCGAGGTAGTGCTTCGGGTCGGCGAGGGCGCGGTCGAGCCCGTGGGTCACGAGGCGCACCGATCCGGGCGCGGACGACGTGAGCGGGAGCCGGGCGCGCAGCTCCGCGCACTCGTCGGGCGTCGGCACGTCGAGCGCCGCGTTGACGATCACGATCGGCAGCGACGCCGCGCCGTCGACCGGATCGGGCCGAACCGAGACGCCGTCGAGCAGCACGAGCGTGCGCGGCCGTTGCTGGTACGAGGCCGCCCACACGAGACGGGCCAGGAAGCCCGCGCCCGCTGCGTCGGAGACGATCGTCCACCCGTCGCCGCGCGCGCGCGTGGCGACGCGGTACGGGCTCGACGGGCGCGGCATCAGCACGCTGTACGCGCCGCCGCCGAGCTCGGCCCGGCGTAGGTGCAGCTTGATCCGATCGCGGGGCGCGGTCTCCATGGGTGGATCGTCCCACGCGGCCGCGGGCCCGGGCGCCCGCGGGTCGCGGGCGTTACGGATCGGTGTCATCCGGTGACACCTATTGCCGCGAGGTTCACGACGTGCCAACGTGCGCCGTCTGTCGGGGGGCGACGGCGCGGGGAGGCGGGTTGCATGGCGACCGAGACGGCTGGGCCCACAGGCGGCGTGGTCGAGAGCAAGGGCCTGAAACCGGGCGCACTCGGCCTCGCGTCAGCGACCGTGGTAGGGGTCGCGTCGACCGCGCCCGGCTACAGCATCGCGGCGTCCCTGGGCCTGGTCACGCTCGCGGTCGGGTTCAAGGCCCCGGCCGTGATGTGGATCGCGTTCATCCCGATGGCCTGCATCGCGGCCGCGTTCTTCTACCTCAACCGGGCCGACCCCGACTGCGGCACCAACTTCACCTGGGTCACCCGGTCGATGGGGCCCCGCACCGGGTGGATGGGCGGGTGGAGCAGCATGATCGCCGACCTCGTGATCATGCCGAGCCTCGCCCTCATCGCGGCGCAGTACACGTTCGATCTGTTCGGGCTGCAGAACCTGGCCCGCAACGACTGGGCCACGCTCGTCCTCGGCATCGCGTTCATCATGGGGATGACCTGGATCTGCGTCGTGGGCATCGAGCTCAGCGCGCACGTGCAGATGGGCCTGCTCATCACCGAGCTGCTCATCCTCCTGCTGTTCTGCGTCGTCGCGCTCATCCGCGTCTACGGCAACGACATCGCCGGCGCGGTGCAGCCGTCGTGGTCCTGGGTCACGCCCACCAACTTCGGCGGGGGCAGCGCGCTCACCGAAGGCCTGCTCGCCGCGGTGTTCATCTACTGGGGCTGGGACACCGCCGCCAGCTGCAACGAGGAGACCGAGAACGCCAGCACCACTCCCGGGCTCGCGAGCGTGCTCTCCACCGTCGTGCTCGTGTCGATCTTCGTCGTGGTCGCCATCGCGGCGCAGGCGGTGAAGGGCCCGGCGTTCCTCACCAACAACGCCGACGACGTGCTCTCCGCCACCGGCGCCATCGTGTTCGGCAACGGGCCCTGGGGCACGATCGCCTTGAAGCTCCTGATCATCGCGGTGCTCACCTCGTCGGCCGCGAGCTGCCAGACGACGATCCTCCCGGCCGCCCGCACCGCGCTCTCGATGGCGATGCACCGGGCGCTCCCACCGAAGCTCGGCGAGATCCACCCCGACTACCTCACCCCGGCCCGCGCCTCGTGGATCTTCGGCATCGTGTCGAGCCTCTGGCTCACGCTGCTCGTCATCATGAGCCGGGTGAGCGGCGGCAGTGTCCTCGCGTGGTCGGTCGACGGCGTCGGGCTCATGATCGCCTATTACTACGGCCAGACGGGATTCGCCTGCGTCATCTACTACCACCGCTACATCTTCACGAGCGTCAAGAACTTCCTCTTCGTGGGCCTGCTCCCACTCATCGGCGGGCTCACCCTCGCCTACGTCTTCATCAAGTCGATCATGGAGTTCACGCACCCCAACTACGAGGACCCGCCCACGTCGTGGCTCGGGGTCAGCCCGGTGCTCGTGCTCGGTCTCGGCGCCCTGCTGCTCGGCGTCCCGATCATGCTGTGGTGGAACTCGCGTGACAGCGCGTTCTTCCACGTGAAGCCCGACCCGGTCGACCGGCGACCACCACCCGAGGGCGGCGAGCCGCTGCCGTCACTCGTCTCGGAAGACGCGCCCCGCTGATGGCCGGCGAGGTGGTGCTCGGGTACGACGGGCAGGAAGGCTCCGTCACCGCACTCCGGACCGCGGTCAACATCGCGGTCGCGTTCGGCCGGCCGCTGATCATCGTGTTCGGCTTCCAGCCCCCACAGATCGGCGGCGACGTCGGCGAGACCGGCCGTGCGATCCGCGAGGTCGGCGAGCGGGTCACGGCCGAGGGCGTCGCCGCGGCGAAGGAGATCGACCCCAAGGTCGACGTGCGGGTCGAGCTGGTCGACGACCGGCCCGCGGAAGCGGTGCTCCGGGCCGGCGACGAGCACGAGGCGCTGGCGCTCGTGGTGGGCGCGGCGGGCCACGGACCGCTCCGCGGCGCGCTGCTCGGCTCGGTCACGTATCAGGTCGTGCACCGCTCCGACCGGCCCGTCGTGGTGGTGCCGACGCCCGAGTAGCGCGGGCGACCGTCCCGGGACCCGGTGCTACCTTCGGCCATGGGTCGAAGCGCGACACGACGGCGGGCCGGGGCCCTTCCCGCAGCCGCGCTGCTCGTCGTCGTCACCCTCCTGGTCGGCGCCGCGGCCGCCGCGGCCGCGCCCGTCGCGACGAAGCCCCGGCAGCAGCTCTACGTGTCGCTCGGCGACTCCTACGCCACCGGCTACCAGGCCACCGCGCGCGGCAAGGGGTCGGAGACCCGCAACGGCTACGCCTACCAGCTCCCGGCGCTCGCGAAGGCCAAGGGCTACGACCTGCAGCTCGTGAACTTCGGCTGCACCGGTGCCACCTCCGCGTCGGTGGTCACGGAGATGGGCTGCGACTCGCTCGGCCCGGGTGGCCGGCCGTATCCGGGGCGGACCCAGGCCGACGCGGCCGTCGCCTACATCGCCGCGCACCGCGCCCGGGTGGGTGCGATCACCGTGTCGATCGGCGGCAACGACGTGCTGCCGTGCGTGTTCGACGGCGACCCGGTCGGCTGCGTCAACACCGCGGTCGCCGCGATCAAGGCCAACCTCGGTCCGCTCGTGCAGCGGGTCCGGGCCGCGGCCGGGCCGAAGACGCCGATCATCGGCACGACGTATCCCGACGTGGCCCTCTACGGCTTCCTGCTCCCGATCCCGATCGCCCCGACCCTGGCCCGGCTCTCGGTCACGACGTTCCGCGACACGATCAACCCGGCACTGGCGGCCGAGTACGCGTCCGGCGCGGGCGTCCTCGTCGACGTGACCCGGGCCACGGGGGCCTACGGCTCCCTCGACGCGACCGTCCGCCTGCCCCCCTACGGGGTGATCCCGGTCCCGGTCGCGAAGGTCTGCAAGCTCACGTTCATCTGCCGCTACACCGACATCCACCCCACGACCGCGGGCTACCGCCTCATCGCCGCGCTGATCGCGAAGGCACTCCCCCGACGCGGCTGAGGCGGGGACCCGACCGTCCGATCGGCGCGGCGGGCGCTACCGTCAGAAAATGTCCAGTCTCTCGAAGCTCCCCCGTCGCACCGCGCTGACCGCTGCGCTCGCCACGCTGGCCCTGCTGGCCGCGTGCGGATCGTCGACCTCCGCGTCGACCAAGAACGCGAGCAGCACCACGAAGTCGGCAACCTCGACGAACTCGTCGGCCACGTCGGCCACGCAGCTCTACGTCTCGCTCGGCGACTCCTACGCCGCGGGGTACCAGCCCACCGGCACGGGCACCGGGGCCACCACGAAGAACGGTTACGCCTACCAGCTGCCCGCGCTCGTGACGGCGAAGGGGTACCGGCTGCAGCTCGAGAACTTCGGGTGCAGTGGGGCCACGACCACCTCGATCGTCACCCAGAAGGGCTGCGACCCGCGGGCGCTCGGGCCGCAGGGCGTGCCCTATCCCGGCCAGACCCAGGCCGACGCCGCGATCGCCTTCATCCGGGCGCACCCGGGCAAGGTGGCGTTGGTGACCGTCTCCATCGGCGGCAACGACGTGACGTCGTGCGCGAAGGACGCGAACCCGATCCCGTGCGTGTCCACCGCGGTCGACGGCATCAAGAAGAACCTCGGGCCGATGCTGACGCGCATCCGCGCCGCGGCGGGACCGAAGACGACGATCATCGGCATCACCTACCCGGACGTGATCCTCGGCGCGTACCTGCAGCCGACCCAGTCGGCCAAGGATCTGGCCAAGCTCTCGGTCACCGCGTTCCAGTCGGTGATCAACCCGGCCCTGGCCGCGCAGTACCAGGCCGTCGACGGCACCTTCGTCGACATCACCAAGGCCACGGGCGCCTACGGCTCGTTCGACGAGACGACCGACCTGGCCCCCTACGGCGTGATCCCCACGCCCGTCGCCAAGGTGTGCGACCTCACGTACTTCTGCCAGTACACCGACATCCACCCGAAGACCTCGGGCTACACGCTGATCGCCCAGCAGATCGCCGCCGCCATGCCGACGGCCGCCGGCTGACCCGGCACGCCGTGGGTCGACGAACGTCGACGCCACCTCGGCGAGATCCGGCTCTGGGCCCTCGAGGCGTACGGGACGGCCGCGCTCGGCATCGGGGGCACGGAGCTCCCCGCCGCGGTGCGCGCGGGTCGCCAGCTCGTGCGCCTCGTCCCGCTGCGGGAGACCGGGTACCAGGTCCTCATGCGGGCGCTCTCCCGCGAGGGAAACGTCGCCGAGGCGCTCCGCGTGTACACGAGCCTCTGCGACATCCTCCGGGAGGACCGCGGCGTCCCGCCCTGCGCAGCGATCCAGGCCGTCTACGCCGAGCTCCTGCGCGCCTGAGGGCGGCCTCCACGTCACGCCGGCCCCGGACTTGGGACCTTGTGCCCTTCCCGGTCCGCGCCCGCTCCGCCACAGTTTGGTCGACAACTCCTTCTGGATCAGAGAGGTAGACGATGACTCCGGTGGCAGCGATGAGCGCCGTCCATGCATACGGCTACGGGTCCATGCACGACAACGGCGGGCATCCCGGGCTCTGGGTGTTCGGCGGGCTGATCCTGATCCTGCTCGTCGCCGCCGGCGCGCTGCTCGTCTGGGCCGTGGTGCGCAGGTCGAACACGGCACCTCCCCCGCCGCCCGATCCGCACGGCCGGGCCCGCGAGATCCTCGCCGAGCGGTTCGCCCGCGGGGAGATCTCGAGCGAGGAGTTCCGCGAACGCTCGGAGCACCTCACCTAGCGCGCCGCGGGACCTGCGCCGCACTTCGGTGCGGCCGTCATCCGATCGCCACTGCTCGACCGTCCCACCGGACGGCGGTTCTCGCCGTCCCCGAACAGGAAGAACCACCATGGAAGCCACCACAGGAAGTGACCGCCAGGTCTGGACCTTCGTCGCCGTCATCCTCTCGGTGCTCGCGATGATCGTCGCGAGCGTCGCGGTGGTCGTCGCGTTCGCACGGGGGAACAACAGCACCGACCAGACCGCGATCCGCACGGTCTCCGCCACCTCCTCCCCGAGCGACAACCTCAGCCCGTCGATGAACGTGACGCTCGAGGAGTACACCATGACCACCAACCTCGATGCGGTGAAGGCGGGCCCGGTCAAGTTCACGATCCACAACGCCGGCACCATGACCCACGAGATGGTGCTGGTGAAGGCCGACAGCGTCGCCGCGCTGCCGTTGGTGACCGTCGCCGGTGGCGAACGCGCGGTGGGCGACGTCGACGAGGAAGCGATCCCCGAGTCCGACCTGCCCGGTGAGGCCAGCGTGAAGAAGGGCCAGACCGTGGTCAAGACGATCAAGCTCGCGGCCGGCAACTACGTGATGATCTGCAACATCGACAACAAGCAGCCTGACGGCACCGTCCTGAACCACTTCCACCGCGGGATGGACGCCACGTTCACCGCGGGTTGATCGGTCCGGTCCGGCCGGCGTGGCACGCGCAACTGCCGGCCGGACCGACTCCGATGGCGTCGGCTACGGGCGCCGACCCTCCAACCGCAACGGTGCACCGGGCGCCCGCCGCCATTCCCCGCGGCAGTCGGGACACACGAAGCGGTGATCCGCGGTGACGGGGTTCGACGGCTCGAGCTCGACCAGGTCGCCGTCGCACCCGGGACAGACCGGGTGCCGCGCGAGCCAGGCCCGCCGGAACCCGTCGCCCACCCGCCGGGCGTCGGGGTCGAGTACCGGGAACGGCGCGACCGCCAGCGGCGCGCCGAAGGTCCGGGAGACCGCGGTCATCGGGGCTCGTCCCCGCGGAGGGTCACCCGCTGGATGACGCGGTGCTGCTCCCCGTAGTCGCCGATCACCGCGTGTTGCGTGGCGCGGTTGTCCCAGAAGGCCACGGTGCCGGGCGTCCAGTGATACCGGACCGTGTACTCCGGCTTCACCGAATGTGCGTACAGGTAGGCGAGGAGGGCGTCGCTCTCGCTGCGCGTGAGCTGCGGGATGTGCGACGTGAAGCCGGGATTGACGAACAACGTGCGGGCCCCGGTCTCGGGGTGGGTGCGCACGACGGGGTGCTCCACCGGGTCGAGCGCGAGCACGCGCTCGCCTTCCCACTTGCCCTCGCCCACGAGGTCGAGGACGCCCCGGAACTGGGGCCCGCCGTCGTGCACCGCGGTCAACGTCGTCAGGAAGCCCTGCAACGCGGGGCTCAGGCCTTCGAGCGCGGCCTGCTGGTTCGAGAACAGCGTGT
>JADGOM010000264.1 GCA_017882925.1 Acidimicrobiia bacterium | reverse complement strand
GTGGACGGTCAGCAGGCGAACGCCGGATGCCGGCGCTCGCTACGAAATGAAGACGAAGGAAGCGGACAGATGCTGCATGGGACGAACAGGCTCGCAGGTGGCCCTGACGGTGTCAACCGGGATCGCGGTGCGTTTGGCCTGCCTTTCCGGGGTTTTCGCCGACTAGCCTCCGCGAATGGAACCGACCCACCTGTCACCCGCAGCGCACCAACGCCTCACCGAGGAGCTCACCTGGCGTTCCGGGGCCCGCCGGATGGAGATCTCGGAGTGGATCGAGCGGGCCCGGGAGCACGGCGACATCCGGGAGAACGCCGACTTCGACGCGGCCAAGAACGAGCAGGGCCTCAACGAGGCCCGCGTACGCCAGCTCGACCAGCTCCTCAAGGAGGCGATCGTGGTCGAGGCCGGCGACGGCGACACCGTCGCTCCCGGCACCCTCGTCGAGATCCGCATGGACGCCGACACCGACAGCACCACGTACCTGGTGGGCTCCATCGAGGAGCGCAACGACACCTACGAGGTGCTCAGCACCAGCTCGCCGCTGGGCCAGGCGCTCGTGGGCAAGGCCCCGGGCGAGGTCGTCACCTACCAGGGGCCCAAGCGCACCTTCGAGGTCGAGATCGTGAGCGTCCGAGCGCTGTAGGCCCGGGGCCGGCCGACGGCACCCGTCGACGGCTACGCCCGCTCGAAGCTGACGTCGTGCGCGGTGGCCTGGAGGAGGTAGCCCCGGGAGCGGACCGTGCGGACCTCGAGCCCGAGCGGTGCGATCCGCCGCCGGAGCCGGAGCACGTGCACGTCGAGCGCGTTGCGGGTGGGTGCGCCCTTCGGCCAGGCCCGCTTGGCCAGCGCGTCGCGCCCGACCACCGCGCCGAAGCGCTCCACGAGACCACCGGCCAGCGACCGCTCCACCGGGGACAGCGCGGTCCAGTGCTTGCGGAACCGGAGCAGGCCGTCGCCGTCGATCGCGGGCTGGGCGTGGCCGTTGGAGGCCCGGGCCTCGAGCGTCGCCACGCGGGCCCGCACGTCCCGGTCGTCGGCCGGGAGCCGCACCCAGTCCTCGAGGCAATCCACCGCCTCGGGCGGTGAGACCTGCGGCCCCACCAGCAGGAGCCGGGGCGATCCGGTCTCCCGCAGCTCATCGAGTCGGTGTTCTTCTTCCGGCCAACGCACCAGCACGACGTCCACGGCCCCGAAGGTACGGGCAGGCTGTTTCGGATTTGTTTCGCTCCGGTGAAGGCTCTCTACCTCGGCGCCGACCCGCACGTCCCGCGCGGCGTCGGCGCCGGTCGGGAGGGGTGGGTCAGGCGAGTCCGGCCCGGCGCTCCAGGTCGCGGGCCGCGGCCACGACGGCCTCGGCGAAGCGGAGCCCCGGGTCGGGCCCGAAGCGGTCGAGCGGGCCGCTGACGCTGATCGCGGCCACGAGGTGGCCGGAGCCGTCGAGCACCGGCGCGCTGACGCTGGCGACGCCGGGCTCGCGCTCGCCGACCGAGGCGGCCCAGCCCCGGGCCCGGATCGCCGCGACCTCGGCCCGGGTCATCGAGGCGCCCACGGGGCCATCGCCCCAGGCCAGGAGCACCTTGCCGCCGGAACCCCGGTCGACGGGCAGCACCGCCCCGACCGGGACCGTGTCCCGGAGGCCCGAGGGCCGCTCGGCCGAGGCGACGCACACGCGGTGGCCGTCGTCGCGCACGTAGAGCTGCGCGCTCTCGCCGGTGCGGTCGCGGAGGCCCTCGAGCACCGGGCGGGCGACCTCCACCATCCCCGACGCCGCGTTGGCCTGCGTGCCCCAGGCGAGCAGCCGCAACCCGAGCCGGAACCGGCCGGCGTCGTCTCGGCCCACCATGCCGTGCGCCTCGAGCGCGACCGCGAGCCGGTGGGCGGTGGGCCGGGAGAGGCCGGTGGCCGTGACCAGGTCGGCAAGCGACAGGGGGCCGTGCTCCGAGAGCGCGGCCAGCACCGCAACCGACTTGTCGAGGACGCCGACGCCACTTACACTGTCCATACCTCGATATTACGGTCTCAGATTATGAGACGCAACCACCGAGGCGAGATCCCCCCACGCAGCGGTACCCCCGACACAGCGGTACGAGGAGCACCAATGGGACGCACACTGTCCGAGAAGATCTGGGACCGCCACGTGGTCCGCACGGCCGAGGGCGAGCCCGACCTCCTCTACATCGACCTGCACCTGATCCACGAGGTCACCTCGCCCCAGGCGTTCGACGGCCTCCGCATGGCCGGCCGCACCGTCCGCCGCCCCGACCTCACCGTCGCCACGATGGACCACAACGTCCCCACCGACCCGCCGGTCGACGGCGTGATCGTGGTCGACGACCCGATCTCGAAGACGCAGATGGACACGCTGGCCCGCAACGCCGAGGAGTTCGGCGTCGTCCTCTACGGGATGGGCCACGCCGCCCAGGGCATCGTCCACGTGATCGGCCCGGAGCAGGGCCTGACCCAGCCCGGCATGACGATCGTCTGCGGCGACTCCCACACGTCCACCCACGGCGCGTTCGGCGCACTCGCGTTCGGCATCGGCACCAGTGAGGTGGAGCACGTCCTGGCCACGCAGACGCTCCCCCAGCGCCGCCCGGGCACGATGGCCGTCACCGTGGAGGGCGATCTCCCCGCCGGCGTGTCGGCCAAGGACGTAGCGCTCGGCATCATCCGCCAGATCGGCACCGGCGGCGGCGTCGGGTCGATCATCGAGTTCCGAGGATCGGCGATCCGGGCCCTCTCGATGGAGGGACGGATGACGCTCTGCAACATGTCGATCGAGGGCGGTGCCCGCGCCGGGATGGTCGCGCCCGACGAGACCACCTTCGAGTACGTGAAGGGCCGGCCGTTCGCCCCCACGGGCGACGCCTGGGACCGGGCGGTCGCCGACTGGCGCACGCTCGGCACCGACCCCGACGCCACGTTCGACCGCGAGATCGTGATCGACGCGTCGACGCTGCGGCCGTCGGTCACCTGGGGCACCAACCCGGGCATGACGATCGGCATCGACGAGTCGATCCCATCCCCCGACGACTTCGCCACCGACGGCGAGCGCGAGTCGGCGGTACGGGCGCTCGCCTACATGGGCCTCGAGCCCGGTACGCCGATCCGCGCCGTGGCCGTCGACACCGTCTTCATCGGCTCCTGCACCAACTCGCGCATCGAAGACCTGCGGGCCGCGGCCGCCGTCGCCGACGGCCACACCGTGAAGGCCGGCGTCCGGGCGATGGTCGTGCCGGGCAGCCACGTCGTGAAGGCGGCGGCGGAGGCCGAGGGCCTCGACCGGATCTTCACCGAGGCCGGCTTCGACTGGCGCGAGCCCGGCTGCTCGATGTGCCTGGCCATGAACCCCGACAAGCTCCAGCCCGGTGAGCGCGCCGCGTCCACCAGCAACCGCAACTTCGAGGGCCGTCAGGGCCCGGGTGGGCGGACGCACCTCGTCTCGCCCGCCGTCGCCGCCGCGACCGCGATCGCCGGTCACTTCGCAAGCCCCGAGGAGCTCTGATGCAGGCAGTACGCGAGGTCGTCGGCACCGCCGTCCCGCTCGACCGGGCCGACGTCGACACCGACCAGATCATCCCCGCCGAGTGGTTGAAGCGGGTCGAGCGCACCGGCTTCGGCGCCGGCCTCTTCTCCTCCTGGCGCAAGGACCCCGACTTCGTGCTCAACGACCCGCGGTACGACGGCGCGTCGATCCTCGTCGCCGGGCCCAATTTCGGCTGCGGCTCGTCGCGGGAGCACGCGCCCTGGGCGCTCGAGGACTACGGCTTCCGCGCGGTGATCGCGCCGAGCTTCGCCGACATCTTCCGCGGCAACTCGGCGAAGATCGGGCTGCTCACCGTGGAGCTGCCGGCCGACGAGGTGCGGGCCCTGCTCGACGGCGTCGGACACGATCCGACGCTCGAGATCACGATCGACGTCGAGCGCCGCACCGTCGTCGTGCCCGAGCTCGGCATCGAGGGCTCGTTCGCGCTCGACGACTTCGCGCAGCACCGGCTCCTCAACGGGCTCGACGACATCGGCCTCACCGAGCAGCACACGGAGGAGATCGCGGCGTTCGAGGCCGGGCGGCCCGACTGGTATCCGCGCCTCACCGGCTGACGGTGATTCGCGTCGGGCCGGGCGGCGCGTAACGTGCAGCCATGCGGAGAGCATTCCGGCGCCTCGCCCAGCTCGGCCTGATCGGTGCCATCGGCTACGTGGCCTGGCGCGCGTTCGGCCCGGGCCGGTCGCAGTGGAGCGATGACGGACCGGTCGACGACGACGAGGGCGGCGCTGCGCTGCGCCTGGTGCAGGGTCTGCGGCAGGAGGGCAACGAGGTCGATCTCGTCGAGCTCGACCTCGTGGACGTCGACGGCGTGGAGGCCGCGGTCGCGGTGCTCGAGGTCGACGGCGTCGAGGTCGACGTCGTGGAGGTCGACGGCGCGATCGAGCTGATCGAGGTCGACGGGGTCGAGGTCGACCTCGAGCTGCCGGACCCGGCCTGGGTCGCGCCCCACGACGACGGCACCTGCCCCGCCGGGTTCCCGGTGAAGGCCAAGCTCGCCAGCGGCATCTACCACGTGCCCGGCGCCACCAACTACGACCGCACGAAGGCCGACCGCTGCTACTCGAGCGTCGGGGCCGCCGAGCTCGACGGACTGCGACCGCCGAAGCGCTGATGCCCACGCCGCGCACGCCTCCGGCTCGGGCGGCCCGCGGCGCGGCCGGCGACGCACGATGAGCGTCGACGAGATCGCACCCGGGCCGGCGCTCGTCCCCGAGGCCGTCGGCGACGAGAGCGGTGCGATCGGGTCCGATCCGCGGCGCTGGATCATCCTCGGCGTGCTGTGCCTCGCGTTGCTGATGGTCGGCATCGACGGGACCATCGTCAACGTCGCGCTGCCGTCGCTGGTGCGCGAGATCGGCGCGTCGTCCACCGAGCTCCAGTGGATCGTCGACGCCTACACGATCGTGTTCGCCGGGTTCCTCCTCATCGCGGGCAACACCGGCGACCGCCTCGGCCGTCGCCGTTGCTTCGTCCTGGGGCTCGCGGTGTTCGTCGGCGGCTCGCTCGGGTGCTCCCTCGTCTCCACCCCCAACAACCTGATCCTGCTCCGCGGCGTGCAGGGCCTGGGCGCCGCGTTCGTGATGCCGGCCACGCTCTCGATCCTCACCAACGTGTTCACCGACCGGGCCGAGCGCACCCGGGCCATCGGCCTCTGGGCGGGCGTCTCGGGCCTCGGCGTGGCCATCGGACCGCTCGCCGGCGGCTACCTGCTCGGCCACTTCTGGTGGGGCGCGATCTTCCTGGTCAACGTCCCGATCGGCATCTTCACGATCATCGTCGCACTCGTGCTGGTGCCCGAGTCGAAGGATCCGCACTCGGCCCGGCTCGACCTCGTGGGAACGCTGCTGTCGATCGTCGGCCTCGTCTCGCTGCTGTACGGCATCATCGAGGGGCCGGCACGGGGTTGGGGCGACCCACTCGTCGTCGCGTGCTTCGGGCTCGCGGTCGTGACGCTGACCGCGTTCGTGCTGTGGGAGCGCCACACCGACCACCCGATCCTCGACGTGACGTTCTTCGCGAACCCGAGGTTCTCCGCGGCGTCGATCTCGATCACCCTGGTGTTCTTCGCGTTGTTCGGGACGCTCTTCTTCGTGAGCCAGTACCTCCAGTTCGTGCTCGGCTACTCCGCGCTGCAGTCCGGCGTCCGGCTCCTGCCGGTGGCGCTCGCGCTGATGGTCGCCGCGCCGCTCAGCGCCAAGCTCGTCGGCAGGTTCGGCACCAAGAAGGTCGTGACCCTCGGCCTCCTGCTCACCGCGGCCGCGCTCCTGCTGTTCTCGCGCGCCACCGGCACCAGCGGCTACCCCCTCATCGGCGCGGTGCTCGTCATCATCGGCATCGGCATGGGCATGGCGATCGCGCCGGCCACCGATTCGATCATGGGCTCGGTGCCCCCGGAGAAGGCCGGCGTCGGCTCGGCGATGAACGACACGACGCGGGAGATCGGGGGCGCGCTCGGCGTCGCGATCCTCGGCAGCATCACCGCGGCCGTCTACACGTCGACGATCACCGGCAACCCCGACTTCGCCAAGCTGCAGGCCGCGTCACCGGCCGATGCGAAGGCGGTGCAGGAGTCGGTCGGCGCCGCCGCGCTCGTGGCCGAGAAGCTGCCGCCCGCGTTCGCGAAGGCGCTCACCGCCGCGGCCAACGACGCGTTCATCCATGCCGTCGACCGTTCGGTGCTCGTCGGCGCGGTGGTCGCCGCGCTCGGTGCCGCGGTGGCGTGGTTCTTCCTCCCGGCCCGCGACCATACGGCCGAGCCGGTCGACGAGCTCGTCGACGGCGCCGCGATCCGCCTCGGCCCGGAACAGCGCCGCAGCCTCGCCCAGATCACGCTCGGGCTCCTCGCCGACGCGGGCATGTCGAGCCTCACCTACAACGCGGTCGCGGCCCGCTCCGGCATCGGCACCGCCACGCTCCAGCACTACTGGACCTCGCGGGTCGACGCGGTGAGCGCCGCGGTTCGCGAGGTCGTCGGGGCCAACCCGATTCCGCAGACCGGCGACCTCCGGGCCGACCTCTGCAGCTACGTGCACGCGTTGGGCGCGGGGCTGTCCGATCCCCGGGCCCGGCAGGTGCTCGGCGCGCTCATCGGCGAGGCGTCGTCGGATCCCGAACTCGCGACGACCCTCCGCGAGCAGGTGGTCGCCCCGCGGCGGGCCGAGCTCGCGGCCCGCCTCTCGCTCGAACCCGGGCGGCTGCGGATGCCGATCGACGCCGCGGTCGACCAGATCGTCGGGCCGATCTACTACCGCGCCCTCATCACGGGCGCCGACATCGACGACCACCTCGTCGATTCGATCGTCGACGCCGTCGTCCGCACCTCCTAGCGCCGTGCGGCGCGTCGCGGGCTTCGCGGCGCGAGGCGTTGACCCCGGCTCCGCCCCGGGCTACGCAAGCGGCATGACCGTGACGACCGGAGCCGGGATCGACATCGGAGCGACCCTCGCACCCACCCCGCGCGGCACCACCGGGCTGCTCCCCGACCCCGAGCCGCAGGAGCGCCACTTCACGATCGTGTCGTGCGACGACCACCTCGTGGAGCCGCGCGACTGCTTCGAGGGCAGGCTTCCGGCCCGGCTCGCCGACCGGGCGCCGCGGGTGATCACCGAGCCCGACGGCACCGAGCTGTGGGAGTTCGACGGCAAGCGGCACCCGCAGATCGGACTCAACGCAGTGGTCGGCCGGCCCCGGGCGGAGTGGACCATGGAGCCGGCGCGCTTCGACGAGATGCGCCCCGGCTGCTGGGACATCGAGGCCCGCATCCGCGACATGGACCTCGACGGCGTGCAGGCCTCGGTGTGCTTCCCGTCGCTGATCGCCGGGTTCGCCGGCGCCCGCTTCTCCGAGGTCGCCGACGGCGCGCTCGGCCTGGCGTGCGTGAAGGCGTGGAACGACTGGCACATCGAGGAGTGGGCCGGACCGCACCCCGACCGCATCATCCCGTTGCAGATCCCGTGGCTCCAGGACCCCGTGCTCGCGGCGAAGGAGGTCCGCCGCAACGCCGCGCGCGGCTTCAAGGCCGTGAGCTTCCCGGAGAACCCGGTCGACCTGGGCTTCCCGAGCGTGCACACGCCGCACTGGGACCCGTTCCTGCGCGCGTGCGAGGAGACGCAGACCGTCGTCTGCCTGCACACCGGGTCGTCGAGCTGGACCGCGTCCCGGAGCCCCGAGGCGCCCTACGAGCTGTACACGACGCTGTTCCCGGTCAACGCGCTGGTGACCGCGGCCGACTGGCTGTGGTCGGGGGTCCCGGTCCGGTTCCCCGATCTGCGCATGGTGCTCGACGAGAGCGGCATCGGGTGGGTGCCGATGCTCATCGACCGGATCGACTACGTGATGGACCACTCGGCCGCCACCGGCCTCGGCTGGAAGGACCCGGCCAACTCCCCCACCGACGTGCTCCGGCGCAACTTCCGCTTCGGCATCATCGACATCACGAGCGCGATGCGGCTCCGCGACCACATCGGGATCGAGACGATGCTGCTCGAGTCCGACTACCCGCACGCCGACAGCACCTGGCCCCACACGCAGGCCCGCGCCGACCGCGGCCTCGCCGGGCTGTCCGACGCCGAGCTGCGCGCGGTCACCTGGGGCAACGCGTCGGCCCTGTTCCGTCACCCGGTCCCACCCGAGCTCCAGCTCCCGTAGCGCTCCGCGCCGCCGCAACCCCGGAAGGACCACCACCGTGCTCGATCTGCTCATCAAGGGCGGCACCGTCGTCGACGGGACCGGCGCCCCGGCGCGCGTCGCCGACGTCGGCGTGCGGCACGGCCGCATCGTCTCCCTGGGCCCGACCGGCGAATCGGCCCGCCGCACGATCGACGCCGACGGCCTCGTCGTCGCGCCGGGATTCGTCGATCTGCACACGCACTACGACGCCCAGCTGCTCTGGGACAACACCGCGAGCCCGTCGCCGCTGCACGGCGTCACCACCGTCTTCGGCGGCAACTGCGGGTTCGCGCTCGCCCCCGCGGGGCCGGAGCACGCCGATTACCTCGCGCGGCTGATGGCCCGGGTGGAGGGCATCCCGCTGGCCGCGCTGGAGGCGGGCGTGCCGTGGGACTGGACCACGTTCGCGGGCTACGCCGACAAGGTCGAGGGCGGGGGCCTCTCGGTCAACGCCGGCTTCCTCGCCGGCCACTCCAGCATCCGGCGCATCGTGATGGGCGAGGACGCGGTCGAGCGCGAGGCGTCCGACGCCGAGATCGACGCCATGGCCTCGGTCCTGCGCGCCGCGCTGGCGGCCGGCGCGATGGGCTTCTCGAGCTCGCAGGCGCCCACGCACAACGACGGCGACGGCCGACCGGTGCCGAGCCGCCACGCGTCGAAGGCGGAGCTGGTCCGGCTCGCGTCGGTGCTCCGCGACTTCCCCGGCACCCAGCTCGAGCTCATCGTCGCCGGTTGCCTCGGCGCGTTCAGCCCCGACGAGGTCGAGCTCATGACCGACCTCTCGCTCGCGGCGCAGAGACCGCTCAACTGGAACATCCTCACCGTGAACCCGGGCGACCCCGAGGCGCACCTCCGCCAGCTCGACGCGAGCACGAAGGCGGCCGAGCGTGGCGCGCGCGTCGTCGCGCTCACGCTGCCGCAGGGCACCGGGGTCCGCCTCAACTTCCTGTCCGGCTTCGTGCTCGACGGCCTCCCCGGCTGGCGCGAGACCATGCACCTGCCGCCCGCCGACCGGATGCGCGCGCTCGCCGACCCCGGGGTCCGCGCCCGCCTCCTCGCCGGAGCGACGTCCCCCGAGGCCGGCGTGCTCCGGGGGGTCACCAACTGGCCCGACATGCTGTTCGTCGAGACCTTCGCCCCGGAGACGCGCGCGTTCGAGGGCCGAGTCATCGGCGACGTCGCGCGCGAGCAGGGCAAGGAGCCGTTCGACGCATTGCTCGACATCGTGGTCAC
The DNA here is from genome assembly GCA_017882925.1 of Acidimicrobiia bacterium. GTDB lineage: Bacteria > Actinomycetota > Acidimicrobiia > IMCC26256 > Chersky-534 > Chersky-534. The sequence continues at coordinate 54 of JADGOM010000264.1, read as the reverse complement.
CGACGACCTGCGGACCGCGATCAGCCCGCAACGGCGGGAGGAGCCGCGCAGCAC
>JADGOM010000263.1 GCA_017882925.1 Acidimicrobiia bacterium | reverse complement strand
CTGCGCCTCATCGGTGCCACCACGCTCGACGAGTACCGCAAGTACGTCGAGAAGGACCCCGCGCTCGAGCGTCGATTCCAGCAGGTCTACGTGGGCGAGCCGTCGGTGGACGACACCGTCGCGATCCTCCGCGGCCTGAAGGAGCGCTACGAGGTCCACCACGGCGTGCGCATCCAGGACGCCGCGCTCGTGGCGGCGGCGATGCTCTCGCACCGATACATCGCCGGCCGCCAGCTGCCCGACAAGGCGATCGACCTCATCGACGAGGCCGCGGCCCGCCTGCGCATCGAGATCGACTCGATGCCGCTCGAGATCGACGTCGTGGAGCGCCGCATCCGCCAGCTCGAGATCGAGAACACCGCGCTCGCCAAGGAGACCAACGAGGCCTCGCGGGCGCGGCTCGAGCTGCTCGAGGCCGAGAAGGCGGAGCTCATGGAGCGGCGCGACGCGATGGTCGCGCGCTGGCAGTCGGAGAAGGACGCCATCGCCGAGGTCCGCGCGCTGAAGGAGCAGCTGGAGATCGCTCGCAACGAGGCCGAGAAGGCCGAGCGCGACGGGCAGCTCGAGCACGCGGCCGAGCTGCGCTACGGGACGATGCTGCAGCTCGAGCGGGACATCGAGGCCAGCACCGAGCGCCTGGCCGAGCTCCAGGGCGAGAACAAGATGCTGAAGGAAGAGGTCGACGAGGACGACATCGCCGAGATCGTCGCCAAGTGGACCGGTGTGCCGGTGTCCCGACTGCTCGAGAGCGAGATGCAGAAGCTCGTGCACCTCGAGGGCGGGCTGCACGCCCGGGTCGTCGGGCAGGACACCGCGGTGCGGGCCGTGTCCAACGCGATCCGGCGCTCGCGGGTCGGTCTCTCCGACCCGAACCGGCCGCTCGGCTCGTTCCTGTTCCTCGGGCCGACAGGGGTCGGCAAGACCGAGCTGGCGCGTGCGCTCGCGGAGTTCCTCTTCGACGACGAGCACGCCATGGTGCGCATCGACATGTCGGAGTACATGGAGAAGCACTCGGTCTCGCGCTTGGTCGGCGCGCCTCCGGGCTACGTCGGTTACGACGAGGGCGGCCAGCTCACCGAAGCGGTGCGTCGGCGGCCGTACTCGGTGGTGCTCCTCGACGAGGTCGAGAAGGCCCATCCCGACGTGTTCAACGTGCTGCTGCAGGTGATGGACGACGGCCGGCTCACCGACGGGCAGGGCCGCACCGTCGACTTCACCAACACCGTGCTGATCATGACGAGCAACCTCGGCGGCGGGGCCGACGAGCACGTGGTGATGGCCGCGGTGAGCAACCACTTCAAGCCGGAGTTCATCAACCGGATCGACGAGATCGTCCGGTTCGACCGGCTCTCGGAGACCGAGATCGAGTCGATCGTCGGGATCCAGGTCGAGGCGCTCGCCGAGCGGCTGATGAGCCGCAACCTCGGTCTCGAGCTCTCGGACGCGGCGAAGGCGTACGTCGCCCGCACGGGTTACGACCCCGACTTCGGGGCCCGGCCGCTCAAGCGGGTGCTGCAGCGGGAGATCGCGGATCCCCTGGCCCTGCAGATGCTGCAGGGCGAGTACCACGACGGCGACACGATCGTCGTGGATGCCGGGGGCGACGGGCTGGTGTTCACCCGTCGAAGCCCGGTGACGCGCGTCTGAGCCCGTCCGGGTGCGAGGTGGAGGCCGGGTCGTCCCCTAGATTCCCGGGATGATCCGGCCGTTACCACTTCCATGACCCGACCGATCCGACTCCTGCTCGCCACCGTGTCCGTCGCGGTCCTCGCCGCCGCGTGCGGCGGTGGTGGCGGCTCGGCGTCGAAGGACGCGGCGAGCACGAAGACCACGACCACCGCGTCCGGCTCGACCACCCCCGCTTCCGGCGCGACCACGACCGCGGCGCCGACCGGCAGCGGCAAGTGCAAGGCCGGCCTCGGCACGGTGGCAGGCGTGCAGTCGCGCACCTTCTGCGGGCCGGCGACGGCGACGGTCACCGTCGCCTCTGCGCCGCTCACGTTCGCGGGCGGTCAGTGCCAGTCGGGGAGCGGGTACCTCACGGTCAACATCGGGACGGTCGTGCTGGGCGCGCTCAAGGACCCGTCGCAGAAGCCGGCCTACTTCGGGCTCGTGGCCGGAGACCTCTCGAAGGCGCCGGGCGGTGCCGGGGTCTCGGTCAGCGAGAACAGCCCGGCGATCACCGGTGACGGGGCCTACCCGGGCCAGCCGCTGATCACGGGCAACTCGGGCGCGACGGCGATCGTCCTCAAGACGAGCACGCTCACGCTGAGCGACGGTCAGAAGAAGGGCACGTTCACCGGGACCGGCCTCGACGGCGCGGCGGTCACCGGCAGCTTCTCCTGCGGCTGAAGGGCCATCGCACGCTCCGCCGGCAGGGACTACCCTTTCTCCCACGTGACCCTCGGTACTCATCTGGTGGCCCGCGTCCCGCGAGCGCCCCTTCACCGATTGGTGTCGTCCACCCGAAACTTGAGGGCCTTGGAGCGCGCGTGCCTGGAACCGTGATCATCGGCACCCAGTGGGGTGACGAAGGGAAGGGTCGGTTCACCGACTACCTCGCCAAGGAGAGCGACCTCGTCGTTCGCTTCCAGGGTGGGCACAACGCCGGGCACACGATCATCGTGGACGGCCAGACGTTCGCGCTGCAGCTGGTCCCGAGCGGCGTCCTCTACCCGCACGTGACGCCGATCATCGGCAACGGCGTGGTGGTGGACCCGGCGGTGCTCCTCGCGGAGGTCGACATGCTGGAGTCCAAGGGCGTCGACACCAGCCGGCTGAAGCTGTCCGGCAACGCGCACCTGATCATGCCGTACCACCAGGAGCTCGACCGGATGACCGAGCGCTACCTGGGGCGCAACAAGCTCGGCACCACCAAGCGCGGCATCGGCCCCGCGTACGCCGACAAGGCGCTCCGCGTGGGCATCCGGGTCCAGGACCTGCTCGACCCGAAGATCTTCCGCGAGAAGCTCGACCTCGCACTGCGCGAGAAGAACGGCGTCCTGGCCAAGGTCTACAACCGGTTGCCGCTCTCGGGCGACGAGATCGCCGAGACGTACCTGAAGATGCTGCCCCGGCTCGAGCCGATGATCAGCGACACGGTGTTCCTCGTGCACGAGGCCCTCGAAGCCGACCGGCCGGTGCTGTTCGAGGGTGCGCAAGCCACGTACCTCGACCTCGACCACGGCACCTATCCGTTCGTCACGTCGAGCAACCCGATCGCCGGCGGCGTGTGCACCGGCGCGGGGGTGGGGCCCCGCGCGATCAACCGCATCATCGGTGTGACCAAGGCGTACACGACGCGCGTCGGTGCCGGCCCGTTCCCCACCGAGCTCGCCGAGGACGATCCGATCTCGGACCTCATCGTCGAGCGGGGGCACGAGTTCGGCACCAACACCGGGCGCCGTCGACGTCCGGGCTGGCTCGACCTCGTGATGCTCCGGCACGCGGTGCGCCTCAACACGTGCACCGAGGTCGCCATCACCAAGCTCGACGTCCTCGCGCCGCTCGAGAACCTCAAGCTCTGCGTCGCGTACGAGGGCGAGGACGGCACCCGCTACGAGCACGTGCCGTACCACCAGTCGGTGCTGCACAAGGTGCGCCCGGTCTTCGAGACGCTGCCCGGCTGGAGCGGCGAGCTCGACCGCAACGTCGAGCGGCTCGAAGATCTGCCGACCGCCGCCCAGGACTACGTCCGCTTCGTCGAGGACTACATCGGCGTCCCCATCAGCTTCGTGTCCGTCGGCCCTGCGCGTGAGCAGTGCGTCGTGATGCCGCGGGCGGCGTGAACTTCCGCACCGCCGGGTTGCGCTGAGGTGCGGATCCTCGTCCTGGGATCGGGTGGCCGCGAGCACGCGCTCGCGTGGGCGTTCGCGCGCTCGGCCGAGGTCGACGAAGTGGTCTGCGCGCCCGGGAACCCGGGCATGGCCGCGGTCGGCCGGTGCATCCCGGTCGACGTCGCCGATCCGGCCGCGGTCGCGCAGCTCGCCGACGACCTCGACGCCGACCTCACCGTGGTGGGCGCGGAGGTGCCCCTCGTGGCCGGGGTCGTCGACGCGGTGGAAGCGCGCGGCCGGCTCGCGTTCGGTCCCCGCGCCGCGGGGGCGCGCCTCGAGGGATCCAAGGCCTGGATGAAGGAGGTGCTGGCCGCCGCGGGCGTGCCCACGGCGGATCACGCCACCTTCGGTGCGGGTGAGGAGGAGCAGGCGCTCGCCCACCTCGACCGCCTGCCCGGCCTCTACATCGTGAAGACCGACGGGCTCGCCGCGGGCAAGGGCGTCGTCGTCACCGAATCGATCGCGGAGGCACGCGACGCGGTGCGCGAGTACCTGAGCGGCGAGGCGTTCGGCGACGCGGGCCGCCGCATCGTGATCGAGGAGGGGCTCACCGGCCCCGAGGTCTCGCTGCTCGTCCTCTGCGACGGCGCCGACGGCGCGGTCGCGCTCGCGCCGGCGCAGGACTTCAAGCGCATCGGTGACGGCGACGCGGGGCCCAACACCGGCGGCATGGGCGCCTACTCCCCGGTGCCGGCGGCGCCCGACGCGATGGTCGACGAGCTGATGCGCACCGCGGTCATCCCCACGCTCACGGAGCTGCGGGAGCGCGGCGTCGAGTACCGGGGGATCCTGTACGCGGGCCTGATGCTCACACCGACGGGTCCGAAGGTGCTCGAGTACAACGTGCGATTCGGCGACCCGGAGTGCGAGGTCGTGGTGCCCCGGCTCCGGAGCGACCTCGCCCGGCACTGCCTCGAGGCCGCCCAGGGCCGGATCGGGACGCCGGTCGCGTTCGCCGACGAGGCGTGCGTCACGGTCGTCCTGGCGACCGAGGGCTACCCCGCGGCGCCGCGTTCCGGCGACGTGATCGAAGGCGTCGACGCGGCCGAGGCCCACGACGGGGTCCTCGTCTTCCACGCGGGCACGACGCGCGACGCCGCCGGTGCGCTGCGCACCGCGGGTGGCCGGGTGCTCAACGTCACCGCGCTGGGGCCCTCGATCGAGGCCGCGCGTGCGCGGGCGTACGCCGCGTGCGCGGAGATCTCCTGGCCCGGCATGCAATACCGCCGCGACATCGCGGCGTCGCCCTGATGCGCGGCCCCTACATCCAGAGCCCCTGTCCGATCGGAGCGCTTCATTGATCCCCCGGTACTCACTTCCCGAGATCGCCGAGCTCTTCGCCGACGAGGCGCGCTACGGCACCTGGCTCGAGGTCGAGCTCCTCGCGGTCGAGGCCTGGGCCTCGATCGGCCGGATCCCCGAGTCGGCCGCGCGCACCGTGCGCGAGCGCGCCGCCTTCGACATCGCCGAGATCGAGGCGCGGGAGCTCGTCACCGAGCACGACGTCGCCGCGTTCGTCGACGTCGTGCAGGAGCGCATCGGGCCGCCCGACGGGAGCTGGGTCCACTACGGGCTCACGTCCAGCGACGTCGTCGACACCGCGCAGTGCGTCACGCTCACCCGGGCCACCGACAAGCTCCTCGCCGCCGCGGCCGACCTCGAGGTGGCGATCGCGGCCCGCGCCCGCGAGCACCGGGACACGCCGATGGTCGGGCGCACCCACGGCATCCACGCCGAGCCCACCACCTTCGGGGCGAAGCTCGCGCTCTGGGCGCTCCAGGTGCGCCGCGACCGCAACCGGCTCGCCCGGGCCCGCAGCGCCATCGCGGTGGGCAAGCTCTCCGGTGCGGTCGGCACCTACAGCAACGTCGACCCCCGGGTGGAGGCCTACGTCTGCGAGCGACTCGGGCTCCGGCCGGTGCCGGCGACGCAGGTCGTCGCCCGCGACCGGCACGCCGAGCTGCTCTACGCGTGTGCCGCGGTGGCCGCGAGCGTCGAAGCCTTCGCGCTCGAGATCCGCCACCTGCAGCGGACCGAGGTCGGCGAGGCGGCCGAGCCGTTCCGCTCGGGGGCCCAGAAGGGCTCGAGCGCGATGCCGCACAAGCGCAACCCGGTGAAGTGCGAGCAGCTCTGCGGACTCGCCCGGATCGTGCGGTCGAACCTGCAGGCCGGCCTCGAAGACGTCGCCCTGTGGCACGAGCGCGACATCTCGCACTCCTCGGTGGAGCGGGTCATCCTCCCCGACAGCACCATGCTCGCCTTCTACATGCTCAAGAAGTTCACCGGCATCGTGGAGGGCCTCCAGGTCTTCCCCGACCGCATGCTCGAGAACCTCGACCGCTCCTACGGCCTGGTGTTCAGCCAGCCCGTCCTGCTCGCGCTCGTGGGCGCGGGTCTGAGTCGCGACGACGCCTACCGGATCGTGCAGCGGGCCGCGACGGCCACGTGGGAGCAGCGGCGGCCGTTCATCGACGTGTTGCGCGAAGACCCGGCGGTCACCGGCGTGCTCACGCCCGAGGCGCTCGCGGCCTGCTTCGACATCACGACCGCGCTCGCCGAATCGGGCCGGGTCTTCGACGTGCTCGACGCACTGCCGGCCGACCTGCTGCCGGCGGAGTCGCAGCCGTGACCGCCCTGCGGCACCTGTACACGGGCAAGGTCCGCGACCTCTACGACGCGGGCGACGGCCGGCTGCTCATGGTCGCGTCCGACCGCGTGTCGGCGTTCGACGTGGTGATGCGGGAGCCGATCCCCGACAAGGGACGGGTCCTCACCGGCATCTCGGCGTTCTGGTTCGAGCGGACCGAGGGCATCATCGCCAACCACGTCGTGTCGTCCGACCCCGCCGACTTCCCCGGGGGCGCCGCCGAGCTGGGCGACGTCGCGGGTCGGGCGATGTTGGTGCGGGCCACCGAGCCCGTGCGCATGGAGTGCATCGTGCGCGGCTTCCTCTTCGGGTCCGCCTGGCGGGAGTACCTGGCCGACGGCACCGTCAACGGCGCCACGATGCCCGCGGGCATGGTCGAGGCCGAGCGCCTCCCCGAGCCGATCTTCACGCCGAGCACGAAGGCCGAAGCCGGCCACGACCTCCCGCTCACGCGCGTGGAGGGCCTCGACCTGGTCGGCCGCGAGCTCTACGAGCGGCTCGAGCGCGATGCGATCGAGATCTACCGCGCCGGGGTCGAGTACGCCGCCGCGCAGGGCATCATGCTGGCCGACACCAAGCTCGAGTTCGGCCTCCTCGACGGTGAGGTCGTGCTCATCGACGAGCTGCTCACGCCCGACTCGTCGCGCTACTGGCCCGCCGACGCGTACCGGCCCGGCCACACCCCGCCGAGCTTCGACAAGCAGTACCTCCGCGAGTACCTCGACACCACTGGCTGGGACCACACGCCACCGCCCCCGGCCTTGCCGGCCGCCGTGGTGGACGGCATCCGGAGTCGCTACGTCGAGGCGTACGAGCGGCTGACCGAGCGGTCGTTCAGCGAGTGGTTCGGGGCCTCCGGCTAGCAGCCGCTCCCGGTAGGATCGGGCCCATGGAGTTCTCGGTGCGAGTCGACGTCACCCACCGTCCGGGGATCCTCGATCCGCAGGGCGCGCAGATCGAGCGTTCGCTCCCCGCCTTGGGGTACCGCAACGTCAACCAGGTGAGCGTGGGCAAGACCATCCGGCTGGTGATCGAGGCCGAGGACGAAGCCGCGGCCCGCACCGAGCTCGACGAGATGTGCCGGCGCCTCCTCGCGAACCCGGTGATCGAGGCCTACACGGTCGACCTGTCGGAGAACGCAGTCGATCCCCAGGTTCACGTGCGCGCGTGAGTCCCCGCATCGGCGTCGTGCTCTTCCCGGGGACCAACTGCGAGCTCGACGTGAGCTGGGCGGTCGAGCAGCTGGGTGCCAGCGCGCGGATCGTGTGGCACACCGACACCTCGCTGGCCGACGTCGACGCGGTGGTCATCCCGGGCGGGTTCGCCCATGGCGACTACCTGCGCACCGGCGCGATCGCCAAGCTCTCCCCGGTGATGGACGCGGTGGCGCGCCTGGCCGCCGACGGGGGACCGGTGGTCGGGATCTGCAACGGCTTCCAGGTCCTGACCGAGGCCGGGCTCCTCCCGGGCGCGTTGCAGAAGAACGCCGGGCTCACGTTCCGGTGCGAGACCGTCGGCGTGCGGGTCGAGAGCAGCCGGTCCGCGCTCACCGGCCGGGCCGAGCCGGGTGCGGTGCTGCAGCTGCCGATCAACCACTTCGAGGGGAACTACGTCTGCACGGCCGAGACGCTCGCGGAGCTGCAGGCCGAGGAGCGGGTCGTGCTGCGCTACGTCGACAACCCCAACGGCAGCATCGACGACATCGCGGGCATCTGCAGCCCCGGCCGCAACGTGGTCGGGCTCATGCCCCACCCCGAGCGCGCGTCCGACGCGATCCTGGGCTCCGCCGACGGCGTGGTCCTGCTCGAGAGCCTCCTCGACGCGGCCTCGTCGTTCTCGGCCGCGTCCGGCGCCGTCGCGTCGTGAGGCCGGCCCAGGCCGCGCTGGCCGAGGTGTTCCACAAGTACGCGATCCGCACCGGCGACTTCACGCTCGCCTCCGGACGGAAGAGCACCTGGTACCTCGACGGCCGGATGGTCACCTTCCGCGGCGACTGCGTGCAGATCGTCGGCCGCGCGGTGGTCGAGGCGCTGTCGGTCGTCGGCATCGACGGGTACGACGCGGTGGGCGGCCTGGTCGTCGGCGCGGTGCCGGTGGCGGTCGCGGTGGCCGCGGTTTCCGGCGTCCGGTCGTTCGCGGTGCGCAAGGAGGCCAAGGACCATGGCGCGGGCGGGTTGATCGCCGGCCCACTCGAGGTCACCGACCGGGTCGTGGTCGTCGAGGACACGGTCACGAGCGGCGGCTCCGCGTTGCAGGCGCTGCGCGCGGTCCGGGACTTCGGCGCCGAGGTCGTGGCGGTGGCCACGCTGCTCGACCGGGGGGGTGAGCTCGGCCCGTTGCTCGCGGCCGAGGGCGTCGCCTACGTCCCGGCGCTCACCGCGCCGGAGATCGGCTTCGCGTTCGGCTCCTAGGCCGCTTCCGCGGGCCCGGCAGCCACCTGCCGGTGTCGGGTGACGACGGTCGAGATCGCCTGCCGCCCGTAGAGCGCGGCGCCGACCACGCACGCGACGCTCAACGCGGCCGGGATCCAGGGCCACGCGCCCAGGGCCTGGTCGTTCTGGTAGAGCACCCAGCCCACCACCACGGCCGCGGTCGAGAGCAGGTACTGCGCGACGTAGAAGGCCCACCAGAGCCGGACCGCGCGCACCCCCTGGTCGCCGTGGGGCAGCAGGCTCTTGATGCAGAGGTAGGGGATGACGAGGTTGGCCACCGGGATGAACCACGCGCCGATGAACCAGCCCGGTCCCCACTGCCCCGCCAGCCCGAGCATCCGGGCCGCTTTCGCGGCACGGTAGGCCCAGATGACGAAGAGCACGCCGCAGACGAGCACCGCGAGGGAGCCGAGGTTGGACACGAGCCCGAGCGCCGGGTTCATCGTGGTCTTGGGGAGGCTGCCGTTCTTCGACGACAGCACGCGGTCGACGAGCTTGAGCGTGCGTTGCAGCTCGCCCACCGAGGCCAGCGTCGTGGCCGCCTGCCCGACCATCGCGACCAGGAGCGCGACCCGGGCCGCGTGCCCGGCGCCGGCTTCGTGCTCGACCGCCAGGATCGGACTGGCCTGCGGGGAGACGACCGGCACGTAGGCGTCGGGGCGCGCGTACGGCCCTGGCTGCGGCGCCGACGTGGGGGTCGGCGACGGCTCCTTCGGCGGATGGATCGTGGCCGTCCACGCCCGACCGTCCCACCACCGGTATGTGGCCGCGCCCCAGGGATCGGGCAACCAGGCCGGTGAGTTTTCGATCGGGGGCTGGGTCACGTCAGCGGACGATACCAGCGCGCTTCAACACGTCGGCCGGGACGTGCAATTCACGCCACGCGGCGTGGGAGATCCCCTTGCGGCCGCTGTAGGACTTCGCCACCGACACGAAGCCCTTTTCGAGCTCGCTGAGGTCGACCGCGGCACCGAGGGAGCCGAGCTCCGCGGTCAGGTCCATCCGCTCCTGGGTGAGGCTGAGCCGCTGCATGGGGTTCGCCGTGTCGAGGCTCTGCTCGATGGCGGCGAGGCGCTTGTTGATCGATTCCGGCGTCCGCTTGCGGCCCCGACGGGGGCGGTGCTGGTCCAACGCTTCCAGGTATTCCCGCACCGCGCGGCTCTCCTCACGGCCTTGGGCGAGGGCTTCCTTATGGGCATTGGTCATTGTGGCCTTGGGGGATTGCACCATGAACTTTCCTTCGAATCGGGGCATTGGAACGGGTGATCAGCGCCTATTTACCCTACCGCGAGCTCGTCCTAGCTCGGGCAACGCGCACAGGGCGCCAAGGGGCCACCCGGTATCGTCGAGGCCCATGGAGCCTCTGCACCGGCAACTCGGACTCACCGACGCCGAGCTCGCCGACATCGTCGACCTGCTCGGTCACGAGCCCACCCACCTCGAGCTGGCGATGTACTCGGTCATGTGGTCCGAGCACTGCTCCTACAAGTCGAGCAAGGTGCACCTCCGCCGTCTGCCCACCGAAGCGCCCTGGGTCATGGTCGGCCCCGGGGAGGGCGCAGGGGTCGTCGACGTGGGTGGCGGGCAGGCCGTCGCCATCCGCATCGAGAGCCACAACCACCCGTCGGCGGTCGAGCCCCACCAGGGCGCGGCCACCGGAGTGGGGGGGATCATCCGCGACATCTTCACCATGGGCGCCCGGCCAATTGCCCTGATGGACCCGCTGCGATTCGGCTCCCTCGACGACGCCCGCACCCGCTATCTCCTCGAAGGCGTGGTGTCGGGGATCAGCAGCTACGGCAACGCGGTCGGGGTCCCGACGGTCGGCGGGGAGCTGGTGTTCGACCCGTGCTACCGGGCGAATCCGCTCGTCAACGTGCTGTGCCTGGGGGTGCTCCCGCACGAGCGGTTGGCGCTGGCCCGAGCCGAAGGCGCCGGCAACCTCGCGGTCCTGATGGGTGCCTCCACCGGCCGGGACGGCATCGGCGGCGCGAGCGTGCTGGCCTCGGCCGGCTTCACCGAGGGTTCGGAGGAGAAGCGGCCGTCGGTGCAGGTCGGCGACCCCTTCGAGGAGAAGAAGCTCATCGAGGCCTGCCTGGCGCTGCTCGAAGCCGGGCTCGCGAGCGGGGTGCAGGACCTCGGCGCGGCCGGGCTCTCGTGCGCGGCCTCGGAGACCGCGTCGAAGACCGGCGCCGGCATGGACGTCGACGTCGCCCGGGTCTGGCGCCGCGAACCGCACATGACCGCGGTCGAGGTGATGACGTCGGAGAGCCAGGAGCGCATGCTCGCCATCGTCACGCCCGAGGATCTCGACGAGGTGCTCGCGCTCTGCGAGCGCTGGGAGATCCGGGCGTCGGTCGTCGGCCGGGTCACCGACTCGGGTCGGTTCCGCGTCGTCGACGGCGTGTTCGACGCGCTCGGCGTGCCCGGGTCCAACCCGCCACCGCCCCTCGGGGAGGAGCCCGTCGTCCCGAGCTCCGACCGTGTGCCCCTGGCCGACGTCCCGGGCGCGTCGCTCGGCGACGGCCCGGTCTACGAGCGGCCGATGAGCCGGCCCGAGCGGTTCGACGCGGTGCGCCGCGAGGATCCGTCGGAGGAGCTCACGGCCCGCTTCGTCGACGGCGCCGACCTGAGCGCCGAGCTGCTCGCGCTCCTGGCGACGCCGTCGATTGCCGACCCCTCGTGGGTGTGGCGGCAGTACGACCACCAGCTCTTCCTCAACACGGTGCAGGGGCCCGACGGCAACGCCGCGGTGCTGCGCCTGCGCGGCACGCCGAGCGCGCTCGCGCTGTCGACCGACGGCAAGGCGCGGTTCTGCGAGCTGGATCCCCGCGTCGGCGCCCGCCTCGCGGTGATGGAGGCGGCCCGCAACATCGCCTGCACCGGCGCGCGGCCGCTCGCGCTGGTCAACTGCCTCAACTTCGGCAATCCCGAGCACCCCACCGTGATGTGGCAGTTCTCCGAGGTGATCGACGGGATGGCGGAGGCGTGCACGGCGCTCGGCCTGCCCGTCGTCGGCGGCAACGTGAGCTTCTACAACGAGTCCGACGGCGCCGACATCCACCCGACGCCGGTCGTGGGCGTGCTCGGGCTCATCGACGAGCTCGCCGACCCGCCGCCACCCCCGGCGCTGCGGGCGGGCGACCACGTCGTGCTGCTCGGGCGCACGGCCACCGAGCTCGGCGGATCGGAGTGGGCCGCGGTCGTCCACGGCCGCACCGGCGGCGCGCCCCCGGCCGCCGACCTCGAGGCCGCGGTCGCGCTGCACGGGCTGGTCCGTGACCTCGTGCGGGACCGGGCGGTGTCCGGGGTCCACGACTGCTCCGACGGCGGTCTGGCGGTCGGACTCACGGAGATGGCGATCGCGGGCGGCGCCGGCGTGCAGGTCGAGCTGCCGCGCGACGTACCGCTCGCGGCCGGGTGCTTCTCGGAGTCGGCGAACCGGGTGCTGCTGTCGGTCCCCGACGCGGCACTCGACTCGATCACGGCCCGGGCCGAGGCCGCGGGCGTGCCGGTCCGCCGCCTCGGGCGCGTCGACGACGACCGGATCGTGATCCGGGGCGCGGCCGAGCCCGGCGCGGCCGCGGTCGGTGCGATCGACGTGGCGCTGGCCGACGCGGCCCGGGTCTGGCGTGAGGGGTTGCCCGCCGCGCTCGGGCTCGCGCCGGTCACGCCCTGAGGCCGAGGACGCGGACGCGTCAGCGGCGGCGGGCCTCGATCCCATCGAGCGCGTCGAGCAGTGAGTCGGGCACCCGGAGATCGCCGGTGCCGGTGCCGACGCTGAGGTCGGGCTTGTAGGTGCCGTGGTAGTCGGAGCCGCCGGTGGCCGCGAGGTCGTTGCGGGCCGCGACCGCGTGGAGCTCGGCGCGTTGCTCGACCGAGTACCGCCCGTACTCGCATTCGAGGGCATCGAGCCCGAGGTCGGCGAGGTCGCGGACGAAGGCGTCGAGCTCGGCGCCCCGGAGCTTCAGCGAGAACGGGTGCGCGACCGACGTCACGCCACCGGACGCGCGCGCGAGCCGGATGGCATCGGCCACGTCGAGGCGGTCGCGTTCCACGTAGGCGGGCCTGCCGTCGGCGAGCCAGAGGTCGAAGGCCTCCTGGATCGAGCCGACGTGGCCCTTGCGCACCATCACCGCGGCGAGGTGGGGCCGGCCGACCGATCCGCCGCCGGCCTCCTCCAGCACCTCGTCGAGCGTGATGTCCATCCCGTGCTGCCGGAGCTCGGCGACGATCTTCACGTTGCGCGACGCGCGCGCCACCTGGAGGCTGACGAGCCGGTCCTGGAGCGGGCCGGGCTCGTCCTCGACGAAGTAGACGAGGAGGTGGAGCGACCCCGGCGCGCGGCCCGCGAGCTCACACGAGATCTCGCAGCCGGGCACCAGGCGGATGTCGGCCGCGGCGGCCGCGTGGCGGGCCTCGGCGAGGTGCTCGAGTGTGTCGTGGTCGGTGAGGGCGAGGGCCTCGAGCCCGGCGGCGGCCGCGAGGCGCACGACCTCGGTGGGCGAGTCGCTGCCGTCGGACGCGGTGGAGTGCGAGTGGAGGTCGATCATCCGGGCCGTCCCGCACCTGTGGGCAGAGCGGGCCCGAACGCGCCCGATTCGAGGAATGAGACCACCTGGGCCGCCGAAGCGTCGGGGGTGCGATCGTGGGTGACGACGCGGAGCTCGGGATGCACCGGGGCTTCGAACGCGAGGTCGACCCGGCCGGCGCGCTCGTGGGCGAGCTCGGGCGGCGTGTCGACGAACACCTCGGCGAACCGCCGGATCGCGAGGCGGGCCAGCTCGACGGGCTCGCGCCGGGAGGAGCGGCCGACGACGACCGCGACCACGCCGTGCTCCGCGAACCGCGACGCGAGCCATGCCAGCCGGCGGTCGTCGGCGCCCAGGTCGTCGCCGTCGGGAGCCGGGCCCAGACCGAGGCCGTCGCGCACCACGTCGCGCTCGAGAAGCTCGACGCCGAGCCCGTCGGCGCGCATCGTGGCGACGACGAGCGCGGCGATGGTGCGCTTGCCCGCGCCCTCGCGGCCGCTGAACCACAGGCAGCCACCGGTGGGTTGGTCCATGTGCACCTCGGGGATCGGACGGCCGCGACGGGTCCGACGGTAGCCCGCGGCCGTGCGATACTCATCGGCGGTGGAGTCGAACATCGGTCACGCTTGCGGCGTCTTCGGCGTCTACGCACCCGGTCAGCCGGTGGCCAACCTCGCGTATCTCGGGCTCTTCGCGCTCCAGCACCGGGGCCAGGAGTCGGCCGGGATCGCGGTGAGTGACGGCGAGTTCATCACCGTCGTCAAGGACATGGGCCTCGTCGCGCAGGTCTTCGACGAGCGGCGACTGGCTCCCCTCGAGGGGCACCTCGCCATCGGTCACGTGCGCTACTCCACCACGGGATCGAGCAGCTGGCGCAACGCGCAGCCCGTGTACCGGGAGGTCGCCGAAGCCGGCTTCGCGCTCGGCCACAACGGCAACCTCACCAACACGCTCGAGCTCGCCGAGTCGCTCGGGATGTTCCCCGGGATGCTGCCCAACGCGACGGAGTACGACTCCACCACCGACTCCGCCCTGGTGGCCGAGCTGGTCGCGCAGGAGTACTCGAGCGTCGCCCGCTCCGACGGTCGCGACCTCGAGCTCGCGCTCGGCAAGGTACTCCCGCGCCTCAAGGGCGGCTTCTCGTTCGTCCTCACCGACGAGGCCCACCTCATCGGCGTCCGCGACCCCCATGGCTTCTGGCCGCTCAGCCTCGGCCGGATCGAAGGCGGCTGGGTGCTCGCGAGCGAGACCGCCGCGCTCGACATCGTGGGCGCGCACTTCGTGCGCGACATCGAGCCGGGCGAGATGGTGGTCATCGACGCGGGCGGCGTGAAGTCCCGCCGCTACGCCGAGCCCAGCCCCAAGCTCTGCCTGTTCGAGTTCGTCTACTTCGCCCGCCCCGACAGCGTCCTCTACGGCCAGAGCGTGCACGCGGCGCGCCAGCGGATGGGGGAGGAGCTCGCGAGCCAGGCGATGGTCCCCGCCGACATGGTGATGCCGGTGCCCGAGTCGGGGATCCCCGCCGCGCAGGGATTCGCGCGCGCGTCGGGCATCCCCTACGGCGACGGCCTGGTCAAGAACCGCTACGTCGGCCGCACGTTCATCCAGCCGAACCAGCGCCTGCGCGGCAGCGGGGTGCGGATGAAGCTCAACCCGCTACCCGAGGCGATCCGCGGCAAGCGGCTCGTGGTGGTCGACGACTCGATCGTGCGGGGCACGACCACCCGTCAGGTGGTGGCGATGCTCCGCGAGGCCGGCGCGTCGGAGATCCACTTCCGGGTGTCGTCGCCGCCGTACCGCTGGCCGTGCTTCTACGGGATGGACACCGGCCGGCGTTCGGAGCTGCTCGCCGCCGACATGGAGGTCGGTGAGATCCGCGACTACCTCGGCGTCGACTCACTCGCCTACCTCGAGATCGACAAGCTGATCCACGCCACCCATGCCGCCGACACGTCGTTCTGCACGGCCTGTCTCACCGGGCAGTACCCGGTCGCGATCCCCGACGCGCTCGCGAAAGACGTGCTGGAGCTCGGGGTCGAGCTCCCGACGCCGGTCGCGCAACCTTGAACGAGCGCCCGCCGGCCGATTCCGCACCGCCGCCCGCGCCGCTCACGTACGCGGCCGCCGGGGTCGACATCGAGGCCGGCGAGGACGCGGTCGAGCGCATCAAGGCCCACGTCCGCTCGACGTTTCGCCCCGAGGTCATCGGGGATCTCGGCGGGTTCGGCGGCCTGTTCGCGTTCGACGCCGCCCGGGTCAAGGACCCGTTGCTCGTCTCCGGCACCGACGGCGTGGGCACGAAGTCGGTGATCGCCCATCTCGCCGACCGCTACGACACGATCGGCATCGACGTGGTGGCGATGTCGGTCGACGACATCGCCGCGCAGGGCGCGGAGCCCCTGTTCTTCCTCGACTACATCTCGGTCGGCAAGGTCGTGCCCGCGATGATCGACCGCATCGTCAGCGGCGTGGCGGAAGGCTGCCGCAAGGCGGGCTGCGCGCTGATCGGCGGCGAGATGAGCGAGCACGCGGGACTGATGCAGGATGGCGAGTTCGATCTCGTCGGCTTCGCCGTGGGCGTGGTGCCGCGCGCCGCGCTGCTCCCGGTCGTCGTGCATCCCGGCGACCGGGTCATCGGGATCGCGAGCCCGGGTCTGCGGTGCAACGGCTACTCGCTCGCACGCCACGCGCTGCTCGAGGTCGCGGGGCGGTCGCTCGACGAGCCGGCCTGGACGGGCGCGCACCACAGCCTCGCCGACGAGCTGCTGCGCCCGAGCGAGATCTACGCGCCCGCGCTGCTGTCACTGCGCCATCACGTCGACGTACACGCGTACGCGCACATCACGGGGGGCGGGCTGCCGGGCAACCTCAACCGCGTCCTCCCCGCGCGTTGCGACGCGTTGTTGCGGCGCGGCTCGTGGGAAGCGCCGCGGATCTTCGCGGAGATCCAGCGCGCGGGCGCCGTCGCGCCCGACGAGATGGCGCGCGTCTTCAACCTCGGGATCGGCATGTGCGTCGTCGTCGGCCCCGACGACGCGTACGCCACGCTCGACGCGGTGCGCGCGTCGGGCCACGAGTGCTGGGAGATCGGCGTCGTGGTCGAGGGCAGCGGCCAGGTTCGACTCGAGGCCTGACGCCTGACGCGTGAGTCGGGAGAGGGACGAGCCCGCCGCAGCCGGCGGGCACGGTGTGCGGCACCATCGGACGCTCTGACAGGATTCGGACGGGTGCCCTGTCTATGATCGGCACCTAGTGCGCGAATCCGGCGGTTCGGTCGCCACTGTTCCGCGTGTCCCTCTTGCAACAATCGGGGGTGATCGTTCGGTCACGGAGGGTCTGGGAATGGTACGCTCACGCCCGAAAGCGTGGTTGTCTGCAATATGCGGGCATACCGGGCTCTGAATCTTCAGCTTGGAGGATCCTTCCCGTGCAGCAACCGAATCCCGATGATGCGCTCCTGACCCCCTCCGAAGTCGCCGCCATGTTCCGCGTGAACCCGAAGACGGTCACCCGGTGGGCGCGGGCCGGCAAGATCTCGGCCATCCGCACCCTCGGTGGGCACCGGCGCTTCCGGGCGGCGGAGATCCACCGGTTCCTCGAGCAGGTCGACGAGGGCACCGCCGAAGGCTGATCCCCGATACGCCGGAGCCCGACGCGTCGATCCGACGCCACGAGTGTGACCGCGGGCCGGGCCAGGCTGCGACGCGGGACCCGGCGCGACCGGCCGCTCCACGATCGACCGCGCGACGCGCAGCCGCGCGGATGCGGGCGGACGGGCCAGGCTGGCGTGCGGGCGCCCGGGTCTTCGTTCTCGTGGCCGGGACCGGCGTCGATCCGGTGACCCCACGCTTTTCAGGCGTGTGCTCTGCCGACTGAGCTACCCGGCCGGGGGTGGTGCCTTGCTTGCGACGGAGGGCTTGCGTCCTCCGAGCGGTCCTGACGGGATTTGAACCCGCGGCCTCCGCCTTGACAGGGCGGCGTGCACTCCAAACTGCACCACAGGACCTTGCGCCCCCGCCGGATTGAGCCGACGACGGCCGGTGCCCCCAGCGGAGTTCGAATCCGCGTTACCGCCTTGAAAGGGCAGCGTCCTGGGCCACTAGACGATGGGGGCTCGTCTCCGTTGGGAGAGCGTGCAGACTACCAGCACGTCCTCGCCCGCTCCGGAGGCCGACGCGCGACGGACGCGCCGGCCGCACGCCGGGTCAGCCGGCGGCGAGCGACGCGACCAGCAGGCGGCGGGGCGCGTCGGGATCCGCCGACCGGATCCGGGGCAGGCCCCGCACCCACTCGTGGTCCGCCATGCCCGGGTTGTGGGTCGAGGTGCCGTCGGGCCAGAAGACGTGCGGGCTGCCCCGGATGCCCAGGTCGAGGCTGCGCCGGTAGTCGGCCATCACGTCGGACCGCACCGCCTCGTGGTCCCAGATCGCCAGGATCCCCGCCACGTCGACCTGCGGGAACGCGTCGTGCGCGGCGGCGAGCGCGGTCTCGAGGCCGGCCCGCACGCTCACGTCGACGGAGTCGCGGAAGAACGCCAGGCGGAGGTGGTAGTCGACCTCCTCGGCCACCCGGAGCCCCTGGCCGCGCCGCGCCGCCGCGACCAGCTCGAACGCCGGGAGCAGGGTCGACGGCCAGGACTCCCCGCGGAAGCGCGAGAAGAGGTCGGGCTCGTGGTTGGAGAGCACGGCGACCTCGTGCGGCACGATCCTGATCGGCGTGCCGGTGCCGTTGACGAGCTCGAGCGGCCAGGGTCGTTGGTCGAAGACGACGTCGAGCCCGGTGTCCTCGCGGGCCCGCCGGAGCCGGTGCACCGCGACCGCGGCCCACGGACAGTGGATGTCCGACCAAACGGTGACCGTGGCGCTCACGGCGATCTCCTTCGACGGGGTCCCGCAGCTTCACATCGGACGCGCCCGCACCGGCAGTCGGGGTCGCCGGGTGTCCCGATCCTCGCATCCACTGGCCAAGGCACTCTCAACCCTCGTGGATGCAAGCCTTGGCGGCTACGTTTCCGCGATGACCACATTTCGGGTCGGGCAGGCGGCCGAGCTCCTGGCGGTGAGCGCCGACACCGTGCGGCGCTGGGGCGACGAGGGCCTGCTCATCGTCACCCGCACCGCGGCCGGGCACCGGCAGGTGGAGGGGCGCGACCTCGCCCGGTTCCTCGAGGAGCACGCGACCACCTACGCGGCCGATGTCACGGTGAAGTCGGCCCGCAACAGCTTCACCGGGGTGGTCACCCGGGTGCAGCGCGAGGGCCTGGTCGCGGTCGTGGAGATCCACGCCGGCCACCACCGGGTGGTGTCGCTGATGACGAGCGAGGCGATCGACGAGCTCGCGCTCGAGGTCGGCGACCTCGCGGTGGCCGTCGTGAAGTCGACCAACGTGATCGTCGAGAAGCCGCGGACGGAGCGCTCGCAGGGCAGGTCGGTGTGATGCGCGTGCGCACGACGCCGTGGTTCGCGGCGGTGCTGATGGTCGGACTCGTGGCGACGGGTTGCGGTAGCAGTGGCAGCAAGGCCGCGCCGACCGCCGCCGCGAAGGCGCCCACGACCACGGTCTCCAAGCTCACCGGCACCGTCACCGTGTCGGCCGCGGCGTCGCTCACCGAGGCGTTCGGGAAGATCGGCGCCGACTTCCACGCCGCGAATCCGGGCGCGGAGACCACCTTCAACTTCGGGTCGTCGGGCGCGCTCGAGCTGCAGATCGAAGGCGGCGCGCCGGCCGACACGTTCGCGTCGGCCGACCAGGACACCATGGCGAAGCTCCAGGTGAAGAACCTGGTGGACGCGCCCGTGGTGTTCGCCCGCAACCAGCTCGTGATCGTGACGAAGGCGGGCAACCCGCAGCACGTGCAGACGCTGGCGGATCTCGCGAACGTCGGCACGATCTCGTTGTGCGGCCTCACCGTGCCGTGCGGGAAGTACGCCGCCCAGATCCTGCAGACCGCGGGCGTGACGATCCCCGAGAGCAAGGTGACGCGCGGGGTCGACGTGAAGGGCACGCTGCAGGCCGTCGCCACCGGTGACGCCGACGTCGCGATCGTCTACGTGACCGACGCGAAGTCGGCCGGCACGTCGGTCGCGGCGGTGACGATCCCCGCGGCGCAGAACGCGGTCGCCACGTACCCGATCGCAACGCTGAAGGCGAGTGGCGATGCCGCGGTCTCCGACGCATTCATCGCGTACGTGATGTCGGCCAGGGGCCAGGCGACCCTGCGTTCGTTCGGCTTCCTGCCCCCGTCGTGAGGCGGGCCGGGCGGCGGGTGCCGTGGCTCGTCGGCCTGCTCGGCCTGCTGGGCTTCGCCCTCGTCGTCCTGCCGCTGATCGGCCTGCTGCGCGAGGCGTCGTGGAGCAACCTCTGGAGCGACCTCGGCACCCCGCAGGCGTGGGCCGCGATCAAGCTCTCGCTGGTCTGCTCGCTCTGGGCGACCGCGCTCGCGCTGGTGCTCGGGGTCCCGCTCGCGTGGGTGTTCGCCCGGGTCGAGTTCCCCGGCCGCTCGTTCGTGTGGGCGCTCACCGTGCTGCCGATGGTGTTGCCGCCGGTGGTGGCGGGGGTCGCGTTGCTCGACGCGTTCGGGCGCCGCAGCTTCGTGGGCGCGCGGTTGTACGACTGGTTCCACGTCCAGCTGACGTTCTCCACCGCGGGCGTCGTCCTGGCCGAGACCTTCGTGGCCATGCCCTTCCTCGTGATCACCGTCGAGGCCGCGTTCCGCGCCCTCGACCGTCGCTACGAAGACGCCGCGGTCACGTTGGGTGCGAGCCGCTGGACCGTGTTCCGGCGCGTGATCCTGCCGATGGCCGGGCCCGGGATCGCGGCCGGCGCGGTGCTCGCGTGGGCGCGCGCGCTCGGGGAGTTCGGGGCGACGATCACGTTCGCCGGCAACATCCAGGGCCGGACGCAGACCACGCCGCTCGCGGTGTACCTGCTGCTCGAGTCGCGGCCCGAGGTGGCCACGGCGCTGAGCGTGCTGCTGCTCGGGGTGTCGGTGACCGTGCTCGCCCTGCTCCGACGGCGTTGGCTGGCCCGCGCGTGACGCTCGAGGCGAAGGTGCGGCGGCGGCTCGGGTCCCTCGACCTCGATGTGGATCTCGAGGTCGCCGCGGGGGAGACGGTGGCCATCCTCGGCCCCAACGGCGCGGGGAAGACGACGCTGCTGCGCTGCCTGGCCGGGCTCGAGCCGGTCGATGCCGGCCGCATCGCGCTCGACGGCGTGGCGTGGGACGACCCCGGCGCCGGCGTGTTCGTGGTGCCCGAGCAGCGGTCGGTGGGGTTCGGCTTCCAGGACTACGTGCTGTTCCCGCATCTGACCGCGCGCGAGAACGTCGCCTTCGGACTTCGCAGCCGGGGCGCGACGCGCGGCGGCGCGCGCCGACGCGCCGACGAGTGGCTCGCGCGGGTCGGGCTCGCCGACGTCGCGGGGGCCAAGCCCGCGGCACTCTCGGGGGGTCAGGCCCAGCGGGTCGCGCTGGCCCGAGCGCTGGCCACCGACCCGAAGGTGCTCCTGCTCGACGAGCCGCTCGCCGCGCTCGACGCGGCCACCCGGGGCGAAGTGCGGCGCGATCTCCGGAACCATCTCGGGGAGTTCCCCGGCGTGCGCCTGCTCGTGACCCATGACCCGATCGACGCGGCCACGCTGGCCGACCGGCTGGTGATCATCGAGGCCGGGCGGATCGTGCAGACCGGATCGCTGGCCGAGATCACGGTGCGGCCGCGCTCGCGCTACGTCGCCGAGCTCGTCGGCGTGAACCTCCTCGTGGGCGTCGCGCGAGATCGGGAGATCGAGTTGGAGGGCGGCGGCGCGCTCGTCGCGCCGTCGGCCGCGACCGGCGCGGTGTTCGCGGTCGTACGGCCGCAGGCCGTCGCGCTCCACCGCGAGCGGCCCGCGGGCAGTCCCCGCAACGTGTGGCCGGGGCGCGTCGCCGGCGTGGAGCTGCTCGGCGACCGGGTGCGGGTGCGGGTCGACGGCCCACCGGCCCTCGTCGCCGAGGTGACCCCGGCCGCGCTCCACGAGCTCGGCCTGGTGGAGGGCGCGGCGGTGTGGATCTCGGTGAAGGCCACCGAGGTCGACGTGTTCGCCGACTGAGGCGGACCACCGCCCGCCGTCGCTGGGCGGGCGGGCGCAACGTTCACCGCACGTTTGGAATCTGCGTCGCTATGTTGCCGCGGAGTGAATCGGCCGCAGGAGCGTCGCGTGGGTGCCCCTTCTCCGTCGTTGACGCGCACGCCGCGGCCCGAGATTGCTCCGCGGCGCCACCGCGCACGCAGGTCACGTGGCTGATCCGTCGCGCCGCAAGCGCATGGGGCTCGAAGGACTTCCGATCACGGACGGCGAAGTCGTCGACTTCGACGCGGTCCGGGCCGTGATGCTGTCGGTGGGCGATCTGGGCGCGCTCGTCGTCGTGTGGGTCGTCACCGTGTTCCTCGCCGCGCTGGCGATTTGGGCACGAGCGGTGGTCCTCGGAGGGCTCGCGCTCATCGCCTTCGCGATCGCTACATGGTGGACATGGGGGAAGTGCCGATCACACGCGGCCGCGGTCAGGCAGATGCGCCGGGCCGACGCCCGTGATCGTGCCGAGGGCCAGTCGTAGCAGTGCCGCACCGGGTCGCCTCGCCATGCGGTGCCGACCCGGTACCCGCGGACGTGGCCGGCATTACGCTCAGCGGGAAAGTTGGCGGTCACACGCGGGTCCTGTTCTCTTCAGGCGCCGCAGACCGTTCAAGCACACGGGCCGCTAGCTCAGCTGGAAGAGCATCGGACTTTTAATGCGCCCGAATTGCTCCCACCTGGGCATTTACCAAACCATCCCATACCTCTTTGTGCAGGTCAGCGGCTTGGGGCTCCCGTCCGTGCCCATCCGGTAGCGGGGAGTTGTTTGGATTTTTGTTTGGATGGACGGCGGTCGGAGCGACAGATGCGACGGCTCGGGGGCCTCTTGTGCGGAGGGCGGCGTCAGGGCCGCACGTGCGGGTCGAGCGGAACGACGCCAGCCTGGCCAGCCGCGCAACGTCGGCTGGCTCCCACAAGACCCCTACCCGCCCGTCTGCACCATCCCCCTTGTCAGTCCTCCTCCAGAACCAGGGATCCACGTCGTGGTTCCTGCGCGGCCCACCCGCGATACGCGCTATGCACATTACGGGTGCATGCGGTCGTGAGTTCGAGCGTCCGAAGTTGTAGGCGAGCTGGTGCGGCGAACTCCGAGTGAGGCCTGTCGTCGGCCTCTAGAGACCTTCAGGGCGGCGGTGAAACCCGAGCGCTGCGGCGTCGTCGAAGCGACCGCCGCGGATCATGGCTTGTGGCGGCTGGGCCGGCGGTGGTGCTCTGACCGGCGGGCGGCGGAATGCTCAGCGCGCGCGACCGTCTCGACGACCGCGCACCGCTCCGCCACTCGCTCCAACACCAGCGGATCGCACTCGCGCAGACCCACCCCAGCATGACTGAGCTCGAGCTCGCGACACCATCACGCGCGTGTGCCGAACGGCTCCCAGGATCGACACAGACTTGCCGGTTGCGCCTTGCGCAACCGGCAGACGACGTCGCGCCGCGTGCCCGGCAGTCCGATCTTGCGATGAGACCACGACCCGTCCTCACCCGGATTGCTCAGTCCGCGGACGAGTTGACGGCCTCGGCCTCTTCCGCTTAGCGGAAGCGGCAAGTCTGTGTCGATCCTGACGACGCTCAGCAGGATCACCGGCTACCGTTCAGGGGCGCGGTTCCCGCGAGCTCGCGCTAGTAGCCGAAGAGCAGTACGCCGTCGAACGGGAACTGCAGTCGTCCGCTCGCGTAGACAGCCTCGAGGAGATCCCTGGCGTCGCGATAGCTCTGGGTCGTCGACTTTCCCGATCGGTACTCGAGCATGACGCCGAGGGTGAGGTAGCGGGCTCCGACAATCAGGGAGGACCGCACCAGGTCTCGGTATACGGCGTTGCTCATCGCGCCCCGGCCGGCTTCGATCTCCACCACGATTCCGAGGCCTTCGTGGTAGGCGTTCTCGCCGTCGGAGCCCCACTTCTGAACATGAGCAGCTCGGCAGCAAACGGCCGGTTCCATGTTTATTCGCAGTCGTTCGAAACCACGCCGTATGCCGGTCGTTACTCCGGCCTCAGCACATTCCGGCTGGACCGGACGGTCTCGTCCCAGCCATCGACCGGCTGCCCAAACCCCTTTACGGGGGACATCCAGCACTTCGCGGGCGATCCCATCTACCAAACGGAATGGGTCGACATCACGGCCGACGCGCAGAATTGGATGGAGCTAGGAACCGGCCACCAATGCAACGACACCGTACGCTATTGGTACTGGGGGTACGGATACGCGGGTGTTTGGTACCCAATCAACACCTCGGGATCGATCACGGAGGAGGTAAGCCACTACTTCACGATCGTGCGGAATCCCTACGGGTATTACGTCTTCCAGATAGATGGAGCGACGATGGGAACCCAGGCCTCGTCGCAGGCTCAGTTCCTGGCAAGCGGGCTGGAGTCGTACTCATCAGCTGCGGTGGTGCTCGCCTACGGGAACACTGGCTTGTGGCACACGCTCGACACAGGATCGACATGGTATGGCTGGTCGGGCCGGGATGCGTCGACAGTCGACGCCCCGCGGATGTGTGGCAGATGGCTGTCCGATACCTCGTTCGCGATCGCGGAGGCTTCAGGATGTTGAAGACCCTGGTGGTAGCAGGAGCAATAGCAGCCGCCTTGACCGCATGCGGTGGAAGCACAGCAAACACGGTCGCTGCTTCGCGGAACGCGCGCTCTGTTGCTGCGATCGACACCGCTGACGCGACAAGCGTCTGTCAGAAGGGGATCTCGGCCCTCGGCAACGACTCCATCACAAAGGTGGCCGTAGCAGTGGCGGGCTCTCCGGCCGCCGTCCAAGACTGGCTCGACAAGCGGCCGGAGTCGCAAGGGTCAGTACCCGACCGGCATCTAGCGGAGCTAGCCCCGAACGCTACGGTCACCGTCTGTGTGTATCCCGGCTCGTTCCCGATACCGCATCCGTCTCAGGTGGCGGACGCGACGGGAGCTCGGTACATCGCGCTCCCGTCCGGCGAGATGGTCTTGGATGCGGCAGGACAACTAGACGACATGGTTTCGCGTACACCGCAGTCCTTCGATACGGGAGCAGCGGCCACCACAACGACCACGCAGTAGCAGCGGCTGACTCGCTGGAGCCCCTCGGCTTTCGGGTCGAGGTGGCTCCGACGCTTCCGGACAGACAGGGGGCCGCCCGAGGCGCTCCCCTCTTGCGTCTGTGGGGCCTTGCTAGCCGCCGCAGGCGGCTCGGCCTTGCATTCGCCGTTTGGCGGACACCGTTAGGGTCAGCACCATCTGCGAACAAGGACTGACAAGTGTCCGAAAGAATCGGCCACCGCGGGGAGTCGCTCGCGCTGGCGGGTTCTCGTCACCCCTTCGACACGACTGCGCTACGCCGCCTCCGGCCATGGGTCAATCCGCCAGCGAGCACCGATGGCCTCCGTGTGGCCACGCGGGGCCGCTCGAGGCGACATCGAGAATCATGACCGCGGGCTGCGGTACCTCCGAAGTTCGGATGATGGTGCGAGTATGCGCACTGCGCGTTTCTCCGTCGGTCGGACGCGAGCGGCTCGTAGCGGAAGAGAACTGATGGAGCCCCGACCGAAAGGTCGGGGCTCCATCACGCGCAGAGGTCTCGCGAATGTGTCTACGGCAGCGTGTAGACGTTCGTGCCGCCGGGATCGCTGTAGCAGTCGCCGTTGCCAATGCACAGATCGTGGTCGCTTCCGACTAGCTGAGCTTGGAACGCAGACACTGCGACAGGACTGTCGAAGTAACCCCAGTACGACCAGACGTATTGTAAATACGGGTAGTACACGATCGCATCGGACCTCCAACAACTCTTGTGGCTGGTCCCAGGAATCGCGGTTCCTGTATCCGTGTACGCGACCGCGTACCCGGCGTAGTTCGTCGAGTGGTGAGCTAACGCCTGGCAGCCGCCGGTAGCACCTTCGTAAAACCCGAAGCCGTGCGTGTTTGGATCGACAACAGCGTTTGCAGGCGTGCCGCTGTCGATACCTACCAGCCCAACTGCGAGGAACATCGCGACGGCTAGCAAAGTGGGCAACCGGTAGAATTTGCTCAGCTTGCGCACGGCGGAACCTCGTTGAGCGGTGTGACGACGGCCCCCGACTTGTCAAGCTGCTCGAAGCCCGCCGGCGCGGTCCCGACCGGAATCTTCACGGCGTAGAGGTTCAGGCCTGGCGCCCCGGCCGTCTGGAAGGTCTCGGCGGTGACCTTGCTTCCTTGCTCCGTGGTGACGACGACGGTCGCCGTGAGCGGGTTCACCGACCCGAACACGATGTTGTCAGTACCCGCCTTGTTCGGGCCGTAGGCGAAGCGCGTGACGGACTGCGAGCGCGTCGCTGCACACGCGTCGACACCCATCGCGCCTTGGAACTCGCCGTTGTCTGCAAGACCTATGGCTGGTGCCCCACCCCCGGTTTGACTTGCGCCGACGCAGAGCCCGGCGCCCTCGGGTCCGTCGAGAGTCACTCCGGCGTCAACCCGATCGCCTCTGCAACTGGTCGCGGGCGACGCAACGAATGAATCCGCACTGCTATCGGCGGACTTTGCCGCTGTGGATCCTTTGCGCGTTCGCAGGCTCTGTTGAGATCCCGTAGAACCGCAGCCCGCGAGGACAAGGACAAGGGCTACTGCTCCGATGAATGGCGCCGTAACTACTCTTTGTTTCATCTGGCGTGCGTCCCCTGCTCGCATTGTGGACATCCGCGGTGGAGCTGTCGGCCTTTCTAACAGCCTTCGCGTCCCACTGCCAGGGCCAATGGGACGAACGATCACGAGCAATACGACACTCGGACATTCGGTCGGACCACGAGTGAGGCACCCTTACAAGAACTGGCGGCAAGGAACACGCCTGCGGTCATCGTGTCGTTTCTTCGCCACCCGTTGCGCATCCGAGGAGAGCGCGCTGGTGCCCGGGCGTGCCGGGCCCGGTGTGCGCCGACTCGCGTCGCTGCAGCACGACGTATACACGTCACACCTCATCCCGTTGCAAATCGCTGACCTGGGGTATCCGTGACAACTGGTTCCGCGCAGTGCACACTGGCGCCGGCATGGCGAGGAGTCCGACCGCGCGAACCCTCGACACGCTGACGATCTCGGCCCCGCCCTGAGCCACTGGCTCAACCAGGTGGGGCCGACTCGCGTCACCACCAATGACCGCAGACACGACTGACTCTCCAGTCGCCGACGTGGCGCGAGCTTTCGAGGAGGCGCCCGGTGACTGACCTCGAGCGCCTGGCCGAGCTTGTTAACGGCGAGTACCACGGCCTGCTCCGGCGAGCGCACGAGCGCTACGGCGATCACGTCGATCCCGCTGAGCTGATCGTCGCTCTCCATGCCCGCACGATCGTCGGTGCAGGCTCTAATTCGATTCGTAGCGAGGGCGCGGACTGCGGCCCGACACGCAGCCCCTCCGCGACACGGCGACGTGGAACATCGACTAGCTGAGCCCGATGTAACCGGAACACACGTTGGAGATATCACAGCCCTTGTGCTCGCTATATGGCGGATCGGCTTGATAGGGACTAACGGCCTCAGCAGCATAAGGTGAATAGCTAAGATTTCCACTGCCCGTGGCGAGTTGTAGGTACGGATAGTAGAGGTTTACATACCAAAAGGAGCAAGGCGCGTAACCGTAACCTTTCGTTTCGCCGTATGCGTAGCCGTAGAGATTAGGGAAGTGCGAACCCTGAAATGCACACGTCCCATATGTGTTCGTATAGTACCAGTGACCGGTGTTGCTGTCCGCGCCAGCAGGACTACTAAACAAGACCGATAACGGGACCAACATCAGCAAGATCGCCATGAGGGCATACAATCGGACTCGCATCAGTTGCCCCCAGACTGCTGGCAAAGAGCCTGGATGTCAGCTAAGGGCATATTCGGCGGTGCGTAATGCGCACCTTCAAGCTTCAAGGAGCCAAGGTCCGGGCCCTTAGAGGCATCGATCAAAAAGTAACTCAATTGCGGATCTGACGACGGCTTGTAGACGGGTAGTTCCGCACTGGATCCATCCCCGAGCTGGATCGATGCGCCGGTGGTCGCCGCAGGCATCGTGCCCCACATGACCGGATTTCCGGACGTGCTCTTCAAGTACCCTCCCTGCGGTCCAGACCCGATTGAAGCCCAAGCGCACGGGTCAGTGCGGAGACTTGTGATGAGCTTGCCATCGCGGAATATCGCGAGCTTGACGTTCGGAGCGTCGCCTTGTTCCAGCAAGCAGTAGGTATCACCGCTCGCCGAGACCGCGACCCCGCCCGCGGACGGAAAATCGCTGAAGGGAGTGCCGGGGGGCGTGCTGAGGCCACGACAGGCTGCAGGGTCGCCTGGTGCACTCAAGACATTCTTGCCCACGGCATCCGCCGGATGGGATGCAGCCCTGACGGGGTGCCTTGTGGCGGAGAACCCAACTGCCGCCGTCGCTACTACGACGCCGCCGACCACCGCAATCACGAAGCTAGATCTCAAACGCCGCATTCATCGCCCCCATTTGACCGTGGAACTGCCTCGAACTTGACATATTCGGCAGACACTGTCAACTGTCAACAGTCAACGGCTAGCGGAGCAACCAATGCCCGTCATCGGCGGCGCGGCGGTGTGCCCTCGGCTGCTGTGTTTGGCACTACCAGGGCGCGAGTGCTGACCCTTTAACCTGTTAGGTCGTTGTAGAGGTGACAGCAGATGGGGCACATTCCTTAGAGGACTAGAACCACGGGAACAGGGGTAAAATGAAAAGCCTGGTCAGAGGCTCGTGAGCGAGTGGAACAGAAGTACCTCTGTCCCAGATGTACTGAACATCCATATGTGCGACCACTCACGCTTGGCGAGCAAGGCGGCTTCTATGCCGAGCGCACCATGCCTGGGTCAGGGACCCTAGACGCCCTCCCCCGGAGCGCCCTGACTCCTTTCCAACGGCAACCACCGCAACAGCCGCCCGGCCGGCGGTCAGCCCGTCGTGTACGTCAACGAAACCGAGCACGGTCACTGCAGGCATCAACGAACAGAGACTACGAGCGGGAACGGTCGTACAAGGACTCGCCGGGGGACTGAGAACCGTCCTGACCAGGGACTATGTGTGCCGGGCTCACCTGGTAGACGGAGGCGCTCGCTCTTGAAAACCTCTTGGTGGGCGCCTTCGACGCTCTTCTCGAGAACATCAGCGTGTTTTGGAAGCGCGAGAGCGCTGGGGCCGTCTATGCCACGCCCCCATCCAAAGGCGGTAGTTGAACGACCCGGAGGCCAGATTCGATCGACGCTGCGGCAGCTCTGGCTTGGTCCTCCGTGTTGTGCGTGTAGACGCGTAGCGTCAGGGCGGGGTCGGCGTGGCCGAGCCGGTCAGCGACGGTGCGGGCGTGGTGGCCGGCGGAGAAGAGTTCGGTTGCCGTGTAGTGGCGTAGGTCGTGGAAGCGGTAGCTCCAGCGCTCAGAGAGTGGGAGCTCGGCGACCGGAACGTCGAGGCGTTCAGCCGCGGCGCGCTCGGCCTGGCGGCAGAGCCGGGAGAATGCCTGCGTGATCGTCGCCGGTTTCATTGGCTCGACGCCGTCGTGGTCGGGTGAGAAGACATAGGCCTCAGGGGCGAGTGGCACCTGGGTCTGTGCCGCGATGGCACAGACCCGTTCCCAGCGGCCGGCGAGGATGCCGAGCGTGTCGGGCCCGAGGAGGAGCCGGCGGACCTGATGCGTCTTCGGGTCTTTCACGCCCCACGCTGTGCTCGTCTCCCAGATGCTGCGCCGGACCGTGATAGAGGAGTCGGCCCAGTCCACGTCGGTCCAGCGGAGCCCAGCGAGTTCACCGCGCCGCAGGCCAGTCAGCGCGGCGAAGCCCACGATGGTCGCGATCTCAGGGTTCCGAGATTCGCCGGCGCGGACGATGAGTTCGCGCACCTGCTCGGGGCTCGGAACGTGCAGTTCTTTCTTCGGTACCGAGGGGGGAGAGGCAAGCCGCG
>JADGOM010000262.1 GCA_017882925.1 Acidimicrobiia bacterium | reverse complement strand
CGTGCCGACGAGGCCCGGGTTGGTGAAATCGAGGATGGCCCAGAGGTCGCCGAGGCCGTTCTCGATCGGCGTGCCGGTGAGCGCGACGCGCGTGCGCGCGGGGATGCGCCGGAGGAGCTGCGACGTGTCGTTGGCAGGATTCTTGATCGCCTGCGCCTCGTCGAGGATGACGCGATCCCACTCGACCGCGGCGATCGCGTCGACATCACGTACGGCAGTGCCGTAGGTGGTGATCACGACGTCGGCGTCGGCCACTTCGGCCGCGATCTCGTCGGGCGACGCGCGGTTGGCACCGTGGTGCACGACGATGCGGAGGTCGGGCGTGAAGCGGTGGGCCTCGGCCGTCCAGTTGCCGACGACGGCCGGCGGCGCGATGACGAGCGCGGGGCCGCTGCCCGCGCCGACGAGCAGCTGGGCGAGCATCGTCGGCGTCTTGCCGAGCCCCATGTCGAGGGCGAGGCACCCGCCGAGCCCCACGCTGTCGAGGAAGCCGAGCCACCCGAGCGCCTCGGCCTGGTAGCTGCGCAGCTCGCCGACGAAGCCCTTCGGAACCAAGACCGTGTCGGCCGAGAGGTTCGACGCGGCGTTGAGGAGGTCGACGGCCCAACCGGTGCCGCCGAGCGAGATGCCGCCCGCGAGCGTGGAGCCTTCGAGGCCGAGCGCGAGGCGCAGCATCTCGCCGCCCGAGAGCTGCGTCTTCTTCGACCGTTCGGCGAGCGCCTCGGCCGCCTCGTTCAGGTCGGCTCGGTCGACGGCGACCCACCGCCCGCCGGAGCGGATGAGCGGGCGGGCCTCCTTGGCCAGCCGCGCGATGTCGGCGGCCGTGAGCTCGACGTCGTCGAAGACCGCCGACCAGCGCACGTCGGCAAGCTGGTTCGCGCCGACGGCCGACGACGCGACGCTGTCGGCGAACAGCCGCAGCGATGCTTTCGGGCGCCGGCGCGAGAGCGCGGGGACACGCACGTCGAATCCGGCCGCGAGGAGCCCCGATCCCGTCGAGGTCATGAGATCCCAGGCCTCGTCCTGACTCAGGATCACCTGTCCGCGGCGCGTGCCGCCCGGCCGCATCAACGCGGGGAGGAGCCGTTCGAGCCGGGCGACCTCTTCTTCGAGATCGCGCCGGTCGGGGCCCGCGTCGACGATCGCCTGCTCGATCGGGATGAGCTCGCCGCTGCGTCCGGTCGCGAGCACCTCGAGCCGCCATGCGTCGCCGTCGTCGGGCGGATCGAGACGCACGATGAGCCGTGCGTGCTCTCCGGTGACCGATCGGCCCCACCGCTCGACCCGCGCGGAGATCTCGCCGCCGAGGCGCACCGGGGAGTCGAACGCGCTGCCGTCGAGCCGCGCGAGGAACGCCTCGGCCACGTCGGTGGAGGTGCGAATGCGAGGCGGGGGTGCCGGAACCTCGAGCCGCCGGGCGCTGTCGCGGCAGATCGCGTCGACCATGCCCGTGAGCGCCGAGCGGGTGAGCGCCCGTGCGTCGACCTTCGGGTCGAGCGCCAACAGCGCGCGCGGCATCTCGCCGACCGCGCCGGCGAGCCGGGTCGGTTCGATGAGCGCCGGCGTCCACCGCACCGAGTACGACGCGTTCGATTCGTTGTTGGCACCGCTCCCCCGCTTGCGTTGCCGCAACAGCGGCACCATCGCACCGCGCGCCGTCAGCTCGACCGCCCAGATCGCGACACGGCCCAGCCAGCGCACGCTGGGAGCGACGTCGTCGCCCGCTTCACCCGCGCCCGCGGCCACCAGCCAACCCAACACCTCGCCGACCGGGATCGCGAACGCCTCGGCGTTCGCGACGCCCGCGTTGCCGAGCCCGGGCACCGGCACCGATGCGTGACGCGTCCACCCCGTCGACGGGGCACCCGCGGCAGCGAGCATCTTCGTGACCGCCTCCGCGGTGGCGAGCGGCGTGCCGGGGCCCGCGGCCCACGCCACGACACGACCCGGTTCCCACGACACCTGCAACTGCACCCGGCCCGGCGGGAGCGGCGCTTCCTCGGGCTCCTCGCGGGCGGGCGCCCGACCGTTGCGCGGGCCCGGCGCGGGCTCGTCGTCGACGTCGGCAGGGCCGCCGACGAGGCGCTTCCACGCCGCGGCGAGCCGGCGGCGCTCCGACTCGAGGTCGGCCACCACCTGCTCGCGCTCTTCGCCCCGCAGTGTTCGCGCGCTCGTGAGGTGCTCTTCGGCTTCGCGGAGCAGTCGGGCGAGCGAGGCCCGCCAGGCCACCTTGTTGGCTTCGAGCACGGCGAGATGCTCGGGCGTCGCGTCACCGTCGGCCTCGGCGCCGACATACATGTCAAGCTTCCAGGGCACGATCTCCGCGGGCGCGGCCGGCGACGGCGTCATCGCCGCACCAGCCGTTCCGCCACCATCGGGGTCGACGTGTCTCGACCCCGGGTCTCGACGTCACCCGTCGGAATCATCCATCTCCGCTACTGGGGCACGACGGCCATGCCGCGTGCGTCCTCGAAGAAGATCCGGCTACGAGGCCGTTCAGCGGCTTCACCGCGGAGCGACCTTCGTCCGGACCGGGCGCCCTCGGCGACCCGGCCGCCCAACCTCCCTGTCGACGGGGGTTGGCCGTTCCCCACCAGCGTAGAGCATGCCGGCACCGATCCGGCGCACCCGCCCCTCGGCACCGTCAGAAGGCGACGCCCGCCCCGCTTCGCCGCCGCCCACCCGGCCTCGCCGCCGCCGAAAAGCGGCTTCGGGCGGCATCGGCTCTACACTCCGCGGTCATCCCCCCCGAAATGATACGTATGCGGACTGGCCCGGCCCCGGCACGCGCGTGCTCCCGGGGATCGGTGAGCCGGTGACCGATTCGGCGCTTGCGGCGCTCGCGGCCGGCCCCTTCGCGGTGGCGTGCTCACTGCTCGTCGTCGCCGGCGGCCGCAAGCTCGTGCAGCCCGCCGGGGCACGCGCCGCGATCGCGGGCGCGGGCCTGCCCCTCCCCAAATGGAGCGCGGGCGCGGTCGGCGCCATCGAGCTCGCCGCCGGCGGCGCCGGGATCGCGTTCGGCGGACGCGCAGCCCTCGCCGTCGCCCTCCTCTATTTCGCGCTTGCCGGCTTCGCGTGGCGACTGTTGCGCCGCGCCCCGTCGACTCCGTGCGCGTGCCTCGGCTCGTCGACCGCCACCGTCTCGCGCCCGCACGTGCTCATCGACCTCGGTGCCGTGATCGTCGCGCTCACCGCCGCGTCCGGCGCGTCGCCCCTCGCCGCCCTCGGCGATCGACCGATGGCGGCCGTGTTGTTCGTCGTGCTCGTCGCGTGTTGCGTACAACTCCTCGCGCTCACGCTCGACGCGCTCCCCGCACTCGCCCATGCAGTGAAGGAGGAAGCCGCGTGACCACCACACTCCTTGCGATCGAGACCGTCGTGCTCGTGCTGCTCACGATCCTCGTCGCCGGTCTCCTG
>JADGOM010000261.1 GCA_017882925.1 Acidimicrobiia bacterium | reverse complement strand
GCCACGCTGTCGGCCTCGTCGACCCGGCTCTGCGGCACCGGCGGCAGGCCCGGCCCACGGGCCGACTGCGCGACGAACGACAGCGCCATCACGCTGGCCCGGGCGAGCTCGTTGCGGGCCTCGGCGTCGTCGATGTCCATGAGCTGCGGGAAGTTCCACGCGGGGGCGAGCATGGCGAGCGCGCTCTCGACGTCGACGCGGATGTCGCCGGAGTGCACGGGGATCGGGAACGGCTCCGCGGGCGGGAGCCCGGGCTCGAGGGCGCCGTCGACCAGCAGCCCCCATACCTTCTCGTAGGGCACGATCCCCACGAGCTCCTCGATGTCGACGCCCCGGTAGCGGAGGGCGCTCCCTTCCTTGTCGGGCTCGGCGATGCGCGTCTCGAACGCGACGATCCCCTCGAGCCCGGGACTGAATTCGGTCATGTCGTCTGGCCTCTTGGTTTGGATGCTGTTTGCCCCCACCTTCGGCCGGGTGCTGTGACTTGTCAACGTTGATCAACAATCAATCTGCCCGCCGTTAAGCTCCTGTTCATGGCCGACACCCGGCTCGTCGGAGCCGCCGAAGCCGCCCGGATCCTGGGCGTGAAGCAGCCCACGCTGTATGCGTACGTGAGCCGCGGGATCGTGCAGCGCCACACCGTGCCGGGCGACCGGGGCAGCTGGTTCGAGCGGCTCGAGCTCGAGGAGCTCAACCGCCACAAGGGCCGGCGGCCGTCGGCATCCGGGCTCGACCTCGCGGTGGGCACGTCGCTCACGCTCATCGATGGCGACCGGCTGTATTTCCGGGGCCACGACGCGGCGCGGCTCGCGGGAACGGTGGCCTACGAGTCGGTGGCCGGGCTGCTGTGGACCGGACATCTCGAGCCGGTGTCGTTCCGCGCACCGAGGTCGACGGTGGCCGCGGTGCGGCGGGCCGCCCGCGGGCTCGGCCCGCACGCGCGGCTGATCGACCACCTGTCGTTGGCGGTCGTCGTGGCCGCGTCGCACGATCCGCTGAGGATGGACCTGCATCCGGCGTCGGTGATCCGGGCCGCGAGCTCACTCGTGGCGACGATGGTCGACTCGATGCCGGTGCTCGGGGCGGTCGACGCGTACCCACTCCCGTTGGCGGACGGCTCGGTGGTCGACGACGCGTTGGCCGGGCGGTTGTGGGCCCGGCTGTCGTCCAGCGCGCCGCCGCGCGGTGGTGTGCACGCACTCAACGCCACCATGTGCCTGCTCGCGGATCACGAGCTGGCGACGTCGACGCTCGCGGCGCGCGTCGCCGCGTCGACCCGTACCGACCCGTACGCCGCGGTCGGGGCCGCGCTCGCGGCGTTGAGCGGGCCGCTGCACGGCACCGCGAGCGCGGAGGTCGTCACCCTGCTCGAGGCCGCGCGGGCCGGCGGCGCGAAGGTCGCGGTCGCGCAACGGCTGGCGGGCGGGGAGCGCCTGCCGGGCTACGGGCACAAGGTCTACGCGGGTCGCGATCCGCGCACCGACGTCATCCTCGACGCGGTGGGCGCGTTGCGCGTCTCGGGCGAGGCCGCGGCGCGGCGCAAGGTCGTGGGGCAGGTGGTGCGCGCGGCCGCGGGGCGGGTGCGCGAGGAGCCCAACTCCGACTTCGGCCTCGCCGCGCTCACGTGGGTCGCGGGCCTGGTGCCCGACGCGGGCGAGGCGATCTTCGCCGTCGCCCGCGTGGCCGGCTGGGTCGCCCACGCGATGGAGGAGTACGGCGAGTCCCCCCTCAGGTTCCGCGGCCGCACCGTCTACACCGGCCCCCCACCCGAGCCCCGCGCCCCTTGACCTCCTCGTGCAGGGCGAAGGGACGGGTACTTTGCGGGCATGGAGGAAGCAGAGCGGAAAGCGGCCACGATCGAAGCGCAGCGCGCGGTGCAGGAGGTGCTGGCGGCGGGCGGTCACTTCCTGCCGCAGCTCGGGATGACCGACGTCGAGGTCGACGGGGCCGACCTGGCGATCGAGATGCCGGTGACGCCGCGCGTGTCCAACAGCCGGGGCGGGTTGCAGGGCGGGCTCATCGCCACCCTCGTCGACATCGTCGCCGGCCGCACCGCGATGCAAGGCCTCGAGGCCGGGCACGGCACCGCCACGCACGACATGAACATCCACTACCTCACGCCGATCGTCGTCGGGCCGGCCCGGGCCGAGGCGACGGCGCTGCGGCGCGGGCGGCGCACGGTCGTCGTCCACGTCGACGTGCGCGACGTCGCCACCGACCGGCTCGCCGCGGTGGCGACCGTCTCCTTCTCGGTCCTCGCCCCCCTCTCCGACTGAGCTTCGAGAATCGGGGCTTGCAATCTATGTAAGTCAGTGCTTACATAGATCCATGCAAGCAGTGCTCAGCGCCATCGCCGACGATCGCCGCCGGGAGATCCTGCGCCTCGTGCAGTTCGAGGAGCGTTCCGCGGGCGACATCGCGTCGCACTTCGACGTGAGCCGTCCCGCCATCTCGCAGCACCTCACCGTGCTGCGGACCGCGGGACTCGTGAGCGAGCGGCGCGACGGCAACCGCCGGATGTACCGGGCCAATCGGGAGGCGTTGAGCGAAGTGCGTGAGTACATCGAGGAGTTCTGGACCGACAACCTGGCCCGCCTGAAGGCGGCCGCCGAGAAGGAGAGCAACGAACGATGAGCACCGACGACACCTTCAGCACCGAGATCCGCATCGACGCCAGCCCCGAGATCGTCTTCCCGTACTTCACCGACCCCGAGCGGATGGCCCGCTGGATGGGGACCGAGCACCAGATCGACCCGGTTCCCGGCGGGGCCTTGATCGTGAAGATCAGCGACGACGACACCGGGGTCGCCGAGTTCGTGACCATCGATCCGCCGAACCGGCTGGTGTTCACCTGGGGTTGGATGGGCAGCGACCTCATGCCTCCGGGTTCGGGCCGGGTCGAGGTGAACCTCATCGAGGACGACGGCGCCACGCTCCTGAGCTTCGTGCACCGCGGCATCCCGACCGCCGAGCAGGTCGGCAAGCACGCCGGGGGTTGGACCCACTTCCTCGGGCGGCTGCAGGTCGTCGCCGCCGGCGGGGAGCTCGAGCCCGACACCAAGCAGGCGGCCAACCGGTGACCCCACGGATCGCGACCACGCCCCGCTGACGGGCCTCCCCCTTCGTGCGTTCACAGACGACCTAATAGGTGGTCTGTGAACGCACGGAGGTATGGCGCGAAGGGGACGTCGGCGCCGCGGGTTGCAGCCGCTCGTCGGGTTGCTAGGGTAAGAGCAGAACTGGAATCTTGTTCTGGCGGACCCTGGAGGAACCTATGGCTGCGAGCACCGACAACGACGCGCGGTACACGGTCATCTCGGCCGACACCCACGGTGGCGGCAGCCACGCGATGTACCGGGAGTTCCTCGAGAAGAAGTACCTCGACGACTTCGACGCCTGGCGGGAGAAGTACAAGAACCCGTTCAGCGATCTGGGCGACGACCGCCGGTTCCGCAACTGGGACGACGAGATGCGCGACTCGCAGCAGGACGCCGACGGCGTGGTGGGCGAGGTCATCTTCCCAAACACCGTGCCGCCGTTCTTCCCCGGCTTCGTGCTGTTCGCGGGGCCGCCGAAGCCGGACGAGTACGAGCTGCGCCTCGCCGGCATCCGAGCCCACAACCGGTGGATGGAAGACTTCTGCAGCCGCTCCCCCGAGCGCCGGGCCGGCATCGGGCAGATCTTCCTCAACGACATCGACGACGCGATCGCCGACGTGCGCTGGATCAAGGAGCACGGCCTGCGCGGCGGCTTGCTGCTGCCGACGGTCGCACCCGACGTCGACTGGGTGAAGCAGCTCAACCACCCCGACTACGACCGGCTGTGGGCCGTGTGCGAGGAGCTCGAGGTCCCGCTCAACTGCCACGGCGGCACCGGGCTGCCGGCCTACGAGAAGTTGCCGTCGTCGGCGCTGATCATGGTCGCGGAGATCCCGTCGTACTCGCGCCGGCCGCTGCTGTTCCTGCTGCTGTCGGGAGTGTTCGAGCGGTTCCCGAAGCTCAAATTCGTGATCACGGAGCAGGGTTGCGGGTGGCTGCCGTCGGTCGTGTCGACCATGGACATGATCCTGCGCAGCGTGCGCGACAAGGGCGCGATCGGCGAGCTGCGCTTCAAGCCCGAGCACATCCTCCCGAAGACGGCCACCGAATACGTGCAGCAGAACGTGTGGTTCGGCGTGAGCTTCCCGCAGGCGTCCGACATCGAGGCCGCGCTCAAGGTGATCGGCGTCGACAAGATCATGTGGGGCAGCGACTACCCGCACGACGAGGGCACGTACCCGTTCACGACCCTCGCGTTGCGCCAGGTGTTCTCCGACTGGCACGAGAGCGATCTGCGCAAGGTGCTCGGCGAGAACGCGGCCGACGTCTACGACTTCGACATCAAGGCGCTCGCCGCGCACGCGGCCCAGGTGGGGCCGAAGGTGAGCGAGGTCGCGAAGCCGCTGACCGAGCTGCCCGAACACCCCAACGAGGCCCTGTTGCGCAACGTGTCGGCCGCCTGAGCGGTCGGGGCAACCGGTGCCCACGAGGGCGATCACGAAAGCGGCTCCGGAGCCCGACGATCTTCCGCCCAACCAGCGGGAGCGTCGGGACCGGATCGTCAACGCCGCGATCGCGCTGCTCGGGGACGAGGAGTACGAGAAGATCCAGATCCGCGACGTCGCCGAACGGGCCGACGTCGCGCTCGCCACCGTCTACCGGTACTTCACGTCCAAGGAGCACCTGTACGCGGCCGCGTTGCTGGAGTGGTCGAAGACGTACGAGCTCCGGCCGGCTCCCGGTGGCCGCGAGCTCGCGTCCGACGCCGACCGGCTCCGCTACCTGCTGGAGCGCG
The DNA here is from genome assembly GCA_017882925.1 of Acidimicrobiia bacterium. Classification (GTDB taxonomy): domain Bacteria; phylum Actinomycetota; class Acidimicrobiia; order IMCC26256; family Chersky-534; genus Chersky-534. The sequence goes on along the minus strand of JADGOM010000261.1, from coordinate 482 downwards.
CGGCGCGCGCGTTCGAGCGCCGGCCCCAGCTCCTGCGGGCCGAGATGGTGCTGGAGAACTCGGCCGACCCCAACGCGCAGGCACTGTTCGACCAGTTCGCGCAGCGCCACACCGAGGTGCTCAGCGCCGCGCTGCGCGACACGCCGCCCGATCGGGTGGCCGCGATCGTCGAGACGACCAACAGCGTCCTCGCCACCAAGCTCCGGGCCTGGGCCCGCGGCCGCTGCACCATCAAGGACGTGAAGACGTCCCTCGACCGCACCGTCGACCTGGTCCTGCCCGGCGGCTGAGCGGGCGCCGACCTGACCGTTCGTGCGTCCCCTGAGCCCATATATCGTGCTCGGGAGACGCACAACGTGCAGGGGAGGCGGGACGATGACCGCACACCAGGCCGCGGCGGATCCGGAGCCACTCGCTCCGGGGCTGATCACCGACGCGATGATCCGAACCTTCGATCAGGACGGCGCGGTTCGGGTGCCGGG
>JADGOM010000260.1 GCA_017882925.1 Acidimicrobiia bacterium | reverse complement strand
TCGCCGGTGCAGTACATGTTCCCGCTCGCGGCCATCACGCCGAGGTCCGACGCCCGCCAGCCGGCGCGGGGACCCGTGAGCCCGAACGGGGTCACGCTGACCCACACCGCGGCGGGCGCGAGCGCGGGATCGAGCGTCCATGTGCCGGGGAATCCGGGAGTGTCGATGACGACCTCCGCAGTCCGGAGGAGGTCCGCGAGGGCGTCGGCATCCGGGCCGTCCACGACAACGGACTGCTTGCCGGCCGCCCAGGCCGCGAAGCGATCCGGGGCCGCCCGGAGGGGATGGCCGGTCGGCGGCTCGACGAGGATGACCTCGGCCCCGAGGTCCGCGAGGATGCGACCGGACATGGCCGCCGGCTCGCCCGCCAGGTCCACGACCCGCACGCCGTCGAGCAGGCGTTCCCCGGGGTTGTCCTCGACCAACATGGGCTCCACTGTTCCTGACGTCCGTGTCAGTCTACGCTCTGGCCAACGCCGTATCAGGAGGAAGCGGGATGTCCGAGCCGCGCATCGTCGACGCCGACTGTCACATTCTGGAGCCGCCCGACATCTGGACCAACTGGCTGCCCGAGAAGTACGCGGACAAGGCGCCGAAGCTGGTCAAGGACGGGCAGGGCGGCGACGCCTGGCTGACCGCGGTCGGGGGAGAGCCCGACCCGATCGGGCTCGTCTCCACCCCGGGGATGCCCTTCGACGAGTTCCGGTGGTTCGGCGTCACCTACGACGAAGCGCGCACCGGTTGCTACAACGGCACGGCCCGGCTCGAGGACATGGACATCGACGGCGTGCACGCCGAGCTGCTCTACCCGCCGCAGCGGACGATGAGCCACTTCCTCGGCGACGACGACGACGACTTCGTGCTCGCCGGCGTCGAGGCGTACAACAACTTCCTCTTCGAGGAGTTCTGCGCGCCCGACCCGAAGCGGCTCGTCGGCGTCGCGCAGATCCCGTCTCTGGGGATCGACACCTCGGTCGACGCGTTGCGCAAGGCCAAGGCGCGCGGGGCCAAGGGCGTGCTCATCTCGAACTGGCCCTCCGGCGGCGCGAGCCTCTCGCTCGACGACGACCCGTTCTGGGCCGCCGCGGTCGACGAGGGAATGCCGGTCGCGGTCCACATCAACATCATCAGCCGGAAGCAGCGCGCGGCGGGCCGCAAGGCCGCGGCGAAGACCGGGAACGCGCTGTACGACATGACGACCGAAGCCGCCCGGGCCAAGGCCATCGGCGGGATGAGCCATGTGTTCTCGATGGCCGCGGGGAACATCACAGCGATGCTCTTCACCGGCGTCTTCGACCGCTTCCCCGAGCTGCAGGTCCAGTGGATCGAGATCGGTGTCGGCTGGTTGCCGCACTTCATCGAGTGCCTGGACGACCGCTACTGGCGGAACCGCTCCTGGGGCCAGCTACCGATCAAGCAACCGCCGTCGTTCTACTGGTACCGGAACAACGCGGCGAGCTTCATCAGCGACCGCACCGGCATCGCGCTGCGTCACCAGGCCGGGATCAACAACATCATGTGGTCGAGCGACTACCCGCACCACGGCAACGACTGGCCGTACTCGCGCAAGGTCATCGAAGAGACGATGAACGGCATCCCCGCGGCGGAGAAGGCATTGATCGTCGGCGGCAACGCGGCGCGGGTCTGGAGCCTCGACCTCGACTGACGGAGCTCAGGCCTTCTGCCCGCGCTCGATGGCACCGAGCGTGAGGCGTTGCAGCGTGCGTTGGTGGACGTACTCGACGATGCGCGTGACCAACGGGAGCAGCTGGCCCGCGGCGGCTGCTGCATGCGCCTGGAACGTCTTGAGCTCGTCGGGATCCCACACGCGTCCGCGCCCGCCCGAGAACAGCTCCAGCACCTCGAGCTGCATGTCCTCGACGCCGCGCACGTAGATCGATGCGAGCTCGACGATCACGTCGTCGGGGAGGCCGAGCCGCTGGAGCTCGACCACGGCGCGCAGGACGTCGAGGTCGGTGGCGTCGTAGGCGTCGCGTCCGAACTCGATCGGGTCCCGGAGGAGCCCGGCGGCGCGCAAGCGGCCCGCGAGCGCCTCGGAGCCTCCGCTGCGCTCCACCAGGTCGCCGAGAGAGTAGGAGAGCGACCCCTCGCCGGAGAAGATCCCGTCGACGAGCTCGGGACGCTCGGACTCGAGTAGGGAGCGGATTGCCGCGAGCGAGAACCGCCGCGTCTGGAGCTGGCGGATCTGGGCCAGGCGGTCGAGGTGGTCCTGGCCGTAGACCTTGGCCCGGCCGGCCCGCTCGGCCGGGGGGAGCAGGCCCTCGCGCTGGTAGAAGCGGATGGTGTCCACGGTGAGGCCCGAGCGTCGCGCCAGCTCGTCGATCCGGATCTCCGTCACTTCCGGGCCCGGTTCATCCGCTTGTGACCCTGGGCACAAAGATTGACAGTGAATACCTTGAGAGTGTCTACTCTCAGTGTCATGACTCCGAGTCTAGGGGAGGACCAGGTGAGCAAAGCCACGACCACCGAGCTCCAGCCCGCGGCGCCTGGCCGTACCGAAGTTCGCGAGGCCCGGCACTGGATCGAGCGCCAGCTCCGGTGGGAGCGCGTGCTCGGGGTCCTGCGGGACACCCGGACCGGCGAGCGCACGCCGCGCGCCGCGTAGACCACCCGAGATCCACCCCGTGGGGGCTCGCCCCCACGGCATCGACGCCGTCACTCCGGTCGACTCCCCCCGTCGACCGTTCGAGGGGCGGCGTCGTACTGTCTCCGCTGAAGTTCCCCGTCGGCCGATTGCGAGGTGTGCGTGTCGGCGGGCGGCCGACGGCGGCTGAAGTTCTCCGTCGGCCGATTGCCGGGCGTGCGTGTCGGCGGCTGGAGTTCTCCGTCGGCGGCGCTTCGGCGCGGCTCGGCGCCTCAGGCGCGGAGCCAGCGGGGGAGGGAGATGTCTTCGACCCGGGTGAACGTCACGTGGACGGGCTCGCCGATGCGGATGGTGGAGGCGTCGATCTCGTTGATCGCGCCTTCGGGGGTCGCGAGCAGGTTGCCGACGAATCGGATCGCCGGTTCTTCCTCGAGCGCGACGACGACCACGTTGTAGGGCGCGAGCTCGGCATAGGCCGGGAGCAGGGGAGGATGCGGCACCGCGAACGACCAGATCGTTCCCCGCCCGCTCGTGGGCTCCCAGGTGTGCTCCAGCGAGCGGCAGACCGGGCACATGGGCCGCGGCGGCATGCGTCGGTGGCCACAGGACGCGCAGGTCTGCACGAGCAGCTCGCCGTGCGCGGTGCCGGCCCAGAACGGTGCGGACGTCTCGTCGTCGAGGTCCGGCAGCAGCCAGGTCGACTCGGGCCGCGGGGCGGTGGTCATCGGCGGAACAGCACCGCGCTCGTCGGAACCCCTTCGCCGCTCGTCACGAGACACGACTCCGCGCCCG
>JADGOM010000259.1 GCA_017882925.1 Acidimicrobiia bacterium | reverse complement strand
CCGCTGGCTCGGCGGCATGCTCACCAACTTCTCCACGATGCACAGCCGCGTCGCGAAGCTCCGCGAGCTCGAGCGCATGGTGAAGACCGGCGAGACCGACCAGATGATCAAGAAGGAAGCCCTCAAGCTGAAGCGCGAGCTCGCGAAGCTCGAGCGCAACCTGGGCGGCATCCGCACGCTGGAGCGGCTCCCGAAGGCGATCTTCGTGATCGACACCAAGAAGGAGCACATCGCGGTCACCGAGGCCAACCGTCTCGGCATCCCGGTGGTCGCGGTCGTCGACACCAACTGCGACCCCGACGTCATCGACTACGTGATCCCCGGCAACGACGACGCGATCCGCTCGGCCAACCTGATGGCCCGCGTGATCGCCGACGCGGTGGAGGAGGGTCGCTACCTCGCCCAGCGCAAGCAGTCGCGCGCGGCGTCGAAGAAGGCGGCCGAGGCCGGCAACGCGCCGGCGAAGATCGTGGCCCCGAAGGCGCTCTCGCCCGAGGAGGAGCGCGCCCGCCAGGAGGCCCAGGCCGCCGCGCGTGCGGAGGCTGCGGCTGCCCAGGCGAAGCGCGAGGAGCGTCTCGCCAAGGCGAAGGCCGAGGCCGAGGCGAACCCGCCGGAGGAGCCGACCGCGGGCGTGGGCGAGCCGACCCCGGGCACCCCGAGCCCGGAGCCGACCGCGGCCGAGGCCGAGGTTGCCGCCGCCTACAACCCACTGAAGGACGAGGCCGCGGCTGCGGCCGAGGTGCAGGAGAGCGACACGAATGGCTGAGATCAAGGCGGCCGACGTCGCGAAGCTGCGCAAGCTCACCGGCGCCGGGATGATGGACTGCAAGAAGGCGCTCGAGGAGAACGACGGCGACTTCGAGGCCGCGAAGGACTGGTTGCGCACGAAGGGTCTTGCGGGAGCCACCAAGCGCGCCGGCCGGGCGGCCGAGCAGGGCACCGTCGACGTGATCGCCGCGGGCAACGTCGGCGCGCTCGTCGAGCTGGTCTGCGAGACCGACTTCGTGGCCAAGAGCGCGGAGTTCGTCGAGCTCGTCCACGACCTCACGCAGATGGTCTTCGACCAGCCCAACTCCGGCATCGAGCTCAACCCGTTCCGCGACAGCACCGTCGGCGAGACCATCACCCAGCTGGGCGCCAAGCTCGGCGAGAACGTGGCCCTCGGCCGCATCGCGCGGTTCGAGTCGGCCGACGGCGTCGTCGACGGCTACAAGCACATGCAGAACAACCGGGGCACGATCGGCGTGCTCGTCGACCTCGCCGGCGTGAAGGCCGACGACCCCAAGGCCCGCGAGCTCGCCCACGACCTCGCGCTCCACATCGCCTCCGCCGCGCCCCGCTACCTCACCCGCGACGACGTCCCCGCCGACGTCGTCGCGAGCGAACGCGCGGTCTACGAGGAGCTGACCAAGAACGAGGGCAAGCCCGAGCAGGCCTGGCCGAAGATCATCGAGGGCCGCCTCAATGGCTTCTACAAGGAGAACGTGCTGCTCGAGCAGGGCTTCGTGAAGGAGCCCAAGACCACGATCAAGAGCCTGGTCGACGGCTTCGGTGGCGGTGCCACCGTGCGCCAGTTCATCCGGGTCAAGATCGCCGAGGACTGATCCGCCCGGCCCGGCCGAGTCGCCGCGGCCCGAACCAGGGGAGCACCCGTGGCTGAGAGCCAGTACCGACGCGTCGTGCTCAAGCTGTCGGGCGAGGCGTTCGCCGAGCCCTCCGGCTCCGGCATCGACGCGGGCGTCGTCGCGCGGATCGCGGAAGAGGTCGCCGACGCCCGCGCGGAGCTCGACGTCGAGATCGCGGTCGTCGTCGGCGGCGGCAACATCTTCCGCGGGATCGCGGGCGAGACCCGGGGCATGGACCGGGCCCGGGCCGACTACATGGGCATGCTCGCGACCGTGATCAACGCCCTCGCGCTGCAGGACGCGCTCGAGGCCGTCGGCCAGGTGACCCGGGTGCAGACCGCCATCACGATGGCGCAGGTGGCCGAGCCCTACGTGCCGCTGCGCGCGAAGCGGCACCTCGAGAAGGGCCGCGTGGTGATCTTCGCGGCCGGCACCGGCAACCCGTTCTTCACCACCGACACCACCGCGGCGCTGCGCGCGGCGGAGATGGGTGCGGAGGCGATCCTGAAGGGCACGCACTCCGGCGTCGACGGCATCTACAGCGCCGACCCCCGACTCGACCCCGACGCGGTCAAGCTGCCGGAGGTCACCTTCCTCGAGGTGCTCAACCGCGGCCTCAAGGTGATGGACTCCACCGCGATCACCTTCTGCATGGACAACAAGCTTCCGATCGTCGTCTTCGACGTGAGCACACCCGGCAACATCCGGCGCGTGCTGCTCGGCGAGCCGATCGGGACCATCGTCAGCGCCAAGGAGGCGTCGTGATCCCCGAGACGCTCGCAGAGACCAAGGACAAGATGCACAAGGCGGTGGTGCACCTCCTCGAGGAGTTCGGCGCCGTCCGCACCGGTCGGGCCAACCCGGCCGTGGTCGAGAAGCTCGGCATCGACATGTACGGCAGTGTCATGCCGCTCCAGCAGCTGGCCAGCTTCAGCGTGCCCGAGCCCCGGCTCCTGGTGATCCAGCCCTACGACAAGTCGTCGATCAAGGCGATCGAGAAGGCCATCCAGGGCAGCGACCTGGGGGTGAACCCGTCGAACGACGGCACGGTCGTGCGACTGGCGTTCCCGCAGCTCACCGAGGACCGGCGCAAGGAGCTCGTGAAGGTGGTCAAGAGCCGGGCCGAGGACGCCAAGGTCACGGCCCGCAACGTCCGCCGGGCCGCTCGCGACAGCCTCGACAAGCTCGAGAAGGACGGCCAGATCTCGCGTGACGAGCTCGAGCGGGCCGAGAAGGAGCTCGACAAGCTCACCCACGACGCGGTCGCGGAGATCGACGCGCATCTGGGCCAGAAGGAGAAGGAGCTGCTCGAGGTCTGAGCCGCGTGCCGGTGCGCCCGGTGCGCGCGGTGCGTGGGACGAGCGGTCCGCAGGGCGGTGGGTCTAACCTCTCGGCTCTATCCGGACGTGAACGGGGGAGGGGAACGTGACCGATCACAGCGATCCCTCGGACGGCGAGGAGACCACCGCGCCGCAGGTCACCAAAGGCCCGGAAGGCGTGCGGATCCTGGGCGCCGAAGAGGCCCAGGCCGTCATCGAGGGCGGCACCGTCGGGCGCCGCCTCGGCGACGACCAGCCCCGGTTCGGCGACGTGCCGCCGCGGCCCGACCAGTCGGTGCACCCCACCGTCTCCTTCCCGTCACCGCAGACCGGGCTCCCGGGCGCCACGCCGGGCGCTCGGGTCGACCCCCCCGGGCGGG
>JADGOM010000057.1 GCA_017882925.1 Acidimicrobiia bacterium | reverse complement strand
GTCGGGCGCGACTCGCGCAGTTTCCGACGGCCGGCGGTCGTCAGCGACGCGAAGAAGCTGCGCCGGTCGTCCTCGTCGACGATGCGGGTCACGAGGCCGTCGCGCTCGAGCCGGGTGACGAGGTGGGTCACCCCGCTCGGGGTGAGGAGCACGCTCGCCGCGAGCCCGGTCATCCGCAGTCGGCCCTTCGGCGCGTTGAACAACGTGATCAGCACGTCGAACTCCTTGACGGAGATCCCGTGCGCGGCGAGCAGCGCGTCGTCGAGCGCGCGCAACGTGCCGTTGGTGAACTGCAAGCAGCCGTTCCAGGCCCGTACCTCGGCGTCGCTCAGGTACTCGTCCTCATCGTGATCTTTGCTTGACATCTACCCCTGCCCGAATTACTTTCCTATCAAAATAAAGTAGCAGCTCTGAAGGGGGCATGTCATGGCATTCGGCATCGTGCACTTCTTTCCCGGCGGGACGAAGGAGAACTACGAGGCGTCGATCGGTGCGGTGCATCCGAGCGACGGGAGCCTGCCCGCGGGACAGGTCTTCCACGCGGCGGGCGCATCGCCGGGCGGGTGGACGATCATGGCGGTCCACGAGTCGAAGGAGAGTTGGGAGCAGTTCCGCGACGGCACCCTCATGCCGCGGATGCAGCAGGGGATCGAGGGCGGCTTCCCGTCCCCGCCCGAAGAGACCGAGATCGACATCTACAACGTCGTTCCCTGATCGCAACGCAGTGAACCCGACCCGATCGGTTGCTGGATCGACCAGCGCCGCTCGGGTCGGGACCCGACCCCGCCACACGGAAGGCCACAGACATGGTCGGTACCAACCGGATCTCGGCAGTCCTCGTCTCGACGGATCTCGAGCGGAGCCAGGCCTTCTACGAGGACAAGGTCGGCCTGACCCTCTCACCGGAGACGATCAAGAACCACCTGGTCTTCGATTGCGGGCACGGCACCACGCTGCTGATCTACGGACGCCCCGCCGGCAACCTGGCCGATCACACCCAGGTCCGCTTCTGGTCGACAGACATCGCGAAAGACGTCGCTGAGCTCGTCGCCCGCGGCATCGAGTTCGACGACTACGACACCCCGACCTTCAAGACGGTGGACCACGTCGCGACCTCCGCGGGTATCGGGCGCTCGGCCTGGTTCAAGGACCCGGACGGCAACACCATCGCGATCTTCCAACCCGAATAGGCCCAACCATCTCGACTCGCCGCACGGCGCCTTCCCCGGCCCCGCGTTCTTCGAGGGAGTGGGGCTCGGCCCGCCTCGAGTCGGGCCTCACCGAGCGCGCGCAACTCGCCGAGTTGGGACGTTCGGCCCTGTGCGAGTTCAGGGAGCGAGCGTAGAAATGTGGGCGACCGCTGCCATTCCCACTCTCAGCGGTCCGCAAGTGCGGTAATCGGTGTCCGGACGTTCGATGAAGGAGTGCAGATGCGCGACGGATTGAGGCCCCGGCTCCACCGGATGACTGCTGAACGCGCCGCGGAGCTCCGGGGCTACGTCGCCATCGAGAGGCGTGTGCTCGACGAGGCCCGCGACCGCGAAGCCTTGAGGATGCGTGGTGCCGACTCCAACACCTGGCTGAGCAATTCGGTGTACGCGATTGCCGATCCGTTGTTACAGCGGAGCCGGTAGCAGAACCCGTTCCCGAGACACGAAGAGCACGTCGGCGTCTTCGATCTGCTCGGCGAGGTCGAAGTCGTGTTGTAGTACGCCGGTCTGCAATACGCCGGACCGAGCCGCGAGCGGCTCAGTCTTCGCAGCGCGCGGCCGTCTCACCCGGCCGGATCGGTCCGAGTCGTGTCACGTCTCGTTCCGACACGCCGTTCGTGTTCGGAGCGTCCTCATGTGTGCCCTGGCGGAGCAGGTCGCGCAGTTCCTCGGGGGTGAAGGTGGTGGGCTCCGTGGTGCGCAGGAAATCGGTGAGGACCTCGACGAAGCGGATGGGGTCCTCCACCTGGGGGAAGTGGCCGACCCCCTCCATGATCTCCAGGCGGCTGTTGGGGATGGCCTCGTGCGCCTTGTAGGCGTGGGCGACCGGAATCATCGTGTCGTGGTCGCCCCACACGATGAGCGTGGGCGTGTGGGCGGCCAGGTAGAGGCGGTCGATGGCGCTCACCGACTGGCCGCCTGGTTCGATCACCGCGCGCAGGGTGCGGACGAAGGCCTGGCGGTTCTCGGCCTCGGTCAACGACGTGTAGGAGCGCCACGTCTCCGCGGCCCGGGCGTTGCGGATGCCCCGGTCGCCGAGGAACCTGGCGACCGAGTCTCCCCAGTCGCGCACGAAGGTCGGGAACAGGACCGGCATCACGTACTCGGCCGCCGGCAGGGCGGCGAGGCGGAGCACCCAGTTCACCTCGCGGCCCAGGCCGCCGGCGTCGACGAGCACGAGACGCTCGCACATCTCGGGGAACTGGTAGGCGAACTGCATCGCCACGCCACCCCCGAACGACTGCCCGACCACCGTGGCCCGCTCGATGCCGAGCAGCTGCAGGAAGTCGCGCATGCTGCTGGCGTGGTTGCCCAGGGAGTAGTCGCCGAGCGGCTTGTCCGATTCGCCGTGACCGAGGAAGTCGGGGGCCAGCACCGTGAAGTCGTGCTGCAACAGATGCATGGCGGGGACCCACGTGCGGGAGCTGCCGGCGATCCCGTGGAGCAGCAACAGCACAGGGCCCTCGCCGCCGCGCCGGTAGCCGAAGCGCTGGCCATGGATGGAGAGGTGCTCGACCGGGAACTCGTCCGCCGGCTCGGATCGCTCGATCGCCTCCATGGCCCCAGTGTCCCAGGCCTGCCGTCCACCCGGGGAGTCGGGCCGGTCGACGCTCACCGACCGCGACTCGCCGGGCGACGCTGAGGTGCGTGGCGCGGTCACACGACGGCCGCCCGCAGCGCCTGCTGCCGGTAGGCCCAGCCGGGCCCGCGGAGCACGTAGGAGAGCCGCTCCCGCCAGGTGGTCGACCGCGCCACGTCGTCCAGCATCTCCGCGTGCTCATGGGTGGCGACGCGCGCGGGGTTGAAGGTCTTGATGTTCTTCGTGAGTCCGTAGACGACGCGTTCGCGCTCGGGTTCGAACGTGCCGAACAGGCGATCCCAGAGGATGAGGATGCTGCCGTGGTTGCGGTCGATGTATTGGCGGTTGCTGCCGTGGTGCACGCGATGGTGCGACGGCGTGTTCAGCACCTTCTCGAATGGGCCGAGGGTGCGGATCGTGTCGGTGTGGATCCAGTACTGGTACAGGAGGTTGATGCCGCGCGCGGTCGACACGAGCTCGGGGCGGATTCCGAGCAGCGACAGCGCACTGTACGGAAGGAACGTGCCGAACGCGTCGGCAACGGGCTGCCGCAACGCGGTGGAGAGGTTGTACCGCTCGCTCGAGTGGTGCACCTCGTGGATCGCCCACATGTACCGACTCTCGTGCATGAATCGGTGATTGCAGTAGTAGATGAGGTCCCACCCGAAGACGGCGGTCGCGAGCGCGATCGGGCCGGCACCGAGGTCGCGCACGAGGCGACGCTCCCACATGCGGTGCGGGCTCGTGAGCGCTGCCCACGCGGTCGTGACCGCCACGCCGCCGGCCACGACGGCGACGACGCTGCTCACGCTCGCGACGTTGCGCGCGACGTCCGCGACGGCCGTGCCGTCGTCGTGGAGCGGCGCCTCACTCCGGCGGGCCCGCCGCCGGGCGATCCGGTCGGCAACCATCGTGACGGCGGTTGCGGCCGTCGCCGTTGCGATCAGCTTCTTCGCGTGTCGGCCCTTGCCCGGGGTGAACGGCGCGAGGAGTCTCGGCATCACGATCGGGGCGAGCAGGCTCGCCACGCCCATCGAGAGGCTCGTGATCGTGTCGCGTCGCTCGTAGTCGGCTGCGCTCGGACCCTCCCGCGCGGCGCGCGCCTTCAGGAATCGCTGTTCGGCGCCCATCGTCGCGAAGTAGACGGGCACGGCGACGACAGTGGGATCCACGATGCTCAGACCTCCGACGCGTGCAGGCGCCGGCGATCGGCCAGATCGGGTCGGGGCATGCTCGCGACCCTAGGCCCCGGCACGACGTCGACACCGGCAGGGCCGCGCCCGCGGCGAGGACGAGGGCCTGGCCGCGGCCGGCCTCGCCGACAGCACGCCGTGGACGCCACGTGGGTCCGCGAGCTCGATCATTCTGAGGTCGACTTCGCCAAGGGTGGCCCCACGGCCAGGTGGAACCTCGGGTACCTGTGCTCCCCGGACCACACCCGAAGATCCCAGGGCTGGCGCCTCGGCCGCCCGATCCGAGCACCGGCAAGCGACCCCTCCACCCCCAGGGAGGTCGGCGCCGCCTCCACGCGGCGCCGGAGGTGGTCGCCCGGCCGTCCGGCGTTCTCCTCGGCCCCCGCCCCTGTGCAAAGCTCCCACGCAGACGAACGAAGGGACGTGGGGCCGTGACCGAGATTCCCAAGATCATCAGTGTCGACGACCATGTGGTCGAGCCGCCGCACGTGTGGCAGACGTGGCTTCCGGAGAAGTACCGCGCCAAGGGTCCGCGCGTCGAGCGGAAGCGCTGGAGCGACTTCTCGCTGAAGAAGGGCGCCAAGTACACGATGAAGGAGGACCCCGAGGGTCTGTGGGGCGACGCCTGGTACTACGAGGACAACCTGATCTACGTCCACAAGCGCTTCGTCGCGCTCCCGCAGTCGGCGCTCAGCGGCCCCGAGGACAACCTCGAGTTCGACCGCACCCAGATGACGATGACGGCCCTCACCTACGACGAGATGCGCAAGGGGTGCTACGACCGCGAAGCGCGCATCAAGGACCTCGCGCTCAACTGGACCGACGGCTCGCTCCCGTTCCCAACGTTCCCGCGCTTCTGTGGCCAGACGTTCTACGAAGGCACCGACAAGGAGCTCGGACTCGCGTCTGTGCGCGCGTACAACGACTGGATGGTCGAGGAGTGGTGTGAGCCGTCGGGTGGCGTCAACATCCCGCTCTGCCTCATTCCGCTCTGGGACGCCGAGCTCGCCGCGGCCGAGACGCTGCGCAACGCGCAGCGCGGCGTGCGGGCCATCTGCTTCAGCGAGCTGCCGTTCCACCTGGGCCTGCCCACCATCCACAGCGGCTACTGGGACCCGCTCTTCCAGGTCTGCAACGACTGGGGGGTCACGATCTGCATGCACGTCGGGTCGTCCTCCACGGACCCGATGGCGTCGCCCGACGCTCCCCCCGGGGCCGGCGCGATGATCGGCTTCAACAACTCGATGGCGTCGCTCGCCGACTGGCTGTTCTCGCGCAAGCTGATCGAGTTCCCGAAGCTCAAGATCGCGTACTCGGAGGGCCAGATCGGCTGGATCCCCTACGCGCTCGAGCGGGCCGACACGATCTGGTCGCAGCACGACAGCTGGCAGCACTCCAAGGACATCCTGCCCGAGCCGCCGTCGACCTACTACTACGGCCGCGTCTACGGCTGCTTCACCGCCGACCGTCACGGTCTGTTCTCGCTCGAGTTCGTCGGCCCCGACAACATCTGCTTCGAGACCGACTACCCGCACACCGACACGACGTGGCCGCACAGCAAGGAATACGTCGAGAAGATGCTGCAGGGCTACGACGACGAGACCGCGTACAAGGTCCTGCGGGGCAACGCGATCAAGATGCTGGAGCTCGACCGCAAGTAAGGCGGGTGCTCCCGGTGCGCTGAGGGGTCGGCCGACGTCAGTCGGCCGACCTCTTCAGTTCCGCCAACATGGCCCCACGTCGGTGATCGCATGCAGCGTGTCGTCGAAGTGGGTGCCAGACTCGTGCCACCGACTCAGGAGGCGCTGGTGGCGTTCATGGTGATGGTCAACTGCCCGACGACCAACGAGCCCGTGTTCACCGGCCTCACGGTGGAGACCGTGCACGGCTTCGAGGCGGGGACCTACGACCACCTCTCCTTCAGCAATTGCACGAGCTGCGGCGGGGACCACACCTGGTCGAAGCCCGACGCGTTCCTCGGCTCCTGAACCCGCCCCGGTCTGCCGCCGGCGGCTACGAGGGACGCGCGAGCAGCGAGTCGTCGACCGCGTAGAACACCTGCGCGACCGCGGGGTCGACGATGCATTCGGGGAACTCGGGATCGAACCAGGGCTCGATCACACCCCAGTGGTAGGGGCTGTCCATGTACTGCGCGAACGACTCGCGGTCGCGGTACTCCTGCTCCCAGGCGTGGGTCCAGCGGGAACCGGGCTCGACGCGGCTCAGGGCCCAGTTGCGGATGGCCGGGATGTAGCGGGGCATGCGGGCGAGGTCGCGCTCGAAGTGCGCGACGAGCGGCGCCGGCGCGCCGTCGTGCACGCGGAGCACGAGGACGCGCTTCACGCCGTGGCGGAGCGCGGGTTCGGGCGATTCCGCCGCGAGCTCCGTGAGCCGGAGCACGTCGGCCCCGGCGGGGAGCAGGCGCGCGACGCCGTCGAGGTCGGCCGCGCTGCCGGCGTCGATGTCGACCACCTGCGGACCGGTCCCGAACGAGCCGGTGAGCAGCGGCCCGCTACACGCGGCGCGGGTCATACCGGGCGCGACTCCGAGCTCGCGTGCGAGGCCGGGCGCCGCCGTGGGCAGGAACGCGAGCATGCGGGTCACCCGAGGTCGACGCCCGCGGCGTAGCGGCGGTGCCGCTCGATCACCAGCGGCGCCACGCCGCGCCAGAACGCCGCGCCGGCCCCGTCGAGCGCGTCGACCCGGCGCCGCCACAGCGCGTCGACGTCGTCGAGCTCCCACCACACGATCAGGTGCGACGGGTCCTCGGGCACGTCGACCGGGGGGTGGCAGGCGGCGCGCTTGTAGCGGAGCCCGCCCCGGGTGGCGATCGGCACGTACTCGTCGGCCAGGCGCCGGAGGAGCTCGTCGCGTCCGTGGGGCGCCACCGTGACCTCGTCGATCAGGTGGATCGGCGCGACCGTCACCGTAGGGATCCGAAGAACTCGCGGACGTCGGCCACGAGGAGATCGGGTTCCTCGAGCGCGGCGAAGTGCCCGCCCCGGTCGAAGCGCGTGTAGCGCACGACGTTGAACCGCGTGGCCGCGTAGGCCTCGGGCGTGCGGAGCATCTCCTTCGGGAACACCGCGACGGCGGTGGGCACCTCGACGAACGCGCCCGCCGAGCCCGCGGTGTTGCTGCGCCGCGACTCGCAGTAGAGCCGGATCGAGGAGTTGATGGTGCCGGTGACCCAGTAGACGGTGATGTCGGTGAGGATCTGGTCGCGGCTCACCGCGGCCTCGAGGTCGCCGTCGTGGTCGGTCCAGTCGCGGAACTTCTCGACGATCCAGCCCGCGAGCCCGGCGGGTGAGTCGGTGAGCCCGTAGGCGAGGGTCTGCGGGTTCTTGCCCTGGATCTCGGTGTAGGCCGTCCCGGACTTGGTGAACGCCGCCATCGACGCGAGGTCGGCGGCCTCCAGCTCGGTGAGCTCGATCGCGGCGGGGTCGGGCGGGAACGCGACGACCATGTTGGAGTGCAGCCCGACGACGTGCTCGGCGTCGACGACGGCGAGCCGGGCCGAGACGATGGCGCCCCAGTCGCCGCCCTGCGCGCCGTAGCGCTCGTAGCCGAGGCGGGCCATCAGCGTGCGCCACGCGTCGGCGATGCGGTGGATGTCCCAGCCCGACTCATGCGTCGGCCCCGACCAGCCGTAGCCCGGGAGCGACGGCGCCACGACGTGGAACGTCTCGCGGAGCGGTTCGATGACGTCGAGGAACTCGGCCACCGAGCCCGGCCAACCGTGCGTGATGATCAGCGGCAGCGCGTCGGGGTTGTCGGCGCGGGCGTGGATGAAGTGGATCTGCTGGCCGTCGATCTCGGTGAGGAACTGCGGCCACCGGTTGAGCCGCGCCTCCTGCGCGCGCCAGTCGAAGCCGTCGGCCCAGTACGCGCAGAGGTCGCGGAGGTAGTCGACGTCGGTGCCGTAGTCCCACGCGTGGCCGGGGATCTGGTCGGGCCAGCGGGTGCGGGCCAGGCGTTCCCGGAGGTCGACGAGCACCGCCTCGGGAACCTCGACCCGGAACGGGCGGATCTCCTCGTCTCCCACTGCGACCTCCGGGCTCGGGGTTCGGGGTGCTACCGCCGCGTGCGCGTGATGGGCGACCGCCGCCGTCGGCCCCCGGCGCACATCCCGAGCCCGAGGATCAGCAGGGCGAGGGCCGGTGCGACCCGCGATCGCGGGTCGGATCCCGTGGCCGGCAACGTGCCGCCCGCGGACGCCCTCGACGACGCGGCGCTGGTCGCGCTGGCCGCGGTCGTCGTGGTCGCGGCCCCGGCCGTGGTCGTCGTCGTGGCGGGGAGCGCGGCGATGACGATCGTGATGCTCGACGACGTCGACGCGGCGTAGCCGGTGCTGCCGGAGTACGTGGCCGTGAACCCGTGGGTGCCCGCGCCGAGGTTGGCGACGGTCTTCGTCGCGACCCCCGACCCGTCGAGCGGGACACCGACCGCGCTCGCCGCGGGGACCGCGGTCGAGCGACCGGCGATCGCGACGTTGTTGTCGAGGAACGTGACGGTGCCGGTTGGGATCGCGCCGCCGGGCGCCGCGCTGGTGACGGTCGCGGTGAGCACGACGGGGTCGCCGGCGCGGGTGCCGTCGGGTTGTCCGACCGTGAGCGCGATGGTGCTGGCCACCGTGTAACCGATCGTGACCGAGCCGTCGCCGGCGTTGGTGCCGGTCGAGAGCGACGTGGCCTGGGGGAGCAGGAATCCGCTGCCACCCCCGCCGCCGCCTTCCGCGGCGAGGCCGGGACCGACGGTGCCGTAGCCGCCCCCGCCGCCGCCGAAGTACCCGCCGCCGCCGCCCGGGGCCGAGTCGGTGGGCGCGCCGTCGCCGCCGGTACCGAGCGCGGCCGCCGAGGTGGCCGGCCCGTTGCCAGCGGTGCCGGCCCGGAAGTTGCCGCCCGCGATGCCACCCGAGGTGGTGCTCCCCCCGGCACCCGAAGCCCCGGGGAACGAGGTCGAGGTGCCGCCGTCACCGGTTGCCCCGCCGGCGCCGCCGGGGATGGACCGGCCGCCACCCCCGCCGCCTCCGGCCGCGATCAGCAGGCCGGTCGACGCGTCGGGCCGCGTGCCGAAGACGAACGACCCGCCGCCGCCGGCGGCGCCGCCCGCGAACGATCCGTTGCCGCCCGATCCGCCGCCGCCGTAGCTGGCGCCGGCTCCGGATCCAGGTCCAGGTCCAGGTCCGGGCCCCGGTCCGGGCCCCGGTCCGCTCATCACGCCGTTGCCGCCGGCCCGGCCGACCACGACGGTCAACGTGCTCCCCGGAACCACCGGCAGGGTCGCGGCCGACCGGCCTCCCGCGCCGCCGGGACCTCCGTTCGCGCTGTTGCCGCCGGCCGCGCCCGCGGCGGTGACCGTGACGCTGACGACGCCGGCCGGGACGGTCCAGCCCTCGGGTGCACCGGTCGTGGTGAACGTGACCGTGCAGTCGCGGTTCACGCAGTTGGTCGTCGACGCGCCCACGGCGGTCGCCGGGAGCACGGCGGCGAGCAATCCGGCCGCGAGCAACGCGCACCCCGGTACGACCGAGGTGGCCGGCAGACGGCGCGGGCTACGGGTGCGGCGGTGGTCCATGGGCTCTCTTCGGTGCCGGGGCGGGGAGGTCGGTTGGCGCCGGAGCATATGACGTCGGTCGGGCGCGGGACCGGATCCCCGCGCGGGCTACAGCCGGACCTTGGGGACGCGCGGTTCGACCCCGGGTGGAGGCGCGATGTCGAGGAGTCCGTGCATCTGCTGCGCGAGCCGCCCGCGCTCGATCTGCGCGCGGGCGTCGTCGTCGGTCATGTGACCCTGCGCGACCATCATCGAGAACAGGCGGCTGAAGATCGCCGACAACCGGTACGTGCTGAACACCAGGTACCAGCGGAGCTCGGTCGCCTTCCAGCCGGTGACGTCCTCCCACAGGTCGACGAGGTCGTCGGCGTCGCCGATGCCGTCGAGGGTCGACTCGGCCTGGTCGTCCATGATGATCCACCAGGCGAGATCGGCCTGCGGGCCCGCGAGCGAGACGAGGTCCCAGTCGAGCACCGCGACCGGCGTGAAGTCGCGGTAGATGACGTTGGGCAGGCGGCTGTCGCCCCACGACAGGGAGGTGACGGGCGCGGGCAGGTTGGCGTGCAGCCACTCCGCGCACGCCTCCACCACGGGCGGGGATCCGGCGGGCGCCGCCCACTCCAGCGCGCGCGACCAGTAGTCGAGGCTGTCGCCCAGCCCGCTCCCGGTGGCGCCGGTCCGCAGGAACGCGAACGGGGCCGGGTCGACCTGGTGCAACGCGGCCATCACCCGGACCGTCCGCTCCCAGAGGGCCCGCCGCTCGCGCGGTTCGGCGTCGTGGAGGAACCCCTGCGTCGTCCAGTGCGGCGCGTCGGTCGGGATGTCGCCGTCGATCTTCTCCATCACGAAGAACGGGGCCCCGAGCCGATTCGCGTCGGCCTCGAAGCCGACGACCGCGGGCGTGGGAACGGCGTCGATCGCGGCGAACGTCTCGTACATCCGGTAGTGCTGCACCAGGTCGTAGTCGAGGTAGAGCGAGTCGGGGGTGGCGAGCCGGGCGACGTAGCCCTCGGTCGTGCCCGCACCCGGGCCGGTGGTGCGGCGGGCGTCGAACAGGATCGTCTCGTTGGCGATGCCGGTGCCGGCCGGCGGGCGCAGCGCGTCGATCGCGAGCCCGGGGTCACCGAGCTGGTCGCGCATCCATCCCTCGAGCGCGTGCTGCACCCGGTGGATGTCCTGCGACTGCTCCTTGAGGTGCGGCTCCCACTTCGGGTCGGACGCCGGGTCCGGGTCCGCGGGGTCGGGACCGGCCGCGTCGGTCACGATCCGTCGGCACCGTAGTGGGCGTCGGGTGCCAGCGCGTTGAGGTGGTCGGACCGCTCGCAGTAGAAGTAGCCGGTCTCGCCGTCCCAATCGCAGCGGCCGTAGTTGAGGACGTACATGAGGCCGCTGTCCTCGAGGTCCTTGCCGATCGACAGCCCGCGCTGCATCGAGGTCCAGAGCGCGCGGTCGAACTGCAGCTCGAGCTCCAGGGTGCCGCCCGACCACTCGAGCGCCACTGGCAGGACCTCGCCCTCGTACGTGAGGTCGACGAGCCGGGGCGCGGTGACCACCTTGGCGTGCTCGAAGTTGCCGTCGACGAACACGTAGCCGCCTTCGAGGGTGATGAGCCCGTCTTCGGTGTAGTAGCGGGAGAGACCCCAGGCGCGCCCGCTCTCCGGATAGACGCACCCGAGGATGACGTGACCGCCCCACCCCTTCGGGAGGCCGCGCGGGCGCGGGCCGCGGGAGTGGTCGCGCCAGCCGTAGCCCGAGAACGGGACGGTGCCGCTGTCGAGGGTGACGGTCCCGGTGGCGTGCAGGAGCTGCTCGTAGTGCTCGTGCGCCCAGTCCTGGCTCTCCATGTCGCCGGCGCCCGACGCGAGCTGCGTCGCGGTGCGGGCGTCCCACGCCGGCGTCACGCACTCCACGTCGAGGTCGACCGCGAAGCGCCGGGTCGGGCCGTCGCGGCCGGTGCCCGCGAGCATGTGCGCCTCGGAGACGTGCAGGCCGAAGCCGTCGAACGCGACGTGCCAGCGCTTCCACGGCTCGATCTGGCGGAACTCGAGGCCCGGGCCGGCCGGGCGCCGCTCGGGCGCGGTGCGGTGGTAGCCCTTGAGCGACAGCGCGCCGTCGTGGCCGGGCAGCATGACGAACACGCTGTCTTCCCACATGGTCCAGTCGCCGGGCACGGTGCCGAGGTGCAGCCACATGCCGACGTCCTGGTCGGGGTCGTAGAGCGCGAAGAGCAGGTTCTCCGACCACATCGGGACGTCGGGACACTCCGCGACGATGAAGTCGCGTTCGTCGGGGAGTCCGGCCGACAGGTCCGTGTGCACGAGTGCCTCCCCCCGAGTGCGGCCCGGATCGACCGCCCTGTGACCGTAGGGCAGGCGCGCGGTCCCGGCAAGACAGTCGGGGGAGTCACCAACGAGGTTGATTTCATTGGCCCGATGGCGTGGTCGATGCGTCGATTGACCGCGGTCGTCGCCTGCCTTACGGTCGGCGGTCGCCGACCGGGGGACTCATGGCGCTCGAACCGTTCCACGTCAACATCGACGCCACGCGGCTCGAGCTGCTCCACACGCGGCTCCGGAGCACCGTGTGGGCCGACGAGCTCGGTGACCCGGGCGACGACGACTGGCGCTACGGCGTCTCGGGTCCGTATCTCCGCGAGCTGGTCGCGTACTGGCTCGAGGAGTACGACTGGCGCGCGCAGGAGGCCGCCATCAACCGGTGGCCGCAGGTGCGCGGTGAGGTCGACGGCGTCACGCTCCACGCGGTGCACGAGCGCGGCTCGGGCCCCGACCCGCTGCCGCTGATCCTCACGCACGGGTGGCCGTGGACGTTCTGGGACTTCGCGGCGATGATCGAGCCCCTCGCCCACCCGGAGCGCTTCGGGGGAGACCCGGCCGACGCGTTCGACGTGGTGGTGCCGTCGCTCCCGGGGTCGGTCTTCTCGTCGCCGTCGCGCGCGGGCATCGGGTGGCAGGCGACGGCCGGGCTGTGGGTGCGGCTCATGGACGAGCTGGGGTACCGCCGCTTCGGCGCCCACGGTGGCGACTCCGGCGCGTTCGTGACCGCGCAGCTCGCGCACGAGTTCGCCGATCAGGTGGTCGGGGCGCACCTCACGTTCCCGGCCCTCATCGGGGCCGACCTCACCGCGATCACCCGCGCCGACTTCGAGCCCGACGAGGTCGACTTCTTCGACCTGCAGGACCTCACCCCCCGCAACTCCACGCACTTCCTCACCCACATCTTCGAGCCGCAGACGCTCACCTGGGCGATGCAGGACTCGCCGGTCGGCCTGGCGGCGTGGATGCTCCAGCGCCGCCGCGCGTGGAGCCACTGCGGCGGCGACGTCGAGCGCCGGTTCTCGAAGGACGAGCTGATCACGGGCTTCGCCCTCTACTGGCTGACGGGCAGCTTCGGGGGCTCGGTGCGCTTCTACGCCGACTCCTTCGGCGTCCCCTGGACCCCGGCGCACGACCGCCGGCCCCCGCTCGAGGCCCCCACCGGGATCGCCGTCTTCCCGCACGAGCTGGCCCACGTCCCGCGGCGGCTGGCCGAACGGGAGGCCAATCTCGTGCACTGGACGCGGATGGAGACCGGAGGCCACTTCGCGCCGTCGGAGGAGCCCGAGCTCCTGGTCGAGGACCTGCGCGCGTTCTTCCGGCCGTTGCGCGCGGGCCGGCGACGGGAGGTTGCGGGATGACCGACGAAGTCGGCGCCGACGAGGACGCCTTCATGCAGGCGAACTCGCGCATGTTCCTCGTGGTGGCGCGGGGCGACGGCTCGCCGACGATCTATCCGATGGTCGGTCTCTATCGCGACGGCGGGGTGGAATGCTCCACGTACCGCAAGAGCGCCAAGGTCACACGGGTGCTGCGCGCGCCACAGATCTCCGCGCTCATCACCGCGGCCGAGGGTTCCGACGACCGGCGCGTGCTGCTCGTGCGCGGTCGGGCGGTCGTGCACTCGCCGTCGACGATGGCCGGGGTCGCCGGCGGGGTGAACCCGTCGGCGAAGGAGGTCCCGGCGGAAGTGGTCGCGCGTGCCGCGGCCGCGATGGAGAGCCAGAAGCGCTGCGTGATCCGGCTGGAGCCCGAATCGGCGACGTTCCTCCACGTCGTGCGCCCGGAACCGGAGGCCTGACCGTGCCCCGCCGCGACATCTCGATGTCACCCGACGAGATCGACGCGTTCCTCGCCGCGAATCGTGAGGCCGTGGTGGCCGCGACCCACGTCGATGGGGGAACGCTGGCCACCGTCGCCGGCTACGAGCTCCGTGACGGAGCGATCGCGGCGCGCCTCCCGGCCGGCGACCCGGTGCTCGACGCGCTGCGGGCCGACGACCGCGTGTGCGTCACGATCGAGCAGTTCCCGAGCTACGCCGAGATCCGGGCGGTCATGGTGCACGGCCGGGCCACGATCGGCTCCGACGCTCCGCTGGTCGAGGTCGTCGTGCCTCTCGGCCCCGATGTCGTCAGCTTCGACTTCGCCAAACAGGCTCTCCCCGCCGAGTAGTCGGCGGCGCACTGAGGTCAGGGTCAGGTCTGGGGGCGGGGCTTGGGGGCCATGAGCTCGATGCGGGCGCCGTCGGGGTCGGCGAGGAACACGATCTCGACGCCGACGTCGGCGCGAGTGTCGGGGAGGATCGTGCCGCCGTAGCCGACGAGACGCGCCGCGGCCGCGTCGACGTCGTCGACGTGGAACGACAGGTGCGTGAACCCGAGCTGGGCCCGGTTGTTCGACGGCCGCCCTGTCGGTTGCGGCGTGCGGTAGTGGAGCAGCTCGATCTTCATCGCGCCGAGCTGCACGAATTGGGAGGTCACCGACACCGGACCGTCGAGCTCGAGCCCGCGCGCGATGGCCGGGACCGTGGTGTCGTCGAGCTCGAACGCGGCGGACGGCTCGAAGCCGAGGCCGTCGCAGTAGAAGCGGAGCGACCGCTCGAGATCGGCGACGCACAACCCGAGGTGCGACGGGACCGCTTCGTCATCCATGCGGGGTCCGATCAGGTGAAGCGCAGGACCTGGCCCGGGAGCGAGCCGGTCGGCTTGCCGTCCTCCAGGATGACCTCGCCGTTGACGATGACGGCCCGGTAGCCCTCGGCGTCGACGACCAAGCGGCCGGAATCGCCGGGGAAGTCGTCGACCCAACGCGTCGGCCCGACCGAGAGGTGCTCGAGGTCGGCGAGCACGATGTCGGCCCACGCGCCGACGCGCAGCTCGCCCCGGTCGTGGATCCCGTGCATCGCCGCGGGGAT
>JADGOM010000056.1 GCA_017882925.1 Acidimicrobiia bacterium | reverse complement strand
GACCGATCGGGGGCACTTGTAGGACGCAAGGCGCGCGCGGGTGAACGCCAGGAGCTCGGCCTCGAGGTCCGGACCCGCGTCGGCCCAATCGACGGGCTGGACGACGGCCTTCACCGCTTCGCCGAGGTCCTCGTTGGGAACCCCGAAGACCGCGACGTCGAGGACCTTCGGGTGCATGATCAGGATGTTCTCGGCTTCCTGGGGATAGATGTTGGCGCCGCCGCTGATGATCATGTTGACGGACCGGTCGGTGAGGAACAGGTAGCCGTCCGCGTCGAGGTATCCGATGTCGCCGACGGTCGCGTACCCGCGGTCGTTGTGGGCGGCCGCGGTCTTCTCCGGGTCGTTGTGGTACTCGAACTCGTAGCCACCACCGAACCACACCGTCCCGGGCACCCCCGGCGGGCACTCCTCCCCGGCCTCGTCGAGGATGTGGGCCTCACCGACCACGGCCTTCCCGACCGATCCCGGGTGCGCGAGCCAGTCGACGGAGTCGATGAAGGTCATGCCGACGCCCTCGGTCGCGGAGTAGTACTCGTAGACGATCGGTCCCCACCATTCGATCATCTGCTGCTTGATCGGCACCGGGCAGGGCGCCGCGGCGTGGACCGCCGCGCGGTGGCTGGAGAGGTCGTGGGCCTTCCGCGCCTGCTCGTCGAGCTTGAGCATGCGCACGAACATCGTCGGCACCCACTGGCTGTGCGTCACCGAGTGCTCCGCGATGAGTCGCAACGCGTCCGTTGCATCGAAGCGCTCCATCACCACGACCGTCGCGCCGAGCCGGTGCGCGCCGATGGAGTAGGTGAGCGGCGCGCCGTGGAAGAGCGGAGCCGGGCAGAGGTACACGTCCCCGTCGGTCAGGCCGAGCATCTCGAGGAGCGGGACGGCGCCGGGTAGGCCCCGACCCATCGGTGCGAACGTGAGCGTGCGCTCGATACCCTTCGGTCGGCCGGTCGTGCCGGACGAGTAGAAGACGAAGTCACCCTCGCATTCGTCGTGGATCGCGGTCGGGGACTCGCCCGCGACCGCGTCTTCGTACGATTCCCAGCCGTCAGCCGCGTCGTCGACCATCAGACGCGTGTGCACGTTCGGGGTCAGCTCGGGCGTCAACGTCGTCGCGACCGGCGCGAGCTGCCGGCTCGAGACGACGACCGTGGCCCCGCAGTCGTTGACGATGTAGGCGGCCTCCTCGGTCGTGAGGTGCGAGTTGATCGTCGTGTACGCGAGCCCGGCCCGCTGCGCGGCCCACGCGACCTCGAGGAACCGGGGGTGATTCTCCAGGAAGATCGCGATGCGCCCGCCGCGTTCGACGCCCCGTGTCCGCAGGAGGTGCGCGCACCGGTTGGAACGCTCGTCGAGCTCCCGGAAGGTGACCACCGCGCCGGTGGAGCCCATGACGACGGCCGCGCGATCAGGCGCCCGCGCCGCGACCGCTCCGAGATGCATCGACGCCCCCCGCCTGTAAGTACATCCGAATATATACACCCGGTGGGGTTCGCCGGAGGGCGCCGGCGGTCGCCTCAGGCCGGCGTGTCGCGGTCGGCCCAGCTTCGTACCCCGGCGCGCAGGGAACGGTTGATCGCGGTGACGAGCTGTCCGTCCCGGGCCGGGTCGCCGTGGTCGAGCCAGGCCAAGACGGCCTCGACGAGGTACCCGAGCGTCGCGTGCGCGGCCCAGTCGAGGAACTCGGGTGGGACGAGTCCTTCGAGCGCGGTCCTCGCGTGGCGCAGGGCCTCGGTGCGGAGCGCGTCGGCTTCGGAGGCGAACTGGGGCTCACGCGCGGCGTGGCGCCAGAGCAGGCGGAACCCGTCGGGGTTCGCGCGGGCGACCGTGAGCAGTGGTCCGGCGCCGAGCCCGTAGCCCTCGGGGTCCGGCGCACCGGCCATGCTCGCCCGGAGCCCGCCGGCGACGTCCGCGAGGACGGCTCGATAGAGCTGTTCCTTGGACGCGAAGTGGCGGTAGACGATCAAGGGCGTGACCCCCGACGCGGCGGCGACGTCGGCCATCGAGGTCGCCGCGAATCCGGTCTCGGCGAACGCGTGCGCCGCCCCGGCCAGGATCGTCGCGCGTCGTTGGGCTCGAGGGAGACGGCGGGTCGGGGATCGGGTGGTCATAAGTAGATCGCCGATGGTACATCCCGCCGCCGAGCGACCCGGCTGCGGGTCGACGCCCCGTGCCCGCGCGCCGCTTGCGACGCGGATCGTACGGGAAGTATGACTAGCTGACGTTGCGTAGGTCTCCGGCCGACGGACACCGACGACCGGAACGAACACCGACCGGATGGTGAGGGTGAGGATGACCGAATCGGATCGAGTGGTGTTGATCACCGGCGCGTCGTCGGGGATCGGCGCCGCACTGGCGCGACACGTCGCCAATCAGGGAACCACCGTCGGCCTCGTGGCCCGTCGCGAAGACCGGTTGGCCGAGGTGCTGGCCGATTGCCGGCGCGATGCTCCGGAGTCGCGGATGTGGGTCGCCGACCTGGCCGAGCCCGATGCGGCCGGTCGAATCGCCGACGCGTCGTGGGCCGAGCTCGGCCACGTGGATGTGGTGGTGAACAACGCCGCGATCCCCGGTGTCCGCCACGTCGAGCGCCTGGAGCCGGGCGAGGTCGAAGAGGTCATGCAGGTCAACTTCCACGCCCCGGTGCGTCTGACCCTCGCGCTCCTGCCGCGTCTGCTCGATCGGGGCGCGGGCACGATCGTCAACGTGTCGAGCCTCGGCGGCCGGCTCGGGATCCCGCGTGAAGCCGCATACTGCGCGAGCAAGTTCGCGTTGTGCGGGTGGAGCGAGTCGCTCGCGCTCGACCTGTGGAACACCGGCGTGAAGGTCAGGCTCGTGATCCCCGGTGCCGTCGACACCGAGATCTGGGACCGTCCCGGCGCGGAGCCGTCGACCTACGACGGCCCGAAGGTGCCGGCGGCGGAGGTGGCCGCGGGGATTGCGGACGCGATCGACTCCGATCGCTTCGAGCACTACATCCCGGACATGAAGGCGATCGCGCAGTTCAAGACCGCCGACATCGACGAGTACATGTCGCGCTCGATGGATGTGCTCGGCGGCTGAACGTCGTGCGCGCGGCGGCGTCCGCGCAGTGGCCGATCGGCTGGTTGTGCAATACGCATGCCGACATACGGAACGTTGGTTCGAGAGTCGTCCCGCAAGGGATGCGGAGGAGGTTCGGTGGCATTCGACGCACGTGGGCAGCGGGTACTGATCACAGGGGCGTCATCGGGTATCGGCGCGGCACTGGCTGAGCGGCTCGCGAGCCAGGGCGCCATCGTCGGCATCTGCGCGCGTCGCGAGGATCGCCTCGGTGAGGTGCTCGAGCGTTGTCGGGTGCATTCGCCGGAGTCGCGCATGTGGGTCTGCGACCTCGCGGATCCCGCCGCCGTCGACTCGCTCGCGGTTCGCGCGCTCGACGAGCTCGGCGGGGTCGACGTGCTCGTCAACAACGCCGGGATCCCGAGGCGGAAGCACGTCCGGGAGCTCGACGCGGCGACGGTCGACGCGGTGATGCGCATCAACTACTCGTCGCCGGTGCAGCTCACGCTCGCCGTGCTTCCGCAGATGCTCGCTCGGGGTTCGGGGCGCATCGTCAACGTCTCCTCGGTCGCGGCGACGTTGTCGTCCCCGGGTGAGGCGGCGTACGACGCGTCGAAGGCTGCGCTCTCGGTGTTCTCCGAGGCCATGGCCCTCGACCTGTGGGACAGCGGGATCAAGGTGCTGATCGTGTACCCGGGTGTCGTCGACACCGAGCTGTTCACGATTCCCGACAACGACCCGCTGCAACCGGGAATCGACAAGATCCCGGTCGAGGAGTTGGTCGACGGGGTCATCGCGGGACTCGCCGCCGACGCGCTCGAGGTCTACGTCCCCGAGTGGTTCAAGGAGGTCGCGGCGCGCAAGGCGGCGGACGTCGGTGGGTTCCTCGCGGGCTCGGCCGCCTGGATCCGCCAGCACGAGGAGGCCTGAGCCCCGATGGCGCGCCGCCCCCGGGGGCAGGAGACGCGGGAGCGGATCCTGGCCGTCGCGCTCAAGGAGTTCGCGGCCCGCGGGTACGCCGCGGTGACCGTGGAGGAGATCGCGGCGGCGGCGGGAGTCACCAAGGGAGCCGTCTACTACTGGTTCACCGACAAGGACGACCTGGGCCGGGAGCTGCAGCACGAGCTCTATGAGCGGCTCGGCAACGTCGCCCTGCGTGCGCTCGACCCCGATGGCGACATCGTGTCCAACATCCGCCGTTCCTTCGAGTCGTACCTCGATGCGCTCGGCGATCTCGACGAGGCCCGGTTCTTCCTCCGGGACGCGTGGGTGATCCCGGCGCTCGACGAGGGTGGGCGCCGCGACCATGAGGACGCGGTCGCGACCGTCCGCGGGATCCTCGCCCGCGCGGCCGACCGGGGGGAGATCGTCGCGCTCGATCCGGACGCGCTCGCCCACATCCTCACGGGGGCGTGGGCGGAAGCGACCTTGTACGTGCTGCGGACGGGTGAGCGGGCGGCGACGATCGCGGTCGTGGAGCACCTCGTCGAGGCGCTGCGCCCGCCGATCCCCGCGGCGACCCGTCGTGCCGGCGCGCACCCGCGGGCCGGCTCAGGGCCGCGCGCGCGGTAGTCCGAGCACCCGCTGGGCGATGACGTTGCGCTGGATCTCGGAGGTTCCGCCCGCGAGGGTCCCCCCGAAGCCCGCCAGGAGATCGATGGGCCAGCGGGCGTCGGCGGATCGCTCGGGATCGGTGACGGCCCCGGAGGCCCCCTGGAGCTCGATCCCGAAGGCCATGAGGTCCAGCCACAGCTCCGAGGTCGCGAGCTTCATGGAGGAGTGCTCCGGAGCGGGACCGGATCCGCCGTATCCGGCGGCCCCCTTGTAGCCGAGCGCCCGCAGGCTGGAGGTGAGCTCGGAGAGCTCCGCGAGGCGACGGCGGACGACCGGATCCCGGTCGCGGCCGAGCCGTCGCGCGAGGTCGATCAGGCGCCCGACCGCGTGTTCGGCGCGCACGACGGACTCGATCCAGATCCCGGCGCGCTCATGGGCGAGTGATCCCGTGGAGATCCTCCACCCGTCGTGCAGCGGTCCGAGCAGGTTCTCCGCGGGGACGACGGCATCGGTGAAGTAGACCTCGGCGAACTCGGCCGAGCCCGTGATCTGGCGCAACGGCCGCACCTCGACCCCGGGCGTGTCGAGCTCGATGAGCAGTGCGCTGATCCCACGGTGCTTGCGGGCGTCGGGGTCGGTGCGTACGAAGCACAGACACCAGTCGGAGACCATCGCGTAGCTGGTCCAGACCTTCTGGCCGTTGACGACGAAGCGGTCGTGGTCCAGCACGGCACGGGTCGAGAGCGCGGCGAGATCGGAACCTGCGTCGGGCTCGCTCATCCCGATGCACCACACGCGGTCGCCGCGGATCGCCGCGACCGCGAGGTCCCGTTGGCGGGCGTCACCGAACTCGAGCAGGCTCGGCGCCGCGATTCCGTACGACGTGAAGTGCAACGAGCGGGGAATGTCGAGCCGGGCCATCTCCTCCAGGTACACGAGGGTCTGGAGCGGCGTTGCGTCCCGCCCACCGAGCTCGGGCGGATACGAGGGGATCATCCAGCCGTGGTCGAAGAGCGTCGCCTGCCACGCCTGCGCCCAGTCCGGCCGCAGGTCGCCTCCTTCCTGTGACCGCTCGTGCCCCCAGGCTCGGGCTTCGGGCGGCGCGTACTCATCGACGAACGCCGCGAGCTCGGCCCGGAACGCCTCTTCCTCGGCTCCCCAGCCCAGCTTCACGTTGCCGACCTCGGGTCGGTCGCGTTTCGAGCGGTGCGGAGGGGTTCCATGCGAAGCAGCCTCATTCCAGGGGACCGAGCACGCTGGTGTCGTGCTCGCCGACGTGCGGTGCCACCCCCGCGATGCGCCACGGGCTCGCGTGCATCGTGAACGGCGCGCCCGGGTACGTGACCGCGCGGCCGAGCTCGGGCTGGTGGATCGTGACGGGGAACCCGCGGGCGACGAAGTGCTCGTCGGCCAGCACCTCGTCGGGCGCGACGATCATCCCGACCGACAGACCACGCTCCGACGCGCCGAGGAAGAACTCACGCGCCGGGAGCCGGGAGCCGATCAGCTCGAGCGCCTCCCGGACCGCGCCGAAGACCGCCGTGGCCTCCACGTCCTGGCCCAGCTCGGAGAAGTGCAGACCGCCGCGCTCGAGCCCGAAGTCGAGCCAGAAGGTCTCGGCGTGCTCGTCGCGCAGTCCGAGCTCCTCGAGCCAGGCGATGATCGCCTGGAGCTGCGCGGGGGTTCCCTGCGTGAAGCCGATGTGCACGTAGCGACCGTCGGCCGCCCGGTGCTGTGACTGGGTCGTGGGCTCGTCGTTCGCGTGCCGGCCCGTCTGGCGGTGGACCTCGACCCCCGAGACCAGGTACTCGTAGGACCCGACCTCGGTCGTGACGTTGGCCGCGGCGTGCATGCTCACGTCGACGTGCTGTCCTTGCCCGCCGACCTCGCGCTCGAGCACCGCGACGAGTGCCGCGTTGGCGGCCCACAACGACGCGATGTGCCAGCCCTGGTTGCCGCCTCCGCGCACGGGCGGCAGCGCGTGGTCGTCGTAGCCGCAGAGGTTGACCGGGCCCGCGCCCGCGAGCAGGGTCAGATCGGTCATCGGCTCGTCGCGCCGGGTCGAGGTACGCCCGAACGGCGTCACCGAGACCCACACCAGGCGCGGGTCGACGGCGCAGAGATCGTCGTGGTCGACGCCGAGGCCCCCGAGGCGCGCCGGCGGCTCGCCTTCGAGCACGATGTCGGCGGTGGCGACCAGGCGCCGGAAGGCGGCCCGCCCGTCGCGCTGCTCGAGGTCGACGACGACTCCCCGCTTGCTGGTCTGGTAGTGCCACCACCAGAGGCTGCGCTCGGGTCCGGCGATGTCGTCGACGAACGGCGCGTACGCGCGGCTGCGGTGGCCGCCCGGGGGCTCGACCAGCACCACGTCGGCGCCGAGATCGGCGAGGAGCTTCCCGGCGAACGCGGCGTGCTCGCTCGCCAGCTCCACGACGCGGATCCCGGCGAGCGGGCCCGACGGTGGCGTGGCCGCGCTCAGATCACACCGGCTTCGTGCAGCGCGGCGCGTTCGTCCGCGTCGATGCCGAGCAACGTCCCGTAGACGAAGTCGTTGTGCTCGCCGAGGCAGGGAGCGCCCCGTTCCAGGCTCCAGTCGGTGCGGGACAGGTGCACCGGAAGTCCGTCGACCCGCACACGTCCCATCGCGGCGTGCGTCACGGTGGGGAACAGGCCCCACTCGCGGGTCGCGACGTCGTGGTCGATGCGGTCTTCGGCCCGCGCCACCGCGGCTGCGGGCACCCCCTCGACGCGTAGGGCCTCGGCCGTCGCGAACGCGTCACGCGTGCGGGTCCACGCCGAGACGAGCCCGTCGAGCGCGTCCTCCGCCGTGATCCGGCCGTCGCAGCCCGCCCAGCGCGCTTCGTGGGCCCACGGCTCCGCGATCGCGCGCGCGAGCGCGGCCCAGTCGCGGTCGTCGCGGCACGCGATCGCCAGCCAGCGGTCGTCGCCCGCGGCGGGGTACACGCCGTGCGGGACCATGACCGGTGACCGGCTTCGGTTGCTGTCGGGCACACCGGGTCGGCGCATCGGACGGCCGTTGACGGTGGCGTCCAGGACCTCGGGGCCGCACAACGTGGCCCCGGCTTCGGTGCAGGCCATGTCGACCCACTGGCCTTCGCCCGTGCGGCCTCGGTGGACGAGCGCGGCGAGCACCGCGAGGGCCATGAAGTTCGCGCCCTGGTGGTCCATGTACGCGTAACCCCAGCCGGCGGGGGGCTGGTCGCGCAGCCCGGAGGCGAACGTCAGCCCGCACATCGCCTGCACGACCGGACCCCAGGTCTTGTACGGCGAGTACGGCCCGCTGTGCCCGAAGCCGCAGTTCGACACGTAGACGAGGTCGGGCCGGATGCGCGCGAGGTCTTCGTAGGCGAACCCGAGCCGGGCCATCACCCCGGCCGCGAAGTTCTCGGTGACGACGTCCGAGACCGCGACGAGCTCCCGGAGGATGCCGCGGCCGCGCTCCGTGCGCAGGTTGAGGGTGATGCCGAGCTTCTCCACGTTGTGGTGGTTGAACGCGCCACCGAAGTTGACCCCGCGCCGGTCGTCCTTGAACGGGCGCGACCCGCGCAGGATGTCCCACCGGCCTTCGCGCACCGGGTCCTCCACCCGGATGACCTGAGCCCCGAACGCGGCGAGCATCCGGGTCGCGCCCGCGCCGGCCAGGACGCCGGTGAAGTCGCAGATCCGGAGATGGGCCAGCGCACCCGAATGGGGAGTCCCGGGCCCTTCCGTCGTCGCCACGGCCCCGCCTCCTCCCGTCGCACCGTCCCCGCGAGACGGTAGGTTGCCATAAGTACATTCGGTTTTGTACATTCTCGCCATGAAGTTCGGCGCGTTCTACGAGCACCAGGTCCCGCGGCCGTGGCACGACGGCGACGAGCGGCGCGTCTTCGACGAGGCGCTCGAGCAGGCGGAGCTGCTCGACCGGTCGGGGTTCCACTCGTTCTGGCTGGTGGAGCACCACTTCCTGGAGGAGTACAGCCACTCCAGCGCGCCCGAGATCTTCCTCGCCGCGCTGTCGCAGCGCACGAAGAACCTGCGCCTCGGGCACGGCATCATGCACAGCCCGCCGAGCATCAACCACCCGGCGCGCCAGGCCGAGCGGATCGCCACCCTCGACGTCGTGTCCGGCGGCCGGGTGGAGTTCGGCACCGGCGAGGGCTCCGCCGCGGCCGAACTCGACGCGTTCGGGATCGCGCCCGACGACAAGCGCGGGATGTGGGAGGAGGGCCTCCGGGTCGCGCTCCGCTGCATGAGCGAGACGCCGTTCACGGGCTTCGTGGGCGAGCACGTGACCATGCCGCCCCGCAACGTCGTGCCCAAGCCGTTGCAGAAGCCGCACCCGCCGGTCTGGGTCGCGTGCACCCGCCGCGAGACGATCCACCTCGCCGCGCAGCACGGGATCGGAGCGCTCTCGTTCGCGTTCTTCGATCCGGAGGAGGCCGAGAGCTGGGTCGCCGACTACTACACGACGCTGGCCGACGAGTGCGTCCCGATCGGCGACGCGGTCAACGCCAACCTCGCGTGCGTCACCGGCTTCATGTGCCACCCCGACGAAGCCGAGGCCGTGCGCCGCGGGGCCGAGGGCTCCAACTTCCTGGGCTACTCGCTCGGCCACTACTACGTGTTCGGCCGGCACCGGCCCGGCCACACCGACATCTGGGCCGACTACCAGGAGCGCCGCGCCGAGGCGGGCTACGACCCGGAGGCCGTGAAGCTGGCCGTCGCCAACGAAGGGCGGCTCGGGGCCAAGGTCGTGGAAGCGGGCACGAGCGGCCTGCGCGGCGCGCTCGGCACGCCGGCCCAGGTGCGGGACTACTTCCAACGCTACGAGGACATCGGGGTCGACATGCTGATCCTGTCGTCGGCCGCGGGCCGTAACCGCCACGAGCACATCATGGAGAGCTACGAGCTCATCGCCAAGGAGGTGCTGCCCGAGTTCATCGAGCGCGACGAGAAGCTCGAGCGGGAGAAGGCCCGGCGGCTCGCCCCGGTCATCGAGGCCGCGATGGCCCGGAAGCCGGCATCCGACCACCCGGCGCTCGACCCCGACTACGTGATCCCCGCCTATCCGCGGCAGACCGCGGACGACGACGACTCCAACAAGTTCCACCGCTGGCTCGACGACTACCAGGCCAAGATCGTCCGGGGCGAAGACGTCTCGAAGCGCCTCGCCTGAGGCGACTCCGGGAGGGTGGCTGGTAACGGGGTGGCGGGGCGTGTTGAATCCTCGGATGCAGAGCGCGCCGCGGGACTCCATCCGATGACCGATTCGGTCGTGCGCGTCGACCAGCTCTGGAAGAGCTTCGGCGAGGTGAGCGCGGTCGAGGACCTGAGCTTCAGCGTCGAGCGGGGCCAGGTGTGCGGGCTGCTGGGCCCCAACGGAGCCGGGAAGACCACGTCGTTGCGCGTGCTGATGGGGCTCGAGCGGCCGTCGCGCGGCACCGCGGCGCTCTTCGGCACCGAGGTCCGGCCGGGATCGCGCGAGCTCCTGCGGGTGGGGGCCATGGTCGAGCAGGCCGCGTTCGTGCCGCACCTGTCGGGAATGCTCAACCTCCGGCTCTGGTGGGAGGCCCACGGCGGCCACATCCGCGACGCCGACCTCGACACCGCGCTCGGCATCGCCGATCTCGGGACCGCGATCGACCGCAAGGTCCGCACGTACTCGCAGGGGATGAAGCAGCGCCTCGGGTTCGCCCGGCTGCTGCTGGCGCGGCCCGAGCTGCTCGTGCTCGACGAGCCCACCAACGGCCTCGACCCCGGCGAGATCCGCGACATCCGCGAGCTGATCGGCCGGCTCACGGCCGAGGGGGCGACGGTCCTGCTCTCGAGCCACCACCTGAGCGAGGTCGAGCAGACCTGCAGCCACCTGGTCGTGATGAACCACGGCCGGCTCATCACGAGCGGCACGGTCTCGTCCCTCGTCGGCACGGCCGGGTCGGTCTACGTGGAGGTCGACGACCGCGAGCGCGCCCGCGCGGTGCTCGACGCCCTCGCGATCGTGGGCAAGATCGCCAGCCAAGGTGACGGCCTCGTCGTCGACCTGCGCGACGGCCGCCGCTCGGACGTCGCCGCGGCACTGTTCGGCGCCGGGCTGCGGGTCGAGACGATCGCCCCGACCCAGCAGCTCGAGGACGCGTTCCTCGAGCTGCTCGAGATGCAGCCGGGGGGCGCGGGCCCGGCCGGCAGCCTCCCACGCGCCGAGCAGGAGACCCCGTGATCGCGCTCCTCCGCACCGAGATGACCAAGGCGGTGCGCCGCACCCGCACCTACGTGATCGCGCTCGGCCTCGTCGCCCTTCCCGTGGTGATCGTGTTCGCGCTCAACGCCCGGGGCGACCGCGGGCCCGGGCGCGGCGGCGGCGGCGGCGAGGGCCTGTTCCGGCTGGCCGACCAGAGCGGTCTGCTGGTGCCCGCGGCGGTGCTGAGCATCATGAGCGGGTTCCTGCTCGTGATCATCGCGGCCACGTTCGCGGGCGACACCGTCGCCGGCGACGCGGGCTGGGGCAACCTCCGCTACCTCCTCATGCGGCCGGTGCCGCGCGGCCGCCTGCTGATCGCGAAGGCGACGGTGGCCGGCGTCCTGATCTGGGCGAGCACGCTGCTGGTCGGCCTCGCCGCGCTCATCGGTGGCGTGATCGTGTTCGGCTCCCACCCGGTCGTCGTGCCGACCGCCCTTGGCGCGGGCGTCACCGGGTTCCAGCTCTCCACGTCGACGTTGCTGCTCCGCGTCCTGATCGGGGCGGCCTACGTCGCGTTCGGCTTCACGGCGCTGCTCGCGCTCGGCACGTTCTTCTCGACGATCACCGACTCCGCCGCGGGCGCGATCGGGGCGACGGTCGGCGTCTACATCGTCTCGGAGATCCTCGACGCCATCACCGAGATCGGCCAGATCCGCTACGGCTTCCCCACCCACTACCAGAGCGTGTGGGAGACGATGATCACCCAGAACAAGTTCTCGAGCGAGATGGTCGTGGGCATCGTGGTCCAGCTGGCGTACCTCGTCGTGTTCGGCACCGCGGCCCTCGTCTGGTTCCGGCGCAAGGACATCCGCTCCTGACCTCGGTCTGAACCGGTCGGCCGCCCTCGCCCTTGCGGGATCGAACGTATGTTCGTAGCGTCGGGGGCGATGGCTCCGGCGCAGCCCCTGCGGGCGACGATCCTGCATGCCGACCTCGACGCCTTCTACGCGTCGGTCGAGCAGCTCCTCGACCCGTCGCTGCGCGGCCGTCCGATCGCGGTCGGCGGGGGAGTCGTCCTCGCCGCGTCCTACGAGGCGAAGGCGTTCGGCGTCCACGGGGGCATGTCGGGCCGCCGGGCCCGGGAGCTCTGCCCGGGGCTCACCTTCGTCGGTGGGCACTTCCGGGAGTACCAGCGCCTGGGCGACGCGATGGTCGACGTGCTGCGCGACTTCACCCCGGTCGTCGAGCGGATCTCCATCGACGAGGCCTTCCTCGACGTCACCGGCTCGGTGCACCTGTTCGGGCCGCCCGCGGGGATGGCCGCGGAGATCCGGCGCCGCGTCGGCGCCGAGCTCGGCCTGCCGGTGTCGGTGGGGGTCGCCACCACGAAGCACCTGGCGAAGGTCGCGTCGCAGGTCGCGAAGCCCGATGGGCTGGTCGTGGTGGAGGCCGGCGAGGAGCGGGAGTTCCTCGACCCGCTGCCCGTCGAGCTCCTCTGGGGGGTCGGGCCGGCCACGCGGGAGCGCCTCGGCTCGCGCGGCATCCGCACGATCGGCGCGCTCGCGGCCACCTCGCCGGCCACGCTCCAGAAGCTGCTCGGCTCGGCGGTCGGCGCCAAGCTCGGATCGCTCGCGGCCAACGCCGACCCGCGCCGGATCGAGACCGGGCGGCGGGCGGGCTCGATGGGCGCGCAGTCGGCGCTCGGCCGGCGCGTCGTCAGCGAGCAGCTGCTGCGGGCCGAGCTCGGGTTCCTCGCCGACCGCGTGGCCACCCGGCTCCGGGCCAAGGGCCGGGCCGGGCGCACGGTCACCGTGCGGGTGCGCTTCGCGGGCATGCGCTCCGTCACCCGGTCGGTGACCTTGCCGTGGGCGATCTCGGTCACGCTCACGCTGGCGGAGCTGGGCGTGGGCCTCGCGTGCGCGGCGCTGGCCGACGAGCCGGGTGAGCGCGAGATCACGTTGCTGGCGATCTCGGTGTCGAACCTGGTGCCTGAGTCGGCGTTGCAGCTCGAGCTCGATCTCGACGCGCGTGTCGATCAGCAGCACCGGCCCGGCACCCGGTCGGGCGCGGCCCGTTGGGCGTCCGACCGCGCGATGGACCGCGTGCGCGACCGGTTCGGGCGGGGCGCGCTCGGCTACGGCGACGTGATGTTCCGTTCCGGGCGCGGGGTTCCCGACGAGTTCCGCGAGCTCGCGGAGAAGGACGCCGCCGCGCTACCGGAGCCGGGAGCAGGGCACCGTCACGCGGATGAACGTCGGTGAGGTCGTGACCGCCACCGCCGCCCGGTGCGGGTGCGCGCGGCACTCTGCCTGCGCCGCCGCGACCCCGCTCCGCCAGTCGGCGCCGGCGCTGCGGCCGTTGGCGTTGCGGACGTTGACCCCCACCAGCACGAGCGCCCACACGAGGAACACCGCGGTGACGACGCGCGGCCATCCGGGCCGCGCCCACGCGCCGTCGAGCAGGATCACGAACGCGCTCACCACGAGCAGGAGCGGGACGACGGCGTAGCGGCTGCCGTAGAGCGTGAGCGGCTGGGAGGTGGGGAGCGCGTCGGCTCCGCGGAAGCCGAGCTCGGTGAGGGCCACGAGGAGCGCGAACGCGAGCGTCACCAGGGCGAAGCGTCGGGCCCCGGGCCGGCTCGCGGAGTACGCGACCGCGAGCGCGCCGAGCAGCACGGCGACCGCGAGCCACGGGAACCACGCCCCGAGATCGCGGGTCAGGCTCGGGAGCCAACGCTCGCCGAACACCGCGCTCCCGGCGATGCGCGTCGCGATGGAATGCGACACGTCGGCGACGGTGCCCCGGTGATCGGGCGGATTCTGGGTCGCGCCGATCGCGATCACCGCTTGGAGCAGGCCACCGACGCCGTAGCCCGCCACCGCCGCGAGGTCACCGCGCTTCCGACGCCAGACCAGGAACGCGGCCCCCGGCAGGTAGAGCACCGCGAGCGCGGTGGAGGCGGCGCCGAGCCCGAGGATCGTCACCCGGATCCCGGTGTCGACGCCGTCGTCCGACGTCGACGCGCACGCCCAGAACATGGCGAACAGGAGCGCCCAGATCAGGTTGGTGGCGTTGTCGAGGTTCTCGCCGATCATCGCGGGCAGGAGCGCGAAGGTCAGCGCGAGGACGAAGCGCGCGCCGCGGTGGAGGAGCACGGTGCGGCTGATCCGCCACACCGCCGCCGCGACCACCCCGAGCATCGCCGCGCTTGTGAGCGCGAAGTAGATCGCGGCACCGCGCGGTGGCAACGCACCGGCCGGCAGCGCGAGCGCACGGGGGACGATCTCCCAGTAGCCCGCGTACGGGCGGACGAACGAGTGCCACCCGTGGTTCCAGACGTCGGTGAGGAACACCGAGCCGTCCTCGCCCCAGAGCGTGTGCCACGCGCCGAGGCCCGACTGGCGGGCGAGGGCGAGTCCGGCCACCACCAGCGCCACCGTGGCGCCGGTGAGGAGCTCGGAGCCGCGAGCGGTCGCGGGCGGCGCGGCCGCGTCCGCCCGCGTGCTGGTCACGCCAGGACGGCGACCGTGGTGCCGACCGGGGTCCAGTCCCAGAGCTCCTTCGCGTCGGCCTGGTTCTGGCGCACGCAGCCGTGGCTCAACGGCGAGCCGAGCTGCGAGTCGGACTCGATGGGCGTGCCGTTGGGCTCCAACGGGATGCCGTGGAAGCCGATGTCGGTGCTGTGTCCGAACGCGAAGCCCACGAAGTACGGCAGCGACAGGCTGCCGGAGCGGCCCGGCATCAGCTTGCGCATGACGTGGTACGTGCCCGGGGCCGGGATGCCGTGGCGACCGGAGACCCGGTACGAGTCGTAGAGCGTGCCGTCGGCCTCGATCAGCCAGATGCGCTGGTCGGCGTTCGAGTACACGATCCGCTTGCCCGACCCGGTGTTGTCCGGGATGGGGGGTGCCGTGAGCGCGCGGGGCTTGCTGAGCGTCGGCGGGGTGGTGCCGCTGATCCAGTAGCCGTGGCCGTCGGGGCGGGCCGCGAGCGAGTTGGCCGCGTACGGCAGCTGGCCGGTGGCCGCGCCGAGGAACTTCGCGTCGCCGAAGGTGAAGAGCCCGCCGTTGTTGTCGGCGATCCAGTAGCCGTGGCCGCTCGGGGTGGGGGCGATGCCGATGACCGCACCGCTGCGCACGTCGGCCGCCGCGCCGTAGAACCCGGCGTCACCGAACGTGTAGACGCCGCCGTCGGCCGAGGAGATCCAGTAGCCGTGGCCGCTCGGCGTGGCCGCGGCCGCGAGGACCCACGCGTGCGCGACGCCGGCGGCCGACCCGAGGAACTGCGCGTCGCCGAAGGTGAACACGCCGCCGTCGAGCGCGATGAGCCAGTAGCCGTGGCCCGAGGGCGTCGCCACGATGTCGACGATCGGCGCGTCGAGCCGGATGTCGCCGGTGGAGCCGTAGAACTTCGCGTCGCCGAAGGTGAACACGCCGCCGTCGCTGGCCACGAGCCAGTAGCCGTGGCCGCTCTTCGTGGCCGCGATCCCCACGATCGGGCGGGCGAGCTCGAGGTCGCCGGCCGAGCCGTAGAACTGCGCGTCGCCGAAGGTGAACACGCCGCCGTCGGTGCCGGCGTACCAGTAGCCGTCGCCCGACGGCGTCGGGGCGAGGCCGACCGTGCGCGGGCCGGTGGGGGTCCCGAGGTCGGCCGCGGTGCCGAACGCCTTGACCGCCGACGTGGCGCCGTCGGCTCCGGCCGGGGCCGCGGCCCACGGGATCGCCAGCGGCGAGCAGGCCAGCGCCGCCATCACCAGACCGGCCAGCAGCCGTTGCGTCCTACCCACGATCCGGTGTCCCCTTCGCTGCGTCATCCCGGTGCTCTCGGCGCGCGGTCGCCCCGGGCCTGAGCGGTACAGGCGCCGGTCGGGTCCGTGTGCGGGGAGTGGCCGACATTCTGCGTGACGCGGGGGGTCGGTGCACGGTTCAAACGCCCCGGGCCGCACGATTTCTCGTGCGGCCCGGGGCGGAACGCGGAGCAGGAGTGCGGGGCGCGGTTACGAGTGCGCGAGCACCGAGCCGTCGGCCAACACCGCGTGCGGCAGGCAGAGGTCGTCGTACTCCGCGATGACGATCGGCGTCGCGTGCTCGCCGCAGGCGGGGCAGGTCGGGTCGCGGCGCACCTTGAACGTGCGGAAGCTCTGCTCCAACGCGTCGTACGCGAGCAGCCGGCCGCGGAGCGGGTCGCCCAGGTCGAGGAGGAGCTTGATCGCCTCGAGCGCCTGGATGCTGCCGATGATCCCGGGCAGCACGCCGAGCACGCCGGCCTCGGCGCAGCTGGGTGCGAGCTCGGGCGGCGGCGGCTCGGGGAGGAGACAGCGGTAGCAAGGCCCGTTGTACGGGTCGAACACCGTGACCTGGCCCTCGAAGCGGAAGATCGATCCGTGGACGACCGGGATCCGCTTGAGGAGCGACGCGTCGTTGAGGAGGTAGCGGGTGGGGAAGTTGTCGGTGCCGTCGACGATGACGTCGTAGCCGTCGATGATGTCGAGCACGTTGTCGGCCCCGAAGCGCACGTCGTAGGTGACGACGTTGACGTCGGGGTTGAGCAGCGTGATCGTCTTCTTCGCCGAGTCGACCTTGCGCTCGCCGACCCGGTCGGTGTTGTGCAGGATCTGGCGCTGGAGATTGGAGTCGTCGACGACGTCCATGTCGACGATCCCGAGCGTGCCCACGCCGGCCGCCGCGAGGTACAGCGCGGCGGGCGAGCCGAGGCCACCGGCGCCCAGGAGCAGCACCTTGCTGTTGAGGAGCTTCTGCTGCCCGGCCTCGCCGACCTCCGGGAGGAGGATGTGGCGCTGGTACCGGCTGCGCTGCTCCGGGTTGAGCACGGCGGGGGTGATCCACGCCCGGCCCTCGTTCTTCCACCGGCCGAACCCGCCGGCCATCGAGGTGACGTTGGTGTAGCCGAGCTCATGGAGGGTCTTGGCCGCGAACGCTGAGCGCACGCCGCCGGCGCAGTAGACGACCACCGGCGTGTCCTTGTCGGCGATCTTCGACTCGACCTGGGCCTCGAGGTGGCCGCGGGGGATGAAGATCGAACCCGGGATCATCCCCTGCTCGTACTCGTCGAGCTCCCGGACGTCGAGGAACGTGGAGCTCCCCACCTGGGCCTCCGCGTCCGCGGGGGAGACTTCGGAGACCTCCTTCTTCGTCTGGTTCAGCAGCTCACGGAATCCGGCCATCGCCTGCCCTCGCTCGAAACCTGTGGTGACCGAAAAAGGCTAGTGCAGGGGTCGGTTATTCCCAACCCCGGCCCCGAGGCGGGCCGCCAGCCCGGGCAGCACCACGCCGAGCGGTCGGCGCGAGATCCACCGCGCGACCCCGTCGAACGGCGTCGGCTGGGCGTTGAGCACGGCCAGCTCGGCGCCGTTGCGCACCGCGATCTCGGGCAGCGCCGCGGCGGGGTACACGCCGAGCGAGCTGCCGACCGCGAGGAACACGTCACAGCGCAGCGCGGCCCGCTGGGCGCGGAGGAGGTCGGCCTCGACGAGGTTCTGGCCGAAGGAGATGGTGGCCGACTTGAGGATCCCGCCACAGTCGAGGCACGCGGGGTCGGCCTCGCCGGCCTCGACCCGGGCCAGGGTCTCCGCCATCGGCCCCCGGAAGCCGCACCCGAGGCACTCGGCCTCGTGCACGGTGCCGTGGATCTCCACCAGCCGGTCCGGGCTCGTGCCGGCCCGGAGGTGCAGCCCGTCGATGTTCTGGGTCACCAGGAGCTCGAGCTCGACCATCGCCTCGAGGTCGACCAGGGCGCGGTGGCCGGCGTTGGGCTCGGCCGCCCACATCGGGCTCGTGCGCCGCGTCTGCCAGGCCCGGCGGCGGATCTCCGGGTCCGAGACGTAGTGCTGGAGCGAGGCGGTCTTCTCCGCGCCCGGGTCCTTGGTCCACACGCCGTCGGGCCCGCGGAAGTCGGGGATCCCCGACTCGGTGGAGACCCCCGCGCCGGTGAGGACCACCACGTGGTGGGCCTCGCGGAGCGCGTCCGCCAAGTCATCGAGGACGGCGGATTCGTCGGCTCCGGCGGGCTCGTCCACGGTTGGCAGCGTACCGGTCGCACACGCGGTCCCGGCCGTCGGCGGCCGCACACCGGGGGTCCCGCGAGGAGTCCCCCGGCAAGGAGACCGAGGGACCCACTCGGGTGGCGGCCGGGGGCTTGGGGGCACACGGCCGCCACCGCGGATCCTTCTCCTCCCTGGTTCCCGCCGACGAATCGGGCGGAGCCCGCGGTTCGGAGTGGAATACGCGGAGACATGCGTGCCCCGACCACGGGGACGGGTATGGAACCGGCATGGAGCGAGGGGACGGGCCGGGGAGCGCCGCAGCGGGCAAGCGCGGCCACGGGACGGAAGTCCGGTGATCGACGATCGCGGCACGCCGGGTTGGGACGACGCGGTTGGCGCGCCGCGGTTCGGGTGCGAGACCGAACGGGATCGCGACCGGGCGGTGCTGCGGCTCATCGGGGATCTCGCGATGGAGACCGAGGCCGAGGTGCGCTCCGCGTTCGTCGCGCTGCTCGACCAGGGCCTGACCGCGATCGTCGTCGACATGCGCGGAGTCGCGTTCCTCGACTCGTCGGGCATGGGGTTCCTGGCGTTCGCCGAGCGGATGGCCGCGATGCACGGGATGTCGCTCGTGGTCGCCGGCCTGCGCGCCGAGCCCCGCAAGGCCCTGGAGACCGCCGGACTCGCGGGACTCTTCGTCATCGAGGACTGAATCCGAGGCCTCTCCGCGGCGGGGTGCTCACCTCGAATCCATCAAGGTGGCGGCCATATCGCCCGATGCGGATGACGTTGCCCGCGCGCGTGCCGTGGGTTAATCGCGCACGAGACGAGACCGAACCAGGGAGCCCCAGATGCTGTTGTCCGGCAAGGTCGCGATCGTCACCGGTGGGAACTCGGGGATCGGGAAGTCGATCGCCCTCGCGCTCGCCGCCGAGGGCGCCAACATCGTGATCGACTACATCGCCGACCCGCAGGCGACCGAGGATCTCGAGGGCCAGATCGTCGCGTTGGGCGACAAGGCCATCGGCGTCGAGGCCGACGTGAGCAAGGTCGCGGAGCTCCAGAAGCTCGTGGACACGGCGGTCGCGACGTTCGGCCGGGTCGACATCATGGTCAACAACGCCGGCATCGAGACCCGCACCTCCGTGCTCGACACCACCGAGGAGCAGTACGAGAAGGTGCTCGAGATCAACCTCAAGAGCGCGTTCTTCGGCACGCAGATCGCGGCGAAGCAGATGATCAAGCAGGGCGACGGCGGGCGGATCGTCAACATCACGTCGGTGCACGAAGACTGGCCCATGCCCGGCAACACGGCGTACTGCCTCTCCAAGGGCGGCGTCCGGATGCTCACCCGCACCGCGGGGGTGGAGCTGGGCCCGCACGGGATCACCGTCGTCGGGGTCGGGCCGGGTGCGGTGGCGACGCCGATCAACACCGCGACCATGAACGATCCCGCGGCGATGAAGACGCTCGACGCCGCGATCCCGATCGGGCGGATGGCCCAGCCGGCGGAGATCGGCGGCGTGGTCGCGTTCCTCGCCAGCGATGGCGCGAGCTACCTCACGGCGACCACGGTGTTCGTCGACGGCGGCATCATGCACAGCAGCCCGGGTCTCTAGCCCGTGGCAGCCACCGCCCGGAGCGACACCACGGTCGTCGTCGTCGGGGGCGGCTTCGCGGGCGTCGCGTGCGCGAAACACCTGGGCAGGCACGGCGTCAACGTCACGCTGGTCGACCGTCACGACTACTCGCAGTTCCAGCCGCTCCTCTACCAGGTGGCCACCGCGCAGGTCGACACCACCGAGATCGCGCGGCCGCTGCGCGCGATGTTCTCCCGGCACAAGCCGGTCACGGTGAAGCTGGCCGACATCAGCGCCGTCGATCCGGTCGCCCACAGCGCGACGAGCGCCGACGGCGTCACGTTCACCGGCGACTACCTCGTCCTTGCGGCGGGGGGTCGGGCCAACTTCTTCCACACGCCCGGTGCCGACACCCACGCGTTCCCGCTCTACGCGCTCGACGACGCGCTCCGCCTCCGCTCCCGCCTGCTCGCGGTGCTCGAGGCCGCCTTCCGCAACCCGAAGCTGATCGACCAGGGCGCGCTCAACTTCGTCGTGGTCGGGGCCGGCGCCACCGGCGTGGAGACGGCCGGCGCGCTCGCCGACCAGCTCGAGCGGGTGATCCCGCGCCGCGTGTCGGCGATGGGCATCTCGAAGGCGCAGATCTTCCTCGTCGATCCGTCGCCGGTCGTCCTCGGGCCGTTCTCCGACCGCGCGCACGAGTACGCGAAGGAGGTCCTCGAGCGCCGCCACGTGCAGCTCGAGCTGGGCGCGAAGGTCAGCGAGGTCAAGGCCGACCGCGTGGTCCTCTCCGACGGCCGGGAGATCCTCACCCGAGCCGTTGTGTGGGCCGGCGGCATCCAGGCGTCGCCCCTCGCCGCGAGCAGCGGGATCCCGCCCGGGCCCGGGGGCCGGATCCCCGTCGACCCCGATCTCACCGTCGCCGGCTTCCCCGGCGTCTACGCGCTCGGCGACATCGCCAGCACGCCGGGCCCCGACGGGCGGCCGATGCCGCAGCTCGGATCGGTCGCGCTGCAGGCCGGTCTGGCCGCGGCGAAGAACATCCTCGCCGACATCGACGGGCGGGCCCGCTCGGAGTTCCGCTACAAGGACAAGGGCATCATGGCGATGATCGGCCGCAACGCGGCCGTCGCCGAGGTCGGCCCGAAGCGCCGCGAGCTGCACGGCCGGCTCGCGTTCGTCTCCTGGCTCGGGGTGCACGCGTGGCTGCTCAGCGGGTTCCGCGCCCGGATCCGCGCGCTCGGCTCGTGGGGTTGGGACTACGTCGCCAACACCCGGGCGTCGGCGATCATCGACCGGCCCGACGCCGCCGCGATCGACTGGGACGAGTAGCGGCGTGGCGGCGCAGGTGCGCGCGGAGGAGCGTCGGTTCCGGGACGAGCCCGCGATCGCGCTCACGGCCGGGCCCCTCACCGCCGTCTTCACCCCCCGGATCGGGATGACCGGGGTGTCGCTGCGTCACCGCGGGGGCGAGCACCTCGCGCTCCCCGGCGGGCTCGACCGGCTCCGCGCCGGCCACACCGCCGGGCTCCCGCTGCTCGCGCCCTGGGCCAACCGACTGGCCGGCCTCCGCTACCGCGCTGCAGGTCGCACGGTCGACCTCTCGGGACTTCCGCTGCACGTCGACGACAACGGCCTGCCCATCCACGGCCTGCTCCTGGGGCCGTCCGTGTGGACGGTCGACGAGCTGACGACCCGCCGCGGCGTGGCCCGCGTGCGGGCGTCGATCCTCGTCGACTCGCGCGCGTTCCCGTTCCCGCACCGCATCGACGTCACCGCGTCGGTGACCGACGCGCGGCTGCGGGTCGACACGACCGTGGTGCCGACCGGTCGCCGTGCGGTGCCCGTGAGCTTCGGGTGGCACCCGTACCTGCGCCTGCCGGGCGCGCCGCGTGCCACGTGGCGCCTGCGGCTCCCGGCCCGCCGCCGGCTCGAGGTCGACGCGTGGGGGATTCCCACCGGGGCCGCCGAGGCCCAGCCGGCCGAGACGGCCGCGATCGGCCGTCGCACCCTCGACGTGGGCTACGCGCTCGGGCGCGTTCGCCGGCTCGCGATCGAGAACGATGCCGGCCGGTCGGTCGAGCTCCGCTGCGGGCCGGGGTACCCCTACGCCCAGGCCTGGGTTCCACCGGGGCGGCCGTTCGTCGCGCTGGAACCCATGACCGCACCGACCAACGCGCTCGTGACCGGTGAGCACCCGACGGTGCAGGAGCCCTTCACCGCGACGTTCACGCTCGCACTCGACGAAACGGATTGAGGCGCACCATGTCGACCCCCATCGAGGACTACGCGATCATCG
This sequence comes from Acidimicrobiia bacterium, assembly GCA_017882925.1. Taxonomy (GTDB): domain Bacteria; phylum Actinomycetota; class Acidimicrobiia; order IMCC26256; family Chersky-534; genus Chersky-534. Next base: position 8,582 of record JADGOM010000056.1, on the reverse strand, counting down.
GCGACACCCGCACGGTCGCGGCGGTGGCCCGCAACGGCTCCATCGACTGGTGGTGCGTGCCGCGCATCGACTCGGGCGCAGTGTTCGCCGCGCTCCTCGGCGAGCCCGAGCACGGCCGGTGGCTGATCGGCCCGAAGGACGCGGTCACGTCGATCAGCCGCGAGTACGCGGGCGACTCGCTCGTGCTCGAGACGCGGTTCACCACTGCGGGCGGGGTCGTCAAGGTCAGCGACTTCATGGCCCCCGGGCTCGACGACCCGACGATCTTCCGGATCGTGGAGGGCGTGTCGGGCTCGGTCCGGATGGAGCTCGAGCTCGTCGCCCGGTTCGAGTACGGCTCGATCGTGCCGTGGGCGCAGGCCGTCGGCGACGGGCTCACCCTCGTCGCGGGGAGCGACGCGCTGCGCTTCCACAGCCCGGTGCGGCTCGAGGGGAGCGACAACACGACGATCTCGGAGTTCACCGTCACCGAGGGCCAGCGGCTCGGGTTCTCCGCCGCCTGGTACTCGGCGCTCGACGACCCGCCGATGCCGATCGACGCGCCCGCGGCGCGCGGCGTCACCGAGCAGTACTGGCGGGAGTGGGTCGATCGCTGCACGTACACGGGTGAGTGGCGCGACGACGTGGTGCGCTCCCTCATCACGGTGAAGGCGCTCCAGTACGAGCCCACCGGGGCGGTGTGCGCGGCCGCCACCACGTCGTTGCCCGAGCAGCTCGGCGGGGTCCGCAACTGGGACTACCGCTACTCGTGGTTGCGGGACTCGTCGCTCACGCTGCAGGCGCTCCTCCTCAGTGGCTACTCGGAGGAGGCGAAGGCGTGGCAGCGCTGGTTGCAGCGGGCGATCGCGGGCGACCCCGGCGACTTCCAGATCATGTACGGCGTGGGTGGTGAACGCCGGCTCACCGAGGTCGAGCTCGACTGGCTGCCCGGCTACGAGGACTCGAAGCCGGTGCGCATCGGCAACCAGGCGAGCGAGCAGTTCCAGCTCGACGTGTTCGGCGAGATCCTGGATGCGGCGCTCACCGGGGTCGAGGCGCTCTTCGGGCCCTCGCTCGACAACGGCCTCCCCGCCCATCACCCGAAGCCGGGGGAGATGCTCCCCGCGGTGATGGAGCACCTCGAGCAGGTGTGGCAGCTTCCCGACGACGGCATCTGGGAGATCCGCGGCCCGCAGCGCCACTTCACCCAGTCGAAGGTGATGGCCTGGGTCGCGTTCGACCGCGCCGCGAAGATCGCGGAGCACCTGGGCCGCACCGACGTCCCGGTCGCGCGGTGGCGCGAGCTCGCCGACCAAGTGAAGGCCGAGGTCTGCGAGAAGGGGTTCAACCCGGAGAAGAACTCGTTCGTGCAGTACTACGGCTCGGACCAGATGGACTCGAGCCTGCTGATGCTGGCGCGCGTCGGGTTCCTGCCCCCCGACGACCCGCGGATCATCGGCACCGTCGAGGCCGTCCAGCGCGAGCTCATGGTCGACGGGTTCGTGCAGCGCTACGAGACGTCGGACGCCGACTCGGTCGACGGCCTACCGGCCGGCGAGGGCACCTTCCTCCTCACCACGTTCTGGCTGGTCGACAACCTCGCGCTCATCGGGCGGCACGACGAGGCCCGCGCGCTCTTCGAGCGGCTCCGCAGCCTGCGCAACGACGTCGGGCTGCTCTCGGAGGAGTACGACACCGTCAACAAGCGGCTGATCGGCAACTTCCCGCAGGCGTTCTCCCACCTCGGGTTCATCGTGTCGGCATCGCATCTGTCGGCGGGGCACCCGTCGCCCCTCGAAGCGCGCGCCGCGCCGGAGGCATGACCGTGACCGACGACCACTACGACATCGTCATCATCGGCAGCGGCGCGGGCGGCGGCACGCTCGCGTGGAAGCTCGCGCCCACCGGCAAGCGCATCCTCCTGCTCGAGCGGGGCGACTACCTGCCGCGTGAGCGCGACAACTGGGAGACCGAGGCCGTCTTCCTGAAGAGCAAGTACACGACGACCGAGACCTGGGTCGACGGCGATGGCGACGACTTCACGCCGGAGCAGAACTACTACGTCGGCGGCAACACGAAGTTCTACGGCGCCGCGCTGTTCCGACTGCGGGCCGAGGACTTCGGCGTGATCAACCACCATGGTGGGGTGTCGCCGGCGTGGCCGCACGCGTACGACGAGTTCGAGCCCTGGTACGCCGACGCCGAGCAGCTGTACCACGTGCACGGGCAGGCCGGTGAGGATCCCACCGAGGGGCCGCGCAGCGGCGAGTACCCGTATCCCGCGGTGCGGCACGAGCCGCGCATCCAGAAGCTCAACGACGATCTCGAGCAGCTCGGGCTCCACCCGTCGCACCTCCCGATCGGCGTGCTGCTCGACCAGGACGAGCACGGCGACGCGCTGCACACGAGCGCGTGCATCCGCTGCGACCGGGTCGACGGGTTCCCGTGCCTGGTCAACGGGAAGGCCGATGCGCAGACCGTCGCGGTCGACCCCGCGCTCGAGCACCCCAACCTCGAGCTCGTGCGCAACGCGAAGGTCGAGCGCCTCGAGACCGACGCCTCCGGGCACACGGTCACCGCCGTGGTCGCCACGCTGGCCGACGGCTCCGAGGCCCGCTTCTCGGGCGACATCGTCGTGGTGTCGTGCGGCGCGCTCAACTCCGCGCTCCTGTTGCTGAAGTCGGCCGGTGACACCCACCCCAACGGGCTCGCCAACCGCTCGGACCAGGTGGGGCGCAACTACATGCGGCACAACAACGTCGCGATGATGGCCCTGTCGAAGGAGCCCAACCCGACCCGGTTCCAGAAGACGCTCACGCTCAACGACTGGTACCTGAAGGGTGAGGACACCGACTACCCGTGGGGCGGCATCCAGATGCTCGGCAAGTCGGATGGCGAGCAGCTGAAGGGGAAGGCCCCGCACTTCCTCGCGTGGGCGGCGCGGCTCACCCCCGACCGACCGGTGCAGATGCTCGCCCACCACAGCGTCGACTTCTGGCTGTCGTCCGAAGACCTGCCGCACCCCGACAACCGGCTCACCGTCGGCCGCGACGGCAAGGTGAAGCTCGCGATCCGGGAGACGAACCCCGAAGGGCTCAAGCGCCTGCGCAAGAAGTTCGAGTCGATGCTCACCGACATCGGCATGCACGAGGGCCTCACCGAGCGCAACCTCTACCTGCACGAGGCGATGGACATCAGTGCGACGGCGCACCAGGCCGGTACAGTCCGTTACGGAACCGACCCGTCGACCTCGGTGCTCGATGCCGACTGCAAGGCGCACCATCTCGACAACCTCTACGTCGTGGATTCGAGCTTCTTCCCGTCGATCGGCGCCGTGAACCCCACGCTCACGATCATCGCCAACGCGTTGCGCGTCGGCCAGCACCTCACGGAACGCCTGGGGTGACCGGCAAGGCCTGAGGACCCATGCAGATGCTCGCGGTGAACCCACTCCCATGGGCGCGGTCCCAGATGGCGTTCACGCTCGCGTTCCACATCGTGCTGGTGCCGTTGGGCGTGGCGTGGGCCGCGATGGCGCTGATCGCGAACTACAAGGCCGTGAAGCACGACGACCCCGACGCGTTGCTGCTCGCGCAGCGCTGGTCGAAGTACATGGCGGTCACGTTCGCGGTGGGCGCGGTCACGGGCACCGTCCTCAGCTTCGAGTTCGGGTTGCTCTGGCCGCGCTTCATGGGGAAGTTCGGGGCGCCGTTCGGCATCCCGTTCGCGCTGGAAGGCCTGTTCTTCTTCACCGAGGCGATCTTCGTCGCCATCTACATCTACGGCTGGCGGCGGCTGAAGCCGTGGCCCCACTTCTGGACCGGGGTGCCGATCGTGGTCGCCGGGATCGGCGGCAGCGTGTCGGTCGTGGCCGCCAACGCGTGGATGAACGAGCCCTCGGGGTTCACGCTCAACTCGGCGGGCAAGGTCGTGAAGGTCGACCCCATCGGGGTGATCTTCAACAAGGCGATGCCCTTGCAGGCGGCGCACATGGTGGTCGCCGCGTACCTGGTCGGCGGCTTCCTCGTCGCGTCCGTCTACGCGTTCGGGATGCTCCGGGGCCGGCGCGACCGCTACCACCGGCTCGGGTTCATCATCCCGTTCACCGTGGCCGCGATCGTCACGCCGATCCAGATGGGGGTGGGCGACGCGCTGGCCGGTTGGGTCTACCGCAACGAGCCCCAGAAGTTCGCCGCGATCGAGCTCGTGCCCAAGACGGGGGACGACATCCCCGAGACGCTCTTCGGCCACCTCGACTCCAACAACCAGGTCGTCGGCGGGATCAAGATCCCGGGGCTCGCATCGATCCTCTCCGACCCGGCCGACGGCACCAGCACCGTCGTCCAGGGTCGCAACGCGTTCCCGGCCGACGACCAGCCGACGCGCTCGGAGGCCAACGTCGTCCACCTCGCGTGGGACGTGATGGTGGGCCTGGCGTCGCTGCTGTTCCTGCTGTCGGTCTGGTACGGGCTCTCGTGGTTGTTCCGGCGGGACTACCCGCGCACGAAGTGGTTCCTCCGCATCGCGTCGATCTCCGGGATCCTCGCAGTGGTCACGATGGAGGCCGGTTGGGTGGTCACCGAGGTCGGCCGTCAACCGTGGGTCGTCCGCAACTACATGCGCGTCGGTGACGCGACCACCGGCAACACCGGCGTGTGGATCACGTTCCTGCTCGTGCTCGCGCTCTACACCGGGCTCGGGGTGACGACGATCCTCGTGCTGCGGGGCATGAGCCGCCGCTACCGAGAGGCGGGCGGCGAAGCCGACGACATCGACGTTCCCTACGGCCCCAACGACGGCGCCGGGCCGGCGGGGCCCGCGTCCGAGCCCGCCGGGGTCGGCGCGCGATGACGCTCGACGACGCGGTCGCGGTGGTGCTGTTCTTCGGGGTGACGGCCTACGCCCTGTTCGGCGGGGCCGACTTCGGCGCCGGGTTCTGGGACCTCATCGCGGGTGGGGCGAAGCGGGGCGCGGAGCCGCGCGCCGTGATCGACCACTCGATCGGGCCGGTGTGGGAGGCCAACCACGTGTGGCTGATCTTCTGCCTGGTCGTGCTGTGGACCGCGTTCTCCACCGCGTTCGCGTCGATCACGCTCACGTTGTTCGTGCCGCTGACGCTCGCGGCGGTGGGGATCGTGTTCCGGGGCGCGAGCTTCGCGTTCCGCAAGGTCGTGTTCCGGACCCGCGACCGCCGCAACTTCGGCGCCGCGTTCGCGTCGTCGTCGGTGCTCGTGCCCTATTGCATGGGTGCGGTCGCCGGCGCGATCGCCTCGGGCCGCGTGCCCGCGGGCGGCAAGGCCGGCGACCCGTGGTCGAGCTGGGTCAACCCCACGTCGATCGTCGGCGGTGTGCTCGCGGTCACGGTGTGCGCCTACCTCTCGGCGGTGTACCTCACGGCCGACTCGAAGCGCCTCGGCGACCCGGCGATGGAGGGCTACTTCCGCGTGCGGGCCATCGCCGCGGGGTTGGTCGCGGGGGTGGTGGCCGCGGTCGGGATCGTCGTCTTCCACCACGACTCGACGTACCTCTTCCACGGCCTGCTCTCCCGCGCGCTCCCGCTGGTGGTCCTCTCCGCGATCTGCGGCATCGGTTCGCTCGTGCTGCTCGTGCGGGGCGCGGGCGGAGTCGTGCGGATCCTCGCCGCGGGCGTGGTGGCGTCGGTCGTGCTCGGGTGGGGCGTCGCGCAGTGGCCGTACCTCCTGCCCACGTCGCTGAAGGTCTCGCAGGGCGCGGCGCCGTCGGGCACGCTCTGGGCGGTGCTCGTCGTGTTCGCGCTCGCGGCGGTGATCATCCTCCCGGCGCTCGGTCTCCTCTACGTCCTCGACCAGAAGAGCCTCCTGCCCGGCGAGGGCACCAACGAGCCGGAGCCCGTCGCGGGCCACTAGCTGCTCGGCCGTGACCGCCACCGGGAGCGAATCGGCGGCCGCGACCTCCGCCGCGTCGACGCAGCTCGAGCTGGTGGCGGTGGGCTACCCGCTCGGCCTCGCGGCAGCGGTCCTCCCGTCGGAGCGCGGCCTCACCGGGCCGCGGGTTCGACGGTGAGCAGCGCGTGCTCGGTGCGGGCCCACTCGATCGTCTCGCGGCAGATCGACGGGTGGAAGCCGGTGGCGATGAGCAGCTGCTCGATGGGGTCGGGGTCCTCGCCCTGCTCGAGCAGCACGATCGCGAGGCGTCGCGCCCGCCGGCGTGCGTTGGCCGCCGGCCGCTCCGCGAGCTGGGCCTCGGCCCACTCGGTGTGCGCGGTCTGCAGTGCGGGTGGGAGGCGCTTGAGGTGGCGGCGGTTGATCGGCGGGAGCATGCGCCGCACCGCGTACATCCCCGCTTCCATCACCCGCGCGACGTCGAACTGCACGAGGCGGTCGAAGCTGCGCGCGAGCGGTGCGTTGGCTCCCTCGCGCGGTCCGAGCCCGAGCGCCTGCGAGGTCTCCGCCACCGGCAGCGTGACCCCGTCGGGCGCGCGGTCGAGCTCCGCCGCCAGCCGTCGGCTGAGGAGGAGCGACGTCGGGCCGAGCGTGGGCAGCCAGAACCGCTCCGCGTAGGTGGAGCGGGGGTCGAAGCCGAGCTGGTCGATGACCGAATCGGGCCAGGGCACGACGGTGACGGTGGTGGGCATGCGTTCCTCCGCGACGGTGGGTGGTTGCGGGGGAAGCGCGGGCGAAGGATCGCAGCCGCGCCGCGTGCCGTCAAGCGTCACCTTGTGAAGTCATGTGCCAGCCGGAGTCGGCGCGGGCACGTGATGTCCGAGGCCCGGCCCGGTGCGACCTGGCCGGGGCGAGCCGGGGTCGGGCAGGATGCGCCGATGACGGCAACGCCCGCGTGGATGAGTTGGAGCAGCGGCAAGGACAGCGCGTTCGCGCTCGCGGTGGCCCGCGCCGAGCGGGTGGTCGACGTGCAGGGTCTGCTCGTGACCGTCAACGCCGATGCCGACCGGGTCGCGATGCACGCGGTGCGCCGCACGCTGCTGGAGGCGCAGGCGGAGCGGCTCGGGCTCCCGCTGCACGTCGTCGAGATCCCGTCGCCCTGCCCCAACGACGTGTACGAGGCGCGCATGGCCGCCGCGGTCGAGGCCGCGCTCGCGGTGGGCATCGAGCGGATGGTGTTCGGCGATCTCTTCCTCGAAGACGTGCGCGAGTACCGGGAGCAGAAGCTCGCGGGCACCGGCATCACGCCGGTGTTCCCGCTCTGGGGGCGACCGACCGACCGTCTCGCCCTCGACATGCTGGCCGGCGGCGTGCGCGCGGTGATCACCTGCGTCGATCCGCAGGTGCTCCCGGCGGAGTTCGCGGGCCGCGCCTTCGACGCGAGCCTGCTCGCGGATCTTCCCGCGGGCGTCGATCCGTGCGGCGAGCGGGGCGAGTTCCACACGTTCGTGTGGGACGGGCCCGGGTTCCGTGCCCCGATCGACGTCGAGGTCGGTGAGACCGTCACGCGCGACGGCTTCGTCTTCCGCGACGTGATCGCGGCTCCGACCCGCATGCCCGGGCCGGTTCCGGTGGATGGCATGATCCCCGCATGACTGAATCGTGGACGACGGTGCCGGTGGCGGACGTGAACGTGGGCGACACCATCCGGGTGGGAGGCGGGCAACCGCTGGTCGTCGGGAAGATCGAGACCGACTTCTTCGGCCGCATGTACGCGTTCATCGAGGACTCGCCGACCCGCTGGTTCAAGCAGCCGATGTCTCCCGACGGCGAGGTCGAGGTCCTGCGCACCGCTTGACGGGTGCCGCCGGCTGCAGCCGGTGGGTCGCCCGCCACACCGTGAGTCCCGCGGATCCTGGCGCCGGGCGCCGTCGTCGGCGATGATCCCTGCCGCCACGGGCCCTTCGTCGAAGGTGCCCAGGAGATTCACGAGGAGACCTGAACCATGCTCGCTTCAGACTTCGGCACCGGCCAGGTGCTGCTGACGTTCATCGAGATCACGTTCTTCGTGATCTGGATCTACCTGCTCTTCATCGTCATCGCGGACCTCTTCCGAAGCCACGACCTGTCGGGTTGGGCCAAGGCGGCGTGGGTCCTGGGCCTGGTCGTCTTCCCGTACCTCGCGGTGCTCGTGTACCTCATCGCGCGCGGGCACAAGATGCAGCAGCACTTGCAGGCCGCCGCCGCAGCGCAGGATCTGGCGGCCCGGAAGTTCATCCAGGAGACGGCAGGCACTTCGGCGACCAACACCGCCGAGGAGCTGGCCAAGCTGGCCGACCTCAAGGACCGCGGCGTCATCGACCAGAGCGACTTCGACCGGCTGAAGGCGAAGCTCGTCGGCTCCGACGCGCCGCCGGCGGCTCCGACCACTCCCACCGCCTGACGCATCTGCAGTTGCCGTCCGTGCGTTCACAGACAACCCATGCGGTTGTCTGTGAACGCACGACGGTGACGGCTCCGCGGTTCAGCCGGGGTCGGGCAGGAACTCGTGGAGCAGGCGCTCGGCTGCGCTCGTGGGGCTGAGCGTGCCGGCCGCGACCGCAGCGTCCACGTCGCCGAGCACCGCCGCGACGCGGGGGTCGTGGCGCAGCGTGTCGAGCAGGTTGGCGCGCAGCTCCGACCACATCCACTCGCGCGCCTGCGCGGCGCGCGTGCGTTCGAGGTCGCCCGACGCTCGCAGCG